>NZ_CP045649.1:2472630-2773656 GCF_009557055.1 Nocardioides sp. dk884 | reverse complement strand
ACGTGGACGAGGCGATCCGCGAGGCGCTCTTGCACCCGGTCGACGCCGACCCGCTGCCCGCCCTGCTGCGCCCGGGGATGCGGCTCACGATCGCCTTCGACGACGTGTCCCTGCCGCTGCCGGCCATGCGCGCCCCCGACATCCGCGGCCGGATCATCGAGCACGTGCTGACCCTGGCCGCCGAGGCCGGCGTGGACGACGTCGAGCTGGTCGCGGCCAACGCGCTGCACCGCCGGATGACCGCCGCCGAGCTGCGCCACATCGTCGGGGAGCGGGTCTTCCGCTCCTTCCACCCCCAGGGACTGCTCACCAACTTCGACGCCGAGGACCCCGAGGGCCTGGCCCACCTCGGCACCACCGAGCAGGGCGAGGACGTCGAGATCAGCCGTCGCGCGGCCGAGTCGGACCTGGTGGTCTACGTCAACGTCAACCTCGTCGCGATGGACGGCGGGCACAAGTCGGTGGGGATCGGGCTGGCGTCGTACCGCTCGCTGCGCCACCACCACAACGCGCACACGATGGTGCAGTCGCGCTCGTTCATGGACCACACCCGCTCGGCCATGCACCACTCGGCGTGGCGGATGGGGCGGGTGATCAAGGAGCACGTGCAGGTCTTCCAGATCGAGACGACCCTCGACAACGACGTCTTCCCGCGGCCCTACGACTTCTTCCAGAAGCGCGAGTGGGAGTGGTCGGTGCGCGACCAGGCCTCGATGCTCGCCGTCAAGCGCGGCCTCGCACTCGCCCCGCAGCGGCTTCGGCACCGCCTCTTCCACGACCTGCGCGGCGCCTACGGCTTGACCGGCGTCGCCGCGGGCGAGGTGGAGGCCGTGCACGCCCGCACCCTGGAGCGGGTGCACCGCCAGCAGTTGGTGGAGGTGCAGGGGCAGTCCGACGTGCTGGTGCTCGGGGTGCCCTACCTGGGCCCCTACAACGTCAACAGCTCGATGAACCCGGTGCTGGCCACCTGCATGGGGCTGGGCTACTTCTTCAACTCCTACCGCCACCAGCCGGTGGTGCGCCCCGGCGGCGCGGTGGTGCTCTACCACCCGCTCGACGAGGGGTTCGACCAGCTGCACCACCCCTCCTACGTCGACTTCTACGAGGAGGTGCTGGCCGAGTCGACCGACCCGGCGGTGATCGGGCAGAAGTACGAGCGGCAGTTCGCCGAGGACGAGTGGTACCGCCACCTCTACCGCACCTCGCACGCCTACCACGGGGTGCACCCGTTCTACATGTGGTACTGGGCGGCGCACGCGATGGACCACGTCGGCGACGTGATCTGGGTGGGGGCCGACCGCAAGGTCGCGGCCCGGCTCGGCTTCCGGGCCGCCTCGACGCTCGCCGACGCCCTCGAGATGGCCTCGGGCACCGTCGGCTCCTCCCCGTCGATCACCTACCTGCACAGCCCGCCGCACCTGCTCGCGGACGTGCGGTGACGTGATGGGCTTCCTCGCCGGGACCGCCGAGGACCTGCGCACGGTCGCGCGCGGCTGGCGCTGGGGACGGCGCTCGCAGGTCCCGCGATCGGCGGAGCCGTGGGTGCGTGCGCAGCAGACCTCGGTGTTCCCCTCCGACTGGTCCCGCAGACCGCCGGCGGTCGCGGCCCGGGAGGTCGCGCAGAAGGCGGGGCTGGAGCCGTTGTTCCGCTCCCAGGTCCGCACCCGTGTCGAGGGCCTCGACGTGCTGGACCGGGTCGAGGGGCCGGTGATCTTCGTGGCCAACCACGCCTCCCACCTCGACACCCCGCTGGTGCTGCTGTCGCTGCCCGCCGAGTGGCGCCGGCGTACGGCGGTCGCCGCGGCGGCCGACTACTTCTTCGACACCTGGTGGCGCGCGGTGGGGTCCTCGCTGCTGTTCAACACCTTCCCGATCGACCGGCACGGCGGGTCGATGGCGGCCACCCCCGGGGAGGTGCTGGCCGAGGGCTGGAGCCTGGTGATCTTTCCCGAGGGCACCCGCTCTCGCGACGGCTGGACCGGCACCTTCCGGATGGGCGCGGCCCACCTCGCGCACGCCCACGGCGTGCCCGTGGTGCCGGTGGCGCACCGGGGGACCTTCGCCGCGATGCCGCGCGGGCAGGACTGGCCCAGCCGCGGGCGGCGCCAGCTGACGATCAGGTTCGGTGAGCCGCTGCGGGTGGCGCCGGGGGAGTCGGCGCGCGAGTTCGCCCCGCGCATCCGCACCGCGCTGGC
Organism: Nocardioides sp. dk884; assembly: GCF_009557055.1. Taxonomy (NCBI): domain Bacteria; kingdom Bacillati; phylum Actinomycetota; class Actinomycetes; order Propionibacteriales; family Nocardioidaceae; genus Nocardioides; species Nocardioides sp. dk884. The sequence goes on along the minus strand of NZ_CP045649.1, from coordinate 2,771,461 downwards.
GGAGCTGCTCGACGAGGACGCGACGACCTGGTGGGCGGCGCGGCGCCGCGCCGCCCGGGGCGCCACCCCCGACCCCGCGGGGCCGGACGTGGCGCCGTGGCGCCGGGTGTGGGAGCAGTCCGCCTCGCCCCGCATCGAGGAGGAGCCGGGCGGGCGGCTGCTGCGCGCCTGGCGGCGCTGACGCCGAGCGGGTGGGGGAGGTGTCTTTCGGCGCAATTGCTGGGAAAAACACCGGTACGGCGCGGCGGTCGGTGTTTTTCCCAGCAATTGCGCGGTGATGACCGGCCCCAGCCCACCGACCCCCACGCCTTGGCGCACCGTCGGCTCGAGCCGGTGGCGTCTCAGCCGGGCCGGAGCACGCACGCCATGAGCGCCGACTGGGCGCACCATTGGTGCCGACTGGGCGGGGTCAGGCCAGGAGGGGTTCGCCCAGCCAGCTGCCGGCCTCGAAGCCCGGCAGCACCGCGAAGCTCGCCGAGCCGATCGCGGTGGTCCACTCGTTGAGCGAGTCGAGCTCGTCGAGGCTCCGCTGGATCGGGACGAACTGATCCAGCAGGTCGGCCTGGAAGCTCTGGAACAACAGCCCGGACTCGACCCCGCGCTCGGTGTCGAGCACGTAGTTGGCGCCCTTGCGGAAGATCCGGCGCCCGCCGTTGAGCCCCGGGTGGGACCGCCGGGCGTGGGCGTCGCGCGCGATGACCGGGCGTCCGCCGGATCGGGCGCGCAGGTCGATGTCGTCGAGCTCGCCACCCCCGCTCAGTGGTGCCCCGTCGTCGAGGCGCCGGCCCACGGACTGCTCCTGCTCGTCGCGGGTGAGCTCGTCCCAGGTGTCGAGGTCCATCCGGATCCGGCGCACCACCAGCGTGGTGCCACCGGCCCAGGGCCCGTCGGGGATCCAGACCGTCTGGTCGAACAGCGGGGTCCCGGGCCGCGGGTTGGCCGACCCGTCGACCTGCCCGAACAGGTTGCGTCCGGTGACCGGCTGCCCCTGCGGACCCGTGCCGTTCCACGAGCCCTGCTGGCGCCAGCGCAGGGTCGCGAACGGCGCCGCGTCCGCGACCAGACGTCGTACGGCGTGCGCCACGGTGGTGGCGTCGCGCCCGGCGACGTGCAGCACCAGGTCCCCGCCGTTCCAGCGCTCCTGCAGCCGGTCGTGGCGCATGGGCGGCACCTCGCCGAAACCGGGCGGGGGAGTGCGGAGGCGGCGTGGGCCGAACGCCCCCGGGCCCACCCCGACGGTGATCGTCAGGTCGGCGTTGGCGGTGGCCAGCCAGGGCGCGGTGTCACCCGGCGCGGGGCGACCCTGCGTCAGGGCCTCGACGTCGCCGGTCCACACCCGCATCAGCCGCCCGAGCGCGTCACGGTCGGTGCCGGCCAGCAGGTCCAGCGCGACGAGCTCGGTGACGTGGGCGGGCGCGGCCGCCACGCCGGGCTGGTGCGGACCGTGCGGCGCGATCGTGCGCCCGGCCCAGGCCGACGTGTCGGCGGCAGGCGCCTGGTCCTCGGCGCGGCTGCTCGACCCCGCCAGCGTCGCGCCGCCGACACCGGCGGCCGCACCCGCGACCGCCGTGCCGACGTAGCCCAGGAAGCCGCGGCGTCCGACTCCCGAGGTGCTCACGGGTGCTCGTGGTCCTCGTCGCCGTGGCCCTCGTCGCCGTGGTCGTGGGAGCCGTGGTCGTGGTAGTCGCCCTCCTCCTCGGTGAAGGCCTTGACCGGCGCGGTGATCTCCTGGGTGCTCCCGTCGGAGAACTCCAGGGTCAGCGTGACCTCGTCGCCCGCGGCGAGCTCGTCGGAGAGGCCCATCAGCATGACGTGGTAGCCGCCGGGCTGGAGCAGCTGGCCGCCTCGGGCCTTGAGCTCGACGCCGTCCTCGGCCTCCTGCATGACGGCCTTGCCGTCGACGTTCGCCATCTCGTGGATCTCGACGGTGCCGGCGACCTCGCTCGAGGCGGAGACGAGCGTGACCGCCTCGTCGCCCTCGTTGGCCAGGTCCATGAAGGCTGCGGTCATCGAGGTGTCCTCGGCCCCGTCGGTCGCGCGGACCCACGGGTCGGTCACGACGATCTCGGGGCCGCTGGTGGCGGCGGAGCCGGACTGCTCGGCGGGCTCGGCGTCGTCGCCGCAGGCGGTGAGCGCGAGTGCGCCGGCGAGGGCGAGCGCGCCGAGGGCGGAACGGCGGGTGCGGTGGCGGGTGGTGGTGCGGTGCATGGGGTCTCCTCCGGACAGGGGTGGGTGGCGCGCGGCGCGCTGGCTCAGGCGGGGAGGAGACGCGGTGGCCCGCGCCGGGCGACCTGGTGGCCGAGCACCTGGTCGAGGGGCGGACGCCAGCCGGCGACGACCGGCGGGCAGGGGCGCCCGGCGCTCAGGGTGTCGCGCACGGCGGCCAGTGCGCCGCGCAGCACGAGGTGGGCGCGGGCGGCGCTCGCCAGCCGGGCCGCGCCGAGGTGGAGCAGGTGCCACAGGGCGCGCTCGCCGACCGCGAGCCACAGCCCCAGGGCCACCGCGCCCAGCGTGTGCGTGAGGAGCATCGCCGGGCCCTGCTCGGTGAGATGGGCGAGCTGGTGCCGGGCGAGGTCGAGCAGCCCGGTGACCAGCCCGGTGAGCGGGTCGCTCGCCGCGCCGGCGGGTGCGGCGTCGGACGCCGCGGCGTACTGGTCGAGCAGGGAGCCGGTACGCCGGCCCGAGGAGTCGGTGATCTCGAGCAGGGCACCGCCGGGTGCGGCAGGCGCCGCCAGGGTCGACCCGGCCCGGTCCCCGGCGTGGCCGGCGAGGGCGCTCAGCGCTGCATGGGTGAGCGCCTGCCCGCCCACGACCAGCAGCACGAGGCGCCCGGTCGAGGCGCGTGCGCGCAGGAAGGGCACCGCGACGACGCTCGTCAGCCCGAGAAGCACGAGCAGCGCGAGGGGACCGGGGAGCGAGCCGTCGGCGGCGACGTGGGAGACGACCCCGGCACCGAGCGCGGCCACGGCGAGGACCACGGCGCGGGTCCACAGCAGCGGTGTGCTCATCGGGTCCCTCTCGTCGGCGGCGCCGTCAGGCTACCGAGCCTCAGGTCTCCGAACGAGCCGGGGAGTCGGAAGTCCCGGGACCCGCGCCGGGCAGGACGCGCGCCGCGTCGTTGAGTCGGGTCAGCAGGTCACGGAGCTGCTGGACCTCGGCGAGCGTCCAGCCCTCGAGCTGCCCGTGCAGCAGCTCGCGGGAGCGGGAGTCGACCCCGGCGAGGGCCGCCCTGCCGGCGGGAGTGAGCTCGAGGAGCTGGCTGCGCCGGTCGGCGGGATCGGCCTCGCGGCGGATCAGTCCGAAGTGCTCCAGCTGAGCGACCGCCCGGCTGACCGCGCCCTTGTCGGCCTGCATCCGCTGCACGAGGGCGCTCTGCGGGCACCGGCCGAGGTGCTGGGAGGCGGTGAGCAGGGCGAAGCCGAGCGGCGTGAGGTCGGGGTGGACGCTGCTCGCGTGCTCCCGCAGGCGGCGGCGCGAGGCCGCCGCCATCCGGGTGAACTGGGCCTCGATCTCACCGACGGCCTCGGCCAGGTCAGCGGTGGTCGCGTCCGTCACCGGGGTGCTCCGGTCCGTTCTGGCCGGCCGCGGCCTCGGCGGTGGCCGCCAGGGCCACCGCGCTCTCCTCGGCGCTGAACTTCTCGTGGCGCGTCAGCGTGCCGAGCGCGAGGTTCGGCAGCAGCGCCACGGCGATCACGGTCAGCAGGCCCATCGGGGCGGCCACCACGAAGATGTCGGCCACCGAGGCGCCGTACACCGACTCCACGACGGCCCGCACCGGCTCGGGAAGGCTGCTCACCGCGGGGATGGAGCCGCTCTGCAGGGCCACGGCGACCTCCTTGCCCTGGGACCCGAGCGAGCCGATGGCCGCCTGCAGGTCGCCGGCGCGCTCGGCCATGTGGGAGGTGACCTTGTTGCCGAGCACCGCGCCGAGGACGGCGACGCCGATGGTGCCGCCGACGGTGCGGAAGAAGTTCACCCCGGAGCTCGCGACACCGAGGTCACGCGGGGGCACGGCGTTCTGCACGACGAGCACCAGGTTCTGCATCACCAGGCCGACGCCGGAGCCGAGGACGAACATGTAGACCGAGACCAGCACGAAGTTGGTGTCGTACTCGATCGTGCCCATCAGGCCCATGCCGATCGTCAGCAGGATCGAGCCGCCGAGCACGTAGGGCTTCCAGACGCCGGTCTTGGTGATCTGGCGCCCCGCCACCGAGGAGACCAGGAAGAGGCCCAGCATCATCGGCAGCGTCATCAGGCCGGACTCGGTGGCCGAGGCGCCGCGGGCCAGCTGCATGTACTGCGACAAGAAGACGGTGGTGCCGAACATCGCGACGCCGACCGAGAGGCTGCCGATGACCGCCCAGGTGAAGGTGCGGTTGCGGAACAGCGTCAGCGGGATCAGCGGCTCGGTGGCCCGCAGCTCCACGGCGATGAAGGCGGCGATGCCGACGACGGTGCCGCCGACCATCCAGGCGGTGGTGGAGCTGGCCCAGGCGAAGGAGCTGCCGACCAGCGAGATCCAGATCAGCAGGGTGGAGACCGACGCCGACAAGAACACGATGCCGGCGTAGTCGATGCTCACCTTGCGCTTCGGCAACGGGTGCAGGTGCAGGGTCTTCTGGATCATCACCAGCGCGACGACGGCCACCGGGACCGCGACGTAGAAGTTGTAGCGCCAGTTCGAGAGGTCGGTGATCGCGCCGCCGATGAGCGGTCCGCCGACGGTGGCCAGCGCCATCACGCCACCGAACAGACCCATGTACTTGCCGCGCTCGCGCGGCGAGATGATGTCCGCCATCGCGATCTGGGTCAGTGCGCCCAGACCGCCGGCGCCGATGCCCTGGATGGCGCGGCAGCCGATCAGCCACTCGCTGTTCTGGGCGAAGCCGGCGGCGGCGCTGGCCAGGATGAAGATCACCAGGGCCAGCTGGAGCAGCAGCTTGCGGTCGAAGAGGTCGGCCAGCTTGCCCCAGATCGGGGTGGAGACGGCGGTGGTGAGCAGGGTGGCGGTGACGACCCAGGTGTACGCCGTCTGGCCACCGCCGAGGTCGGCGAGGATCACCGGCAGCGAGGTGCTGACGACGGTCGTCGCCAGCATCGAGACGAACATGCCGAGCAACAGCCCCACCAGAGGCTTCAACGGACTTCCCGAGGGTCCGGAGGCGGCGGCCGGGAAACCGGTCGCGACGGTGGGTGTACTCATGCAGTGCTCCATCAAGGTTGTCGAAGGCAATTGTTGTTCTTCACAACGATAGGCGTGCGGGCCCCTCCTCACGACATCCAGCGGGACGTGAGAGTGCTCTCATCGGGGGCTCATCGGCGGCTCACCGTGGGCGGTGAGAGTCGGTGTCAGCACGGATCCGCCGCCACTCGGGAGGCGGACCATCTCTGCGTGCCGGGCCCGGACCCGGCAGAGAGGAACGATCATGAAGAAGCTCGTGAGCATCGCCACCCTGGGCGTCGCCGGAGGTGTCGCGGCCGGTCTCGTCGCGTTCCAGACCCCGAGCGTCGCGGCCGACGAGGGCGCCTACCAGCGCAAGGACGACCGGCCCGACGTGGTGCTGGCGGTCGACGACGAGGACGACGACGACACCTTCGGCCGGGACGCCGCCACCAACACCGGCAAGACCAAGGCGACCCGCGACACCCGCAGCCGCGACACCGGTGACAGCCGCTCGCGCGCGGACAACACCAACAGCCGGGTCACCGCTGTCAGCCGGGACCGCGACCGCAGCCGCGGCGACCTCACCAAGGACTGGACCCGGGACGGCGGAGACAAGACCCGGGACCGCACGAAGAACTCCACCAACGACCGCTCCCGCAACGACACCCGCGCCGTCCGCCGCTGAGCGACGCCCCCAGGCGCGACCAGCAAGGCGCGACCACCAAGGAGGAGAGCCGATGAACGTCACCACCGCCCCGCCGCGCGCCGCGGTCCCGGAGACGGCCCGCGACGGGTGGGACCTGCGCGAGGGCGAGCCGATCACGCCAGAGCTCAGTGTCGTGCGGCTGCTCGGCGGCGGGTCGGCCTACGAGGCCTACCTCGCCTTCGACGAGGTCACCTACGGGCCGGTGGTGGTGAAGGTGCTGCGGCCGGGGCAGGTCGAGGACCCGGACAGCCTGCGTGGCCTGCGCCGCGAGGTGGAGGCGCTCGCGACCGTCAACCACCCGGTGGTGGTGCGCGCCCTGCGGCACCGGCTGGACGGGCCGCGGCCCCACGTCGTCCTCGAACAGGTCGACGGGCCGCGCCTGTCCACGCTGGTGCGCAGGTACGGCCCGCTCCCCGAGCAGCAGTACCTGCCGCTGGCGATCGAGGTCGCCGGCGCACTGCACTACCTGCGCGGCCTCGGGTGGACCCACCTGGACATCAAGGCGGCCAACGTGATCATGGGCGCGCCGGCCCGGCTGATCGACCTCTCGGTGGCCCGTCCGGTCGACGCGGCCGGCTCCCTGCGCAGCGTGATCGGCACCGACGCCTACCTCGCCCCCGAGCAGGCCGACCCCGGGGGCGCGGGGGTGCCGTGCCCGGCGAGCGACGTGTGGGGGCTGGCCGCGACGGTGTTCGAGGCCGTGGCCGGCTACCGGCCCTTCGAGTCGGGGGACCTGAAGGCCCGCGACGTACGCGAGCGGTGGCCGCAGCTGGTCCAGGCGCCGCGCGCGCTGCCCGACGGAGTGCCCGGCGAGGTCGTCGAGGCGCTGCACGCCGGCCTGGACAAGGACCCCGCGCGCCGACCGCTGCCGGCAGAGTTCGCCGAGATGCTGGAGCCGGCCCTGGCGCGTCAGCCGCGGGCGCGCTTCGCCGGGTTCAAGGTGCGCTGACGAAGCGGTAGCCCATGCCCCGCACGGTCTCGATGCGGGCCGCGCCGAACTTGCGGCGCAGGTAGCCGACGTACACGTCGACGACGTTGGAGCCGGGGTCGAAGTCGAGGCCCCAGACGTGGTCGAGGAGCTGCTCGCGCGACAGCACCTGGCCGGGGTTGAGCATGAAGATCTCGGCGAGGGAGAACTCCCGGGCGGACAGGTCGACCTGGCGCCCGGCGACGGTGGCGCGGCGGGTGCGCAGGTCGAGGCGCAGTCCGCCGGCGTCCACCGTGTCGCGGGCGCCGGCCTCGCCGCCCGGCTGGGCCTGGCGCAGGCGCAGCCGCACCCGGGCGATGAGCTCGGCGAAGCGGAACGGCTTCGGCATGTAGTCGTCGGCGCCGCCCTCCAACGCCGACACGGTGTCGGTCACCGAGTCCCGTGCGGTGAGCACGATCACGGGCATCCGTGAGCCCTGGGCGCGCAGCTGCTCGAGCACGGCGAAGCCGTCCATCCCGGGCAGCCCGATGTCGAGGACCATCAGGTCGAAGTCCCCGCTCAGGGCGCGGTCCAGCCCGCCGGGGCCGTCGCCGACGACGGTGGCCAGATGGCCCTCGGCGCGCAGGCCCTTGGCGACGAAGGACGCGATGCGCGCCTCGTCCTCGACGATCAGGATGCGGGCCACGCGGGGACCTCCGGGTGCTGGGTGCGGGTGCGGGTGGGGACGGTCAGGACCACCTTGGTCCCCTCCGTCCAGGTCGGGTCCAGCGCCACCGTGCCGCCGTGGGCCTGGGCGATGGCGCGGACGATGGACAGGCCGAGGCCGAAGCCCTCGTCGTCGGCCGGGACCGTGCTGCGGCCGAAGCGCTCGAAGATCCTCTCGCGGTCCGCCTCGGGGACGCCCGGGCCGGTGTCGCGTACCCACCAGTGCAGCCCGGAGGCGTCGCGCGCCGAGCCGACGGCGATGGTGTCGCCGGGCCCGGTGTGCTTGATGGCGTTGTCGCACAGGGCGAGCACGGCCTGGGTCAGCCGCTGCGCGTCGGCGTACGCCGTGCCCTCGGCGCGGGAGTCGACGACCCAGTGCCGCTCGCCGAGCCCGCGGGCCTTGGCGGCCACGTCGTCGGTGAGCGCAGCGAGGTCCACCGGCGCGAGCCGGACGAAGTCCGGACGGTCGCTCTTGGCGAGCAGGATCAGGTCGCCGACCAGTCGCGACATCCGGTCCACCTCGTCGAGCAGGAGCTCCTTGGTCTCGGCCACGTCCTGGGGGCTGCCGACATCGAGGAGCTCGAGGTGTCCGCGCAGCACGGTCAGGGGTGTCTTGAGCTCGTGACCGGCGTCGTCGAGGAACTCGCGCTGGCGGGCGAACGCGGAGTCCAGGCGCGCCAGCATGCTGTTGACGGTGCGGGTCAGTGCGGTGATGTCGTCGTTGCCGGACTCGGGGATGCGGCGCGACAGGTCGGTGGCGCCCAGCTCGTCGGCGGTCTCGCGCAGCGTGCGCAGCGGCGCCAGCAGGCGGCCGGCCTGCCAGAACGCGAACGCCGTGATCAGCAGCATCGACAGCAGCGAGACCACGGCGTAGGTGCGCATCGTGTCGATCAGCTCCGCACGGTCCTCGGCGAGCTTGATCACCACCAGCAGCGCGCCGCGCTCGCGTCCGCGGGTCAGCGGCTGGCTGGCGATCAGGATCTCGCTCTCGGAGGTCTCCAGCCGGGCGCTGCCGCCGTCCCTCACCAGTGGGCGCGCCGCGGCCTGGAACGCGGGGTCCTCGGCCAGCGGGTCCGCGGGGGAGCGCACCACCGGACGGTCGCCGACCCAGCCGACGAGCAGCTCGTCGTCGTCGGGGACGTTGCGCTCCATGAACAGCACCAGGACGTCCTTGACCGACGCGAACGGCGCGCCGGTCTGCGGGTCGACGCCCTCGCGGCTCAGCAGGTCGAACTCGTCGAGCTCCTGCTCGACCTCCTCGGTGGTCTGCGCCTCGATGCGCTGGCTCTCCACCAGGTAGACGATGAGGCCGGCGCCGCCGAGGGTCAGGCCGACCAGCAGCGCCACGGTGAAGGTGATGCGGGCGCGCACGGAGACGCCCGACCTGCGCAGTCGGGCGTCCGGGCGCGAGGCCGGGTGCTCAGTCGTCGTCGTCCCCGTCCCGGTCGTCGAGGTCATCTGCCTCGTCGAGGTCGTCTGCGTCGTCGGTGTCCTCGGTGTCGTCTGTGTCGTCTGTGTCGTCGGGGCCGACCTCGCCCGGCTGCGGGACGACGACCTCGATGTCGTCCTCGGGGTCCTCGCGCTCCCCGGTGCCGGGCGCGGGGGAGAACGTCGTGCCCGGCACCGGCCGGCCGTCGGAGGACGTCGTCTCCAGCACGATCGGAGGGCGGGGGGCGGGGTCCTCGGCGGAGGTGGCGGCGAGCGAGCCCGCGACGTACCCGCCCAGGGGCAGCACCAGGCCGAGCCCGAGGAGGACCTGCCACAGCTTGCTCATGGTGCGGATGATCCTGCCTCATCATGGGCCGCGCGTGAGGACCGCATGAGAGGGCTCTCATCTGCGCGGAGCGGGTCGATCACTACAGTGGCCTGCGTCACCATCGATGCTCGGAGGAGATGCCGTGATCGTCCCGTTCAGTGTGTCCGACTTCATCGACCGTGCGGAGGGCGTGTACGCCGACCGCGTCGGCGTGGTGGACGAGCCCGACCAGCCCGCGCCCTCGCAGGGCACGCTCACCTACGCCGAGATCGGCGAGCTCGCCCGCCGGCAGGCCGCGCGGCTCGACGAGCTCGGGATCGGGTTCGGGGAGCGGGTGGCGGTGGTGAGCCACAACAGCGCCCGGCTGCTGACCTCGTTCTTCGGGGTCGCGGGGTTCGGCCGGGTGCTCGTGCCGGTGAACTTCCGGCTGCGGCCCGAGGAGGTCCAGTACATCGTCGAGCAGTCCGGTGCCCGGGTGCTCTACGTCGACCCCGAGATCGACGAGGCACTCGCCTCGGTCACCTGTGAGCACCGCTTCGTGCTGGGGAACGACGACGACCTCTACGCCCCGCCCGGCGCCGAGCCGCGGCCGTGGGAGCCGGACGAGAACGCCACGGCGTGCATCAACTACACCTCCGGCACGACCGCCCGGCCCAAGGGCGTGCAGATCACCCACCGCAACATCTGGGTCAACGCCACGACGTTCGCGATGCACGCCGGCGTGAGCGACCGTGACGTGTACCTGCACACGCTCCCGCAATTTCATGCGAACGGTTGGGGGATGCCGTTCGCGGCCACCGGCCTCGGCGTCAAGCAGGTGGTGATCCGCAAGATCGACGGCGCGGAGATCCTGCGGCGCGTCGAGGAGCACGGCGTGACCTTCATGTGCGCGGCGCCGGCAGTGGTGGCCGCGGTGCTGGAGGCCGCCCAGACCTGGGAGGGGCCGATCCCCGGCCGCGACAAGGTCCGCATCATCGTGGCCGGCGCGCCGCCGCCCACGCGGACCGTCGCACGGGTGGAGGAGGAGCTGGGCTGGGAGTTCATCCAGATCTACGGGCTCACCGAGACCTCCCCGCTGCTCACCATCAACCGCTCGCGCCAGGAGTGGGACCACCTCAGCACCGAGGAGCGAGCCGCCAAGCTGGTGCGCGCCGGGGCGCCGGCCCTCGGCGTACGACTCGCGCTCGGGCCGGACCACGAGGTGCTGGCCCGCTCGAACGTCGTGCTCGAGGGCTACTGGGAGAAGCCGGAGGAGACCGCGGCGGCGCTCGCGGACGGCTGGTTCCACACCGGCGACGGCGGCACGATCGATGCGGAGGGCTACCTCACGATCAAGGACCGCAAGAAGGACGTGATCATCACCGGCGGCGAGAACGTCTCCTCGATCGAGGTCGAGGACGTGCTGTTCTCCCACCCGGCGGTCGCCGAGGTCGCGGTGATCGGCGTGCCCGACGAGAAGTGGGGCGAGACGATCATGGCCCTGGTCGTCCTCGCGCCCGGCGAGCAGGTCACCGAGGCCGACCTGATCGCCTGGTGCAAGGAGCGGGCCGCGAGCTACAAGGCCCCGACCGCCGTGGAGTTCCGCACCGACCTGGCCCGCACCGCCACCGGCAAGCTGCAGAAGTTCAAGCTGCGCGCGCCGTACTGGGAGGGCCGCGACCGCCAGGTCAACTGACCCCCGCCGAGTCGGCACGAATGGTGCGCCGAGTCGGCGCCACTGGCGCCGACTGGGGCCGCCATTGGCGCCGACTCGGCGAGAGGGGTCAGGCGGAGGGCTTGACGTCGAGGACGACCTCGAACTCCAGGAGCTCGGCGCCGGAGGCGACGGGCTTGCCGTGCTGGCCGGCGTGGGCGGTGCGGGCGTCGCCGTCGCGCCAGGCGGCGAAGGACTCCTCGTCGGCCCAGCGGGTGACGACGAAGTAGCGCTCCTCTCCGGCGGTCGGTCGGAGCAGCTCGAAGCCCTCGAAGCCGGGCGAGCCCTCGACGGTGTGGGCGCGCGCGGCGAAGCGGCGCTCGAGCTCCTCGGCGGCCTGCGGGGGAACCGAGATGGCGTTGATCTTCACGACTGACATGAGCCCGAGCGTAGTCCGGGTGCCTGCGCATCCCCCCGCTAGCCTGAGCGCCATGCCCTCCTCCGAGCCGACCCTGCGCGACCTCGTCGACCTGCTCCACGGGTGGTACCCGCCGGCCAGTGCGGAGTCATGGGACGCCGTCGGGCTCGTGCTGGGTGACCCCGACGCCCGGGTCTCGAAGGTGATGTTCGCCGTCGACCCGACCGAGGCCGTGGCCCGCGAGGCCGCCGCGTGGGGCGCGGACCTGCTGGTCGTGCACCACCCGCTGTTCCTCAAGGCCGTCCACGGCGTCCCGGCCACCACCCCCAAGGGACGCACCCTCGCCACCCTGGCCAAGGCGGGGTGCGGGCTGCTCACCGCCCACACCAACGCCGACCAGGCCGAGGGCGGCGTCTCCGAGGCGCTCGCCCACGCGCTCGGGCTGAGCGACCTGCGCCCGATCCTCCCGGCCCCCGCGGCCGCCCTCGACAAGCTGACCGTCTTCGTGCCGGTCGACGCCGCCCAGGTCGTGCGCGCGGCGCTGGCCGAGGCGGGCGCTGGCCGGATCGGGGACTACGACCACGCATCGTTCTCCACCCCGGGGCAGGGCCGCTTCCGCCCGCTGGCGGGCGCCCAGCCGAGCATCGGCGCGGTCGGCGTGCCCGAGGTGGTCGCCGAGGAGCGCGTGGAGGTCGTGCTGGAGCGCCACCTGCGCGCCCGCGTGGTCACCGCGCTGCTGCGGGCGCACCCCTACGAGGAGCCGGCGTACGACGTGGTCGAGCTGGCGGACCCGCAGATCGCCGCGACCGGGACCGGGCGCATCGGGACCGTCGAGCGCACCACGCTGGGGGAGTTCGCGCAGGCCATCGCCGCCGCGCTGCCCGCGACCGCCCACGGCGTGCGGGTCGCGGGTGACCCCGACCGAGCGGTACGACGCGTGGCGCTGTGCGGCGGATCGGGCGACTTCCTGCTCGACACGGTCGCCGGCACTGACGCCGACGTCTACGTCACGAGTGACCTGCGGCACCACCCGGCGTCCGAGTTCGTGGAGAAGGGCGGCCCCGCCCTCGTGGACGTGGCGCACTGGGCGGCGGAGTGGACCTGGCTGCCGGTCGTGGAGGCGCGCGTGAAGCAGGCGCGGGGCGATACGGTGGAGACCCGGGTCAGCACGACGTGCACCGATCCGTGGACCTTCCGTCCGTCCCACCCCGAAGCACCAGGAGCCCCGCGCTGAAAGCCGACCCGTACGCCCAGCTGAAGCTTCTCGATGTCCAGGCGCTCGACACCCGCGCCGACCAGCTGCGGCACCAGCGTGCCCGCCTCCCCGAGATCGCCCGCCTCGCCGAGCTGTCCGCCAAGCGCGCCGACGTCGCCAACCTCGTCCGTGACGCCCGCATCGACGTCGACGACCTGACCCTGGAGCAGTCCAAGGTCGACGCCGACGTCGAGCAGGTCAAGACCCGCCGCGACCGCGACCGCGACCGCATCGACCAGGGCCTGATCGCCAACCCGCGCGACCTCGAGCGGATGGGCCACGAGCTGCAGTCCCTCGAGCGTCGCATCGCGAGCCTGGAGGACCAGGAGCTCGAGGTCATGGAGCGCCTCGAGACCGCCCAGGCCCGCCTCGACGAGCTCACCACCATGCTCACCGAGACCGAGGCGGAGATCACCGAGCTCGAGGCCTCCCGCGAGGAGAAGCAGCGCGAGCTCGACGCCAAGCTCGTCGACGTCGAGGCCCAGCGCGGTCCGGCCGTGGAGGGCCTGCCGACCGACCTGCTGGCGCTCTACGACAAGCTGCGCGCGGCCAAGGCCGGCATCGGCGCGGCCGAGCTGCGCCAGCGTCGCTGCAACGGCTGCCAGCTCGGCATCGACGCCGCCGAGATCGCCTCGATCAAGGCGACGCCGGCCGACACGGTCGTGCGGTGCGAGGAGTGCTCGCGCATCCTGGTGCGCACCGCCGAGTCCGGGCTGTGAGCGCGCGCCGCGTCGTCATCGAGGCCGACGGCGGCTCGCGGGGCAACCCCGGCCCGTCGGCGTACGGCGCGGTGCTCCGCGATGCCGACACCGGCGAGGTGATCGCCGAGGACGGCACCACCCTGGGGGTGGCGACCAACAACGTCGCGGAGTACTCCGGGCTGATCGCCGGGCTGCGCCTGGCCGCCGCGCACGCGCCCGACGCCGAGGTCGAGGTCCGCATGGACTCCAAGCTCGTCGTCGAGCAGATGTCGGGGCGCTGGAAGATCAAGCACCCCGACATGATCCCGCTCGCCGCGGAGGCCACCGGCCTCGCGCCGTTCGGCACGACGTACACCTGGGTGCCGCGCGCCGAGAACGCCTACGCCGACCGGCTCGCCAACGAGGCCCTCGACGGGCGCCGCCACGGCGTGACCGTGCACCTCGACACCAGCGACGAGGAGTCGCTGATCGAGGAGATCGAGAGCCCCGCCTCGGCGGCGGAGGGCGAGCGCCCGGCCAGCATCCAGGCCCAGGCCCGCGGCTGGTCGGCCGGCACCGGTGCCCCGACCACGCTGATCCTGGTGCGCCACGGCGTCACCGCCCACACCCTGGAGAAGCGCTTCTCCGGCGGCCTGGCCAGCGCCAACCCGGGCCTCAGCGACGAGGGGCGCGCCCAGGTCCGCGCGACCGCGGACTGGATCGCCCCGATCGCCGAGCAGGTCGACCTGGTCGTCGCCTCGCCGGTACGCCGCACCCGCGAGTCGGCCGCGATCGTCAGCGAGGTCCTCGGCGTCCCGCTGGCCGAGGAGGCGGGCTTCGCGGAGATGGAGTTCGGCCACTGGGACGGGCTCACCTTCGGCGAGGTCGCCGAGCGGCACCGCGAGGAGCTGGACTCCTGGCTGGGCTCGCTCGACAACGCCCCGCGCGGCGGGGAGTCCTTCCGGGTCGTGGAGAAGCGCGTCCTCGCCGGGCTGGAGCGCGTGCTCGACGAGCACGCCGGGCGCACGATCGTGGTGGTCAGCCACGTCACGCCGATCAAGACGCTGGTCGCGCACGCCGTCGGCGCACCGCTCGACGCGGTGTTCCGCATGGAGCTGACCCCGGCGTCGGTGACGGTGCTGTCGTTCTACCCGCCGGGTCCCGGCGAGAGCGAGCCGCGCGCCTCGATGCGGCTCTACAACGCCCAGCCGCCGGGCCTCGACACGTTCGTGGACCCGACCCGCTGGTAGCCGCGGTCCTCCTCAGAGGTCGCTGACGACGACGTCGAGCTGGGTGCCCTTCGCCGTGGGGGCACCCACCTCGACGTGCCAGGACAGCTCGCGCAGCACCTCGGCCAGCGCCTCGGGCGTGTGCGGGGCGGCACCGGACTCCATCAGCGCGCGCACGATGCGGCCCTTGGTCGCCTTGTTGAAGTGGCTGACCACCTTGCGCCGGCCGCCGGACTCGTGCAGCACCCGCACGGTGGCCACCCGGGGCGCGAGGTCGGCCGGCGCCCGCCAGAACGCGGCGTACGCACTCGAGCGCAGGTCGACGAGCAGCCCGTCGCCGAGCGCCTCGGTGACGGCCGGGCCGAGGTGCTCGCGCCAGACCGCGGCGACCGGTCCGACGCCGGGGAGGCTGGTCCCGCCGGAGAGGCGGTACGCCGGGATCCGGTCGGACGGGCGGACCAGGCCGAACAGCGCCGAGGCGATCGCGACCCGGCTGCCGAGGCGGCGCTTCGCGGCGGGGGACAGGGTCGCGACATCCAACGCGTCGTACAGCACCCCGGTGTAGACGGCGTCCGCGCGGGCTGTGGGCGCCTGCGGCAGGGTCGCGTTGGCGCCGACCAGCGCGAGCTGGGTGCGGCCGATCTCGAGCACCTCGGCCGCCTTCTCGGGGTCGCCCGAGCAGAGGTCGACCAGCGTGTCCAGGAGCAGGGCGCGGGGCTCGGTGAGGACCGGCAGGGACAGCGTCGCGAGGTCGAGCGGGTGGCCACGCCGGGGCGCGGCCTTGCCCTCGCTGGGAGGCAGCAGGATCAGCACGTGGCTATCGTGCCGTCATGCCGTCGAGTCGCGTCGTCCGGGTCCGCAGCCTCCACGAGGGAGTGGCGGCTGCGTCACTGCGCGCGGGCATCGAGCGGATCCGTGCCGAGCTGGGCGTGAGCCCCGAGTTCCCACCCGAGGTCGAGTCCGCCGCCCGCGCGAGCGCCGCCGCGCCCATGCTCCCCGCGCTCGACCGCACCGACCTGGCGATGCTCACCATCGACCCGCCCGGCTCACGCGACCTCGACCAGGCCCTGCACATCGCGCGGGCGGGCGACGGCTACCTGGTGCACTACGCGATCGCCGACGTGGCGGCGTTCGTGCGGCCCGGGGACCCCGTCGACGTGGAGGCCCGGCGCCGCGGGGAGACGCTGTACGGCGCGGACGCGGCCGTCCCGCTGCACCCCCGGGTGCTCTCCGAGGACGCCGCGTCCCTGCTGCCGGACCGGGTCCGCCCGGCGCTGCTGTGGACCATCCGGGTGGACGCCGACGGGGAAGGCACGGACGTCCTCGTCGAGCGGGCGCTGGTGCGCTCCCGCGCCCAGCTGAGCTATGCGGAGGCGCAGGAGCAGATCGACGCCGGCACGGCGCCGGAGTCGCTGCGGCTGCTCGCCGAGCTCGGCCCGCTGCGCCTGGCCCGGGAGGCCGCGCGGGGCGGGGTCTCGCTGCCGTTGCCGGACCAGGAGATCTCCGTCGACGGCGAGCACTGGCGCCTGACGTTCCGCCGCCAGCTGCCGGTCGAGGAGTGGAACGCCCAGCTCTCGCTGCTCACCGGCTTCGCCGCGGCCACGCTGATGCTGCACGCGCAGGTCGGCCTGTTGCGCACCCTGCCGCCACCCGCCCGGCGCGACGTGCTGCGCCTGCACCGCACCGCGCACGCGCTCGGCATCAGCTGGCCCGCCGAGCTGCTCTACCCCGACTTCGTCCGCACCCTCGACCCCGCTCGGCCGCACCACGCGGCGATGGTGGTGGCCTGCACCCGGCTGCTGCGCGGCAGCGGCTACGCCGCGTTCGACGGCGAGCTGCCGGCGCAGGCACAGCACGCCGGGCTGGCCTCGGAGTACGCCCACGTGACCGCGCCGCTGCGCCGCCTCGGTGACCGGTTCGCGGGCGAGGTCTGCCTCGCGGTGTGCGCCGGGGAACCGGTGCCGGACTGGGTGCGCGAGGCGCTCCCCACCCTGCCCGGCGTGCTGCGCGACTCCGCACGCGTCGCCGGCGCCCACGAGCGGGCGGTGCTGTCGCTGGTGGAGGCGGGGATCCTGCACGAACGGGTCGGTGAGGAGTTCGCGGCGGTGGTGGTCGACGTGGACGACGAGGACCCGCGCCGCGGCGAGATCACCATCGAGGAGCCCGCGGTCGAGGCGACGCTGCGTGCCGAGGAGGACCTCGCGCTCGGCGCGGAGGTGCGGGTGCGCCTGGTGTCGGCCTCGGTCGAGGAACGCCGCATCGAGCTGGCGCTGGTGCCGGGCACCGCGACCGGCGGCGCCCGGAGCGCCGGGGAGCAGGGAGGCGCGGGTGAGCAGGCGAGCGCCGCCGGTGGCGACGCCGGGTAGTGCTCAGCGCAGCCTGATCACCAGCAGCGCCACGTCGTCCTCGCGGCGCTCGGGCCGCATGCGGGCGAGCAGCTCGTCGCAGCCCTCCTCCAGGCCCAGGTCGGTGAGGTCGCCGAGGGTCTCGGCGAGCCGCTCGATGCTCTCGTCGATGCCCTCGTCGCGCTCCTCGACCAGGCCGTCGGTGTAGAACAGCACGACGTCGCCGCGGCCCAGGACCACCTCGGCGTCGACGCGCTCCACGTCGGGGGCGAAGCCGAGCAGCAGATTGGGCTCCTCGGGGGAGAGGACGGCGACGGTGCCGTCGCGCCGGATGAGCACCGGCGGCGGGTGCCCGGCGCTGCTCCAGCGCAGCCGCGCGGTGTGCGCGGCGACCTCGGCCGGGGTCTGCTCGATGCGGGCCACGATCGCGGTGGCGGTGGTGCCGAGGTCGAGGGTGTCCATCGCCTCGTCGACGCCGCGTAGCACCTCGGCGGGGCCGGCGCCCGTGTGCACGGCGATGCCGCGCAGCAGGCTGCGCAGCTGGCCCATCGCCGCGGCGGCGGCGATGTCGTGGCCCACGACATCGCCGATGACGGCCACCGTGCCACCGTCGCGTTGCACGAACGCGTCGTACCAGTCTCCGCCGACCTGGGCGGCCTGCCCGGCGGGCTCGTAGCGCACCGCGATCTCCAGGTGCTCCGGCTCCGGGGGAGCGGTCAGCAGGCTGCGCTGCAGGCCCTCGGCCAGCGCGCGCTGCTCGCCGTAGAGCCGGGCGTTGTCGATCGCCAGTCCTGCCCGGGCCGCGATCTCGCGCATCGTGCGCTGGTCGTCCTCGCTGAACCCGCCTTGTTCGGGGCCGCGGAAGGCCGAGACCAGACCGACCGTGCGCCCGCGACCGCGCAGTGGGACGACGATGCCCGAGGAGGGGGCGAGCTCGTGGAGCAGCCCGCGCGCGTCGTCGCGGGAGAGCACCCCGCTGATGGCGAGCGTCGCGTCGCGCGGGATCAGGACCGGTTCGGAGCCCCCGAGCGCCTGGGCGACGAACGACTCGTCGCTGAGCGCCGGGATCCGCGCGGCGGCGTAGCGCTCCACGACCGGGAGCATGTTCGGCTCGGCGTGCCACCAGCCGACGTCCTCGAGGCGTTGGCGCCAGTCGGCGGGGCCGTCCTTGACGAGGGTGACCAGGCACCAGTCCGCGAGCTCGGGCACCAGCAGGCGCGCGAGCCGGGCGACCGCCTTCTCGGCGTCGAGGGTGCCGGTCAGCGCGTCGCTGACGCCGGCCAGCAGCTCGCTGCGGCGTACCGCCTCGTCGAGCAGGGCGTCGGACTGGCGTCGCGAGGTGACGTCGTTGAAGTACACCGCGAGGCCGTCGGAGTGCGGCCAGGCGCGCACCTCGTACCAGGCGTCCAGCGGCGGCGGGTAGTAGGCGTCGAACATGGTGGGCTGCCCGGACTGCATCGCGCCGCGGTAGTGGGTCTCGAAGTCGCTGCCGACCGCCGCCGGGAACAGCTCCCAGATCACCGCGCCGTTGATCTCCTCGCGGCTCTTCTGCAGCACCCGCTCGGCTTCGGCGTTGGCGTAGGAGAAGCGCCAGTCCGGGCTGAGCTGGAAGAAGGCCGTGGGCATGGCCTCCAGCACCCGGGTGACGCGGACCTCGCCCGCGTGGGCGGCGGTGGTGTCGAACGCGGCTCCCAGGACGCGGCTCGGGCCGTGGTCGGGCCCGGCGAGGGCGCGGCCGCGCGAGGTGATCCAGCGGACCTCGCCGTCGGCGAGCACCACCCGGAAGTCGGCCGCGTAGTCCCCGCAGATGCGCACGGCGTCGGCGAGCAACTCCCGCAGCCGGACGCGGTCCTCCGGGTGCACGAGCGTCTCGAAGGCCCCGACGGTGTGGTCGAACTCGGCGTGGCTGGTGCCCAGCAGCTCCAGCAACCGGTCGTCGCCGTCGAAGACCCCGGTGCGCAGGTCCCAGTCGAAGGTGCCGATGCCGGCTGCGGCCACCGCGAGCTGCCCGATCACGTGGGCATCCTCGTGGGCGACGCCCAGCTCGGCCAGCTCGAGGTCGGGCCGCCGCGCAGGTACGCGGACGTGGCCGGATTCCTCGGTGGTCAATGCATGCCTCTCGTCGGCGGCGGCGCAGTCGTCGTCGCCGGAGGCACCCGGCGTCTGCGTCTCAGCCTTTCATATCGCATCGGTACCCGCGCCAGATTGTGCCGGTCACCGACGCCCGGGTGATCAACCTCGCTCCGGCGGCTCAGATCGCGCCGACACCCTCGACGAGCAGCAGCACGCCGAAGATCGCGAACAGCGCCGCGGCGCCGTACTTGATCACCTTCTCCGGCAGCTTGCGGCCGAGCAGCGCGCCGACCACGATCGCGAGCGCGTCGGCGGCCACCATGCCGACCGTGGAGCCGATCCAGGTGCCGAGCCAGCCCTCCTGGGTGGCCAGCGTGATCGTCGCGAGCATGGTCTTGTCGCCCAGCTCGGCGAGGAAGAACGCCACACCCACGGCGAGGATCGCCGCGCCGGAGGCGGTGCGGGCCTTGTTGGCCTCCTCCTCGGTGAGCTCGTCCCCGCGCAGGGTCCAGGCGCCGAAGCCGAGGAAGGCCACACCGGCCACGATCCCGATCCAGCCCTGGTAGTCGGCGAAGGCGTCGCCGATCGCGTACCCGATGCCCACCGAGGCGAGGTGGACGATCGCGGTGGCGACGGTGATGCCGATCAGCACGTCACGGACGCGGTACCGGGCGGCGAAGGTCATCGCCATGAGTTGGCTCTTGTCGCCGAGCTCGGCGATGAAGATGACGGCGGTGGACAGCAGGAAGGCGGACATCGGTTCCTCTCGACGCGAGGTCGAGGGCGACCCGGGCTGCGGGGACGTCTCTCGACCAGGCGCCCTCAACGGGTCGGCAAGCTGGTCGAAAGTCTCGTCCGCCACCAGTGGTGGCCTTCCGCACCGGACCCGGGGGTCAGCATGTCGACGCGGATGTTGGGGACTACTCCCTTTCGCCGAGGACGCTAGCACGCGGTCGAACCCCGCGAGCGAGACGCACCGGCGTGCGCCTGTGGTCTTGGACACCCCTGTCGCCGGAGCCGAGCGGGGGGCACCGCAGCGGGTGAGCTGGCCCATGGGAGCGGGTGGGCTCGGCCGGTACCGTCAAGGGCGATATGGCTGAGGAGAAGAAAGACCGACTGGACATCGACTGGGTACGGACCGCTGCCGGCGCCCTGGCGGCGGTATCGAGCGCGGTCCTGCTCTCCACGCTGGGAGCGGCAGGGACCCTGGTCGGGGCAGCGCTCGGCAGCGTGGCCGCGACCGTGACCACCGCGCTCTACAGCCAGGGTCTGGCCCGCTCGCGGCAGAAGGTGGCGGCCGTCCACCAGCAGGCGCTGCAGAAGGTGGGTGTCGCGCAGGCCGACGTACGACGGGCCGTTCAGGACCCCGCTGCCGATCACGACGAGCTCGACGACGCCGGTGAGCGGCTGGCCGAGGCCGAGGCCGAGCTCGATGAGGCCGTGCAGCGTGTGCCGCGCTCGTGGGGCGAGCGGCTGCGCGCGCTGCCCTGGCGACGGATCGGGGTGTACGCCGCCGGCACCTTCGCGGCCGCGGTCCTGGCGCTCAGCGTGGTCGAGGCCGTGCTCGGCAACCCGGTCTCCTCCTACACCGGCGGCTCGGACAAGGGCGGCGGCACCTCGATCAGCCGGTTGACCGGCTCGGACACCGATCGGGACACCCCCGACCGCGATCGCAAGGACCGGGACGACCCGGACCGCGACGGCGGCCAGGACCAGGACGGAGGCACGACGCCGTCCGAGGGCACGAGCGAGGCACCCGACGACGCGACGCCGACGCCGACGCCCACCCCGACGCCCACGCCGACGCCGACGCCGAGCGACGGGGCCTCCGAGGAGCCGGACGAGACAACCCCGACCGGTACTCCCACCCCGACCCCGGGCCTGTCCGGGGAGCAGGTCAGTGAGCAGCGGGCGCCGTCAGGAGTCCCGGGCGACGGCGGCCTGGAGTGACCACGAGCCCCGACGAAGCGGCGGCACGGCTCGCGGCGGAGCGCCAGGCGGTGCTGGAGCGGCTCGCGGGGCTGCGCGGTGACCGGGAACGGTTCGTGGAGGCCTCGCGCGACTCCAACGCCGACGACGAGCACGACCCCGAGGGGCACACGATCGCCTACGAGCGCTCGCAGGTCGACACCCACGTCCGCCTCGCCGAGCAGCGGCTCGCCGAGATCGACGCCGCACTGGAGCGGGTGGCGGCCGGGAGCTACGGGGTGTGCGTCCGCTGCGGACGGCCGATCCCGGCGGAGCGGCTCGCCGTCCGCCCGGCGGCCAGCACCTGCGTCGCCTGCGCCGCCGCCCCGCCCTCCTAGGACACCCCGCCGAGTCGGCGCCAATGGTTGCGCGAGTCGGCGCCAATGGCGCGCCGAGTCGGCCCTTGTGGCGGGCAGACCGCAGGCCTGAGGGGCACGGCGTCGGGGGGAAACCTCGGCCGTGCCCCTCAGCCTGACCGCCGACGTGTCACGCAGTCCGCGTCGGCAGCCAGGTCCGCGCTGCCGTGACCAGCGCGGTGATCCCCAGCGGAAGCGTCGGGTCGATGACCGGCGCGTACTTCGGGGAGTGGTTCGAGGGCACCTTGAGCAGTGCGGGGTCGGTCATGTCGCCGGTGGTGAACAGCGACGGGTCGCTGCCGCCCAGCAACCAGAACGACAGCGGTGCACCGGCGCTCGTGGCCAGGATGCCGACGTCCTCGCTCCCGGCGCCCGCGCCCGGGTCGAGCAGGTGGTCGGGTCCGAGCCAGTCGCCGAACGCCGCGAACGTGCGCGCCAGCGCGTCGTGGTCGTTGATCACGACCGGGAACCGCTCGAACTCGACGATCGTGGGCTCTTGGGGGGCGCCGGCCACGGTGGCCTCGCCGCGCACGATCCGCTCGACGCTGTCCAGGATGTGCTGGCGGCTGGCCTCGTCGTAGCTGCGGATGTTCAGCTGGAGCTCGGCCTCGCCGGGGATCACGTTCGCCGCCTGCCCCGCGTGCAGCGATCCGACGGTGAGCACCGCGACCTCGGTGCTGGGCAGCTCGCGGGAGATGATCGTCTGCAGCCGCAGCACGGTCGCGGCGGCCATCACCACCGGGTCCACGGAGCTCTGCGGCATCGACCCGTGGGCTCCCTTGCCCAGCAGGGTCACCCGCAGCGAGTCCGAGCCGGCGTACGACGCCCCCGGGTGCCCGGCGATCTTCCCGGCGGGCAGCGGCGCCACATGCTGTCCGAGGACGACGTCCGGCTTCGGGAAGCGCTCGTAGAGCCCGTCGTCGACCAGGGCCTGGGCGCCGGCCGCGAGCTCCTCGGCCGGCTGGAAGACCAGGACCAGCGTCCCTGACCACGTGGAGCGGTCGGCGGCCAGCTGCTGCGCCGCCCCGAGCAGACAGGTGGTGTGCAGGTCGTGACCGCAGGCGTGGCTCACGCCGGTCACCGTGCTCGCGTAGTCGAGCCCGGTGTCCTCGGTGACCGGCAGGGCGTCCATGTCGGCGCGCAGCAGCGCGGTCGGCCCGGGTCCGTTGCGCAGCACCCCCACGACACCGGTGCCGCCGACGCCGGTGGTGGTCTCGATGCCGATCGTGCGCAGGTGCTCGGCGACCAGCGAGGCGGTGCGGTGCTCCTTGAAGCCGAGCTCCGGATGCTGGTGCAGGTCTTGGTAGAGCGCGACCAGGGCGGGGTCCAGGGTGAGTCCGGTGGGAAGTGTCAGCTGCATGGATCCTCCTGGGGTTCCTCGTCCGGGCGAGGCTCGGAGGCGAGAAGGCGGCGCCGGCTCATGCCATGCCGGGGACGGTGTCGAGGAGCAGATGGACGAGGCGGACCAGGCCCATGCCGACGGCGGCTCCCAGCAGCACTCCGAGAAGCACCAGCAGCACGAGGGCCCCGGTGGCGGTCGCTCGGCGGTGTCGCTCGAGGTAGCCGGTCCCGGTGCTGTCGGGGGAGTCGTGGGCGGTGCTCATGGCACTACCGTGGCCGGCGCCGCGCCGCCGGTCGCAGGGCCCAATGGCGCTGGTCGCGGATGACCTTGGACCCGCCGTCGGCGTATCGAGGTCGGACCCGGGCCGCTGTCCTTCGCGGGCGCGCGTGGCGTCGGCCCGCGAGGGCGTGAGGCCGAACGCCCGGCACCGGCGAGGACGTTCTGCCCTGCCGTGCGGGAGCCGGGGCCGTTTGCGTGACCAGAGGCAGGACGCCGCCCGCGACGAGAGGAACCCCCGACATGAGCAAGCAGCTGCAGCGCGAGAACCAGTCACTCTTCGCCGAGCTGATGAGCTGGATGAACTCGACCGTCGACCAACCCCAGGTGCGCATCGAGGAGTGGGTCGACGGGGACCGGCGCTTCATCCGGGTCGATCTCCCCGGCGTGGACCCGGAGAAGGACCTCGAGCTGTCCATCGACGGTGACATGCTCCAGCTGCGCGGGGAACGCCGCGCCGAGGAGCACCACCGGCACCGCACCGAGATCCGCTACGGCAGCTTCGCCCGGTCGATCCCGCTGCCGCCCGGCACCCGCGCGGAGGACATCTCGGCGGAGTACGCCAAGGGCCAGCTCACCGTCTCGATGCCGGCCGGTGATGCCGGCGGCTCCCGCAAGATCCCGATCACCCGCACCGGGTCGTGAGCGCCGCCCGCCCCTGAGCGCCCCTGATCGGCCCGAAGCGGACCCCGAAGCGGCTCGGGGCCGCTCAGGGGCCGGCGGCCGGCGCGGGCGAGCCGACGATCAGGGCGGGGCAGGCCGCGCCGGAGATCACCGCCCGGGTGAGCGGCCCGAGCTCGGAGCCGAAGGGCAGCAACGGCTGGTGGCGACCCAGCACCACGAGCTGGGCGCGCTCGGTCGCCTCGAGCAGGAGCCGTGCGGGTCGGCCGTGCTCGACCCGGAGGCGCACGTCGATGTCGCGGAAGTCCGCGAGCACCGGCGCCAGCTCCGCGGCGAGCCGGGCCCGCCGGCGCGCGGTCTCGGCCCTGCCGGTCGGGCCGGACAGGACCAGGTCGTCGTAGGCGTCGGAGTACCACCAGCCGTGCACCAGCTCCGCCCGGGCACCGCAGCGGCGCGCCTGCTCCAGCCCGGCCCGGAGGACATGGCGCGACTCCGCGTGCCGGCCCCCGATCCCGACGAGGATCGGCGCGGTCGTGGTGCCCGGGCTCCAGCGGGGCGGTACGACGGCGACCGGTGCATGCGCGTGCGCGCCGAGGGCGTTGGCCACGGTCATCGTGCTGAGCACGACGGCTCCCCGCGCGTGGCGGCGGGTGAGCACGACCAGTGCCACCTGCCGGCTGTCCTCGACCAGCGCTGGTACGACGTCGCCTCGTGCGAGCCGACCGCGCACGGCGGGACGCGCGCGACCCAGCGAGCGCCGGGCGGCCTCGACGGTGCGCTCGACGACGGTCTCCGCCATGTCCAAGACCCCCGACCCGTCCTCGCGTCCGGCCGGGTGGGCCACGTGCAGGACGTCGATGTCGCAGCCCCGGCGTACCGCCTCCTGGGCCGCGAACGCGACCCCCGCGTGGTGGTCCTCGACCCCGCCGACCGGGAGCAGGACCCTCCTCGGCCGGCCCTGGTCGGTCACCGCGGGGCCCCGCGAGGCATGGGGGCCGGCGGCCCGCTCCGGCGCCGCCGTCCCAGGGCCTTCGAGGAGGCGTCCGCCACCAGCACCGCGGGTACGGCGAGCGCCGCCAGCGCCCAGCCGAGCCCCGAGGGCCAGCCGCCGCCGAGCAGGTCCCGCATCCACGGGACCCCGAGGAACACCAGCAGCAGCACGACCTCGGCCGCCACCGCGGCCAGCAGCAGCCGGTTGCCGGTGGGCCGCATCTGCCACACCGGCCGGGAGGCGCTGCGGCACGCGAAGGCGTTGGCGATCTGGCCCAGGGCGATCGCGGCGAAGGCGGTGCCGGAGGCGGTCGCGAGCAGCGCGTCGGAGGGGTCCTCACCCCAGCGCCAGCCGCCGGCGAGCAGCACGGCGGTGAACGCGCCCAGCGCGAGGACCGCCTCGGTGGCGCCGAGCACGAGGAACGCGCGCACCACGACGGCGCGGTCCACGATCCGGCGGCGCGGGGGACCAGCCATCACCGCGCGCCGCGCGGGCTCCGCGCCGAGCGCCAGGGCGGGCAGCATGTCGGTGCCGATGTCCAGGGCCAGCACCTGCAGGACCCCGATCGCCAGCGGCAGGTCGCCGCCGCTCAGTGCCCAGGCGGCGAACGGCGTGAGCTCGGCGACGTTGTCGCTCAGGTGGTAGGTGAGGAAGCGCCGGACGTTGAGGAAGGTCGCCCGCCCCAGCTCGATGGCGGTCACGATGGTGACGAAGTGGTCGTCGAGCAGGACCATGTCGGCGGCCTCTCGGGCGACGTCGCTGCCGCTGGCCCCCATCGCCACGCCGACGTCGGCCTCCCGCAGCGCGGGAGCGTCGTTGACGCCGTCCCCGGTCATCGCCACCACGTGCCCGCGCCCCCGCAGCGCCCGGGCGATGCGCAGCTTGTCGGCCGGAGTCGCGCGGGCGACCACCGCGCCGTCCGCGGCCTCGCCGTCGATGGCCGCCGCGAGGCCCTCGTCGTCCTCGGGGAGGTCGGCGCCGTCCAGCACGACACCGCGCGGCCCGAGCAGGCCGATCTGCCGGGCGATCGCGGCTCCCGTGCGCGGGTGGTCGCCGGTGATCATCGCGACCTTGATGCCCGCCCGCCGGCAGGTGGCCAGCGCCTCCGAGACGTCCTCGCGCGGCGGGTCCTGCAGCGCCAGCAGTCCGGCGAGGCTGAGGTCCTGCTCCATCTCCTGCCCCGCGGCCCCGTCCCAGCGCCCGCTGGCCACGGCGAGCACGCGATAGCCGGCGTCGGTGAGGTCGGCCACCTGCGCGGCGACGCCGTCGGGCACGCTCGTGCAGCGGGCCAGGACCGACTCGGGGGCGCCGAGCACCGAGACCACGCCGGCGGTGAGCGCGGAGCTCCGCATGCGCTCGGCGCTGTAGGCGCAGCGCTCGTCGGGGTCGGTGGTGTCCGCGCCCGCGCGCAGCGCGAGGCAGTGCAGGGCCGCCTCCATCGGGTCGCCGGACGCGCTCCAGGTGCCCTCGTTCTCGCGGACCCGGCCGGTGACGCACCGGGTCGCGTGCATCGCCGCCGTCACCACGTCGCGCCGGGCGTCCGGCTCGCCCAGCAGCTCGGCGTCGGGGCGGTAGCCGCTTCCGTGCACCCGGACCCGTCCGTGCGGCGTGGCCACCTCCACGACGTTCATCCGGTTCTGGGTCAGGGTCCCGGTCTTGTCGGTGCAGATGAACGTCGTCGCGCCCAGCGTCTCCACGGCGTCGAGGCGACGCACCAGCGCCTGGCGTCCGGCCATCTGCTGGGCCCCGCGGGCCAGCGACAAGGTGACGGTCGGCAAGATCCCCTCCGGGACCAGGGCGACCGAGACGCCGACGCCGAAGAGGAACGCCTCGGTGACCCCGAGGCCCAGGCCGAGGGACGCGGCCCCCAGGCCGACACCGGTGGTGGTCGCGATGATCGCGATCACCCGGACCACCTTGTTGAGCTGCACGGTCATCGGGCTCGGCGGTCGCTCGGCGCTGCTCGCGAGCTCGGAGATGCCCGCGAGCGTGGTGCTCGCGCCGGTCGCGTCCACCTGCAGCCGGCCCTCGCCCTGCACGACGTAGGTCCCGCACAGCGCCCGCTCGCCGGGCGGGTGCGGCACCGCGACGCTCTCCCCGGTGAGCACCGACTCGTCGAAGGACAGCCCGTCACCCGCCGCCACGACCCCGTCGGCACCCACCCGGTCCCCGGCGGCGAGCAGCACCAGGTCGCCCGGCACCAGGTCGACGACGTCGACGTCGGTGACCCGGTGGTCGCGCACGACGCGCGTCCGCGCCGGGACGAGCGCGAGCAGCTGCTGGGCGGACCGGTCGGCGCGGTACTCCTGCCAGAAGGCGAAGACCGCGTTGAGCACGATGATCACGACCACCGCGGCGGCGAGCTCGGGCAACCCCGCCAGTACGGCGAGTGCCGCGGCGACCCACAGCAGGATCGCCAGCAGGTGCGTCAGCTGGGCGAGGAACTTGCGCCACGCGGGTTCCTGCGGGGCCGGGGGGATCTCGTTCGGTCCGTGCCGGGCGAGGAGCTCGGCGGCCTCGGCCGCGCTGAGGCCCCCGGCGACGTCGAGCTGCTCGGTCATCGGGCTCCTCGTGTCACTGCCACCGGCCTGCGACGACGACTGCCGCGTCACCGCGGGCACGCAGGAGGGCCCCGGACGCTGCTTACGCGGCTGCCGACGCGGCTGCTGTCCGGCCGGCGGGCCGGACGGCAGCCGTCACAGCGCCCCGGGGGGCGCCGGGTGTCGCGTCAGTCGCGGTAGCGCCCGTTCGTGGTGACGATCGTCCCCGACTTGCCGTCGAGGATCGCGGAGGCCTCGTCGAGGCTGCCGATGGCCGCCACCCCGCCGGTGACCTCGACGAAGCGGCAGGCCGCCTCGACCTTCGGTCCCATCGAGCCCGCGGCGTACGTCACCGCACGCAGTCCCGGCGGCGTCTCGCGGTGGATCGGCGCCTGGTCGGGTGTGCCGAAGTCGCGCATCACCGCCGGGACGTCGGTGAGCACCAGCAGCGCATCCGCGTCCAGGGCCTCGGCGAGCACCGAGCTGGCGAGGTCCTTGTCGACGACGGCTTCGACACCGCGCAGCTCGCCGGTCTCGTCGCGCACCACCGGCACCCCGCCACCACCCGCGCAGATGATGATGGCGCCGCTCTCGAGGAGCAGCCGGATCAGCGGCGTCTCCACGATGCGCTGGGGACGCGGGGATCCCACGACGCGTCGCCAGGACTCGCCGTCCTGGCGGATCTGCCAGCCGCGCTCGGCGGCCAGCTTGCGCGCGGTCTGCTCGTCGTAGGTCTCACCGACGAACTTGGTGGGGTTCTCGAAGGCCGGGTCGTTGGCCTCGACCAGCGTCTGGTTGATGATCGCCGCGACCGGATGCCGCGGGATCTCGTTCTGCAGCGCCTGCAGCAGCCAGTAGCCGATCATCCCCTGGGTCTGGGCGCCCAGCACGTCGAAGGGGTACGGCGAGGTGAGGCGCGGGTCGGAGGCGCTCTGCAGCGCCAGGACACCGACCTGCGGGCCGTTGCCGTGGGTGATCACCAGCTCGTGCTCGTTGGCGAGCGGGGCCAG
The DNA here is from genome assembly GCF_009557055.1 of Nocardioides sp. dk884. Taxonomy (NCBI): domain Bacteria; kingdom Bacillati; phylum Actinomycetota; class Actinomycetes; order Propionibacteriales; family Nocardioidaceae; genus Nocardioides; species Nocardioides sp. dk884. The sequence goes on along the minus strand of NZ_CP045649.1, from coordinate 2,743,462 downwards.
GGCCGCGATCGCGCGGCGCACGTTGGCCTGCTGGACGTCGGCGTCCGGGCGCTGGCCGCGCTGGAGCAGCGCGTTCCCGCCGAGGGCGGCCACGATGCGCATGTCAGGCCCCCAGGGTGGCCACGAGCACGGCCTTGATCGTGTGCATCCGGTTCTCGGCCTGGTCGAAGACGATCGAGGCGGGGGACTCGAAGACCTCGTCGGTGACCTCGAGGGCCTCCATCCCGGTGCGCTGGAAGAGGTCCTCGCCGACCTTGGTGTGGCGGTCGTGGAACGCCGGCAGGCAGTGCATGAACTTGGCCTGCGGGTTGCCGGTGGCCTCCATGACCTGGGCCGTCACCTGGTAGTCGCGGAGCAGGTCGATGCGCTCGTCCCAGACCTCCGGCGGCTCGCCCATGGAGACCCAGACGTCGGTGTAGAGGAAGTCGGCCCCCTCCACGCCGGCACGGACGTCCTCGGTCTGGGTGATCCGGGCGCCTGTCTCCTGGGCCCGGGCCTGGGCCGCGTCGACGATCTCTTGGGTGTTCCACAGCGCCTTCGGGGCGACGACCCGCACGTCCATGCCCATCATCGCGCCGGTGACCAGCAGCGAGTTGCCCATGTTGTTGCGGGCGTCGCCCAGGTAGGCGAACGTGATGTCGCGGTCCTGCTTGGCACAGTGCTCGCGCATCGTGAGCATGTCGCAGAGCATCTGGGTGGGGTGCCACTCGTCGGTCAGCCCGTTCCAGACCGGGACCCCGGAGTATTTCGCGAGGGTCTCGACGTTCTCCTGCCGCGACCCGCGGTACTCGATGCCGTCGTAGAACCGGCCCAGCACCCGGGCGGTGTCCTCCATCGACTCCTTGTGGCCGATCTGGGACCCCGAGGGGTCGAGGTAGGTGACCCGGGCGCCCTGGTCGAACGCCGCCACCTCGAAGGAGCAGCGGGTGCGCGTCGAGGTCTTCTCGAAGATCAGCGCGATGTTCTTGCCGCTCAGCCGGGGCTGCTCGGAGCCGGCGTACTTCGCCTGCTTGAGCTCGGCCGCCAGATCGAGCATGAACGTCCACTCCTTGGCGGTGAAGTCCAGCTCCTTGAGGAAGCTGCGGTGTCGCAGGTTGAAAGCCATCGCGATCAGATCCCTTCGCGCTCGAGCGGGCAGCTCATGCAGCGCGGTCCGCCGCGGCCGCGGCCGAGCTCGTTCCCGGCGATGGTGATGACCTCGACCCCCTTCTTGCGCAGGTAGGTGTTGGTGGTGACGGCGCGCTCGTAGGCGACCACGACGCCGGGACGCAGGGCGAGCACGTTGCAGCCGTCGTCCCACTGCTCGCGCTCGGCCGCGTGCACGTCCTGGATCGGTGTGAGGATGCGCAGCTTCTCCAGCCCGAGTGCCTGCGCGATCGCGTTGTGCATGTCGTCGGGAGCGTGCGAGGTCACGTCCAGCTCGCCGGGCTTGTCACCGCGCTTGATCGTGTACGACGGCAGCATCCCGAGGCCGGCGTACTTGGTGAACGTCTCCTCATCGACCATCGTCATGACGGTGTCGAGGTGCATGAACGCCCGGCTCATCGGCATCGAGAGGGCCACGATGGTCTCGGCGCTGCCCTCCTGGAACAGCCGCCGGGCCAGGCGCTCGACACCCTGCGGCGTCGTGCGCTCGCTCATGCCGACCAGCACCACGCCGCGGCCGATCACGAGGATGTCGCCGCCCTCCGTCGTGGCGGCGCCGGCCGCGGCACCCTCGCCCCAGGCGTTGAAGTCCTGGCCGGCGAAGAACGGGTGCCAGCGGTAGATCGCGTCGTAGTGGAGCGTCTCGCGCATGCGGGCCCGCTTGCGCATCGCGTTGATCGAGACCCCGTCATAGATCCAGGCCGAGGTGTCGCGCGTGAACAGGTGGTTCGGCAGCGGGGTCAGCAGGAAGTCGTGCGGCTCGAGTGCCTGGATGACCACGGAGGACGGCTCGCCGACGTGCTCGAGCAGCTCGGCCTTGGTCAGACCACCGATCAGGATCTCCGAGAGCGCCTGGTCCGGCAACGAGTCCAGGTGTCCGTAGATCGTGTCGATGGCCAACGGGCCGTAGAGGCGCTCGTCCAGGGTGTGGCTCAGCACGTGCTTGCGTGCCTCGGGGATGGCGAGCGTCTCCTGGAGCAGGTCACCGAGCAGGTGCACCTCGACCCCGACGTCGCGCAGGGTGCTCGCGAACGCGTCGTGCTCCATCTGGGCCCGCTTGACCCACAGCACGTCGTCGAACAGGAACTCGTCCTTGTTGCTCGGTGTCAGCCGCTTCAGTTCCAGCCCGGGCCGGTGCAAGATCACCCGCTTGAGAAGGCCGACTTCGGAATTGACCTGGAGCGCCATGGCCCCTCCTTCTGCTTGGTTGGCTTCCCACACAACGCCTGCGCCGCAGCGACCATGAGGGTCCAAGGTCCCACTGCGGCTATGACCCTCGGCAGGTCTCACGCACCAGCGCCGGATGCTTCGTTGAGCAGGCTCATTGCCGAGCAGAGAGGCAGGCCCATGGTTTCCTTCCGCCGACGCCGTACTCCTGACCACGCGATCGACACGTCGAGCTCCGAGCCCAAGACCTTCCGGTTCCCGAGCGCCCTCACGGTGCTCGCCGCGGTCACCTTGCTGGTCTGGTTGCTCGCCTTCGTCGTGCCGACCGGCAGCTACCAGAACGACCCGGACACCGGCCGCCCGATCCCCGGCAGCTACGAGGAGACCAGCGACCCGCTCACCCTCGGGCAGAGGTTCGGTCAGCTGTTCCTCGCGCCGATCAACGGCCTGTACGGCGTCCTCAACGACGACGGGTTCGTCGGCCCCTACGAGGTCGGCGAGCTGTACGGCGCCGCCGGGGTCTTCTTCTTCGTGATCGCCATCGGCGTGTTCATCACGATGTGCATGCGCACCGGTGCCATCGAGAACGGGGTCGCGCGCGTCGCGTCGCGGATGCGCACCCGCAGCTCGGTGCTGATCATCGTGTTGATGATCCTGTTCTCCATCGGCGGCACCACCGAGGGCATGGCCGAGGAGACGCTCGGCTTCTACGCGCTGATCATCCCGCTCATCTTGGCGCTCGGCTACGACCGCCTGGTCGTCGTGGGGGTCATCATGGTCGGCGCCGGTGTGGGCGTGCTGGCCTCGACGGTGAACCCGTTCGCCACCGGCGTGGCCTCTGGGGCCGCCGACATCTCGATCGGCGACGGCATCGCCTTCCGCCTGCTCATGTACGTCCTGCTGGTCCCGGTGGGGATCTGGTGGGTGCTGCGCTACGCCCGGAAGGTGAAAGCCAACCCCAGCGCCTCGATGGTCGGCGAGGCGGAGGGCGATGACGAGCTGCGCGCCCAGGGAACCCGCGACGCCGGACCGCTCAGCGGACGCGACAAGCTGGTGCTCAGCATCGTCGGGGTCACCTTCGTGTTCATGATCTTCTCGATCGTCCCGTGGGCCCAGGTCATCAATGGCCCGGAGGCCGAGAGCTACTCCTGGCAGCTGGACTGGTACTTCCCCGAGCTCGCCGCGCTCTTCGTGGCGATGTCGATCGTGGTCGGGGTGCTCGGCGGCATGGGGGAGAAGGGCGTGACCGACACGGTGGTCTCCGGCGCCGGGGACTTCATCGGGGTCGGGCTGGTCATCGTGCTGGCCCGCGGAGTCACGGTGATCATGAACAACTCCGAGATCACCGGGACGATCCTGAATGCGATGGAGAACGTCGTCGGCGACAGCTCGTCCTGGTTGTTCGGCGGGCTGATGTTCCTGGTCAACATCCCCCTGGCGTTCCTGGTGCCGTCGTCCTCGGGCCACGCGGCCCTGGCGATGCCGATCCTGGCGCCGCTCGCGGACTTCGCCGGCGTCGAGCGGTCGATGGTGGTGACGGCGTACCAGTCGGCGTCCGGGCTGGTGAACCTGATCACCCCGACGTCCGCGGTCGTGATGGGCGGGCTCGCGCTGGCGAAGGTCCGCTACGACCACTACGTCAGGTTCGTGATGCCGTTGGTCATCATCTTGTTCGTGCTCTGCCTGGTGCTCATCTGCATCGGCTCGGCGGTCTCCTGAGCGGGGCGGCACCGGTCCCAGCACGCAGCGCTGCTGCGCGCGCGACGCGACATCGCGGCGGTGGTCACGCCGGCGCGATGTCGCCGTCGTGCGCCTCGCTGGCGACGCGCTCGTCGAGCAGGCTGCGCGCGATCGTCTCGCAGAGCACGACAGGGTTGCGCGCGGTGCTCGCACAGCGCAGGACCAGGTGGTCGGCCTGGTAGACGACCCGCCGGATCAGACCGGGGGAGAGAAGGGCGCCGAACTCGGCGATCAGGCGTTCGGCCAGATCGGTGATGTCGACTCGGTGAGTGGCAGCGTCCACGCTCGTCTCCCTCCGCTGCGATGAGGTTGAAGAGCCAGCGTGGGATCGCTGACGGCCGCTCGGACAGGGACGAATGGCCCCCACGTCGAAGGACCCGAGGTCGCCCGTCCGGCCCGTCCGGCGGCGGGTGCGCGACGAGTCCGCGGCGTACGCCTCGTCATCATCGAAACTAGGGACCAAAGTCCCGGGACGGGATGGCTAGCGACCGGGGCGGATCGTGTGGCGCAGGTCATAGGGTCGGTCTCATGTGGGACCCCTCCGCAGACCCCGACCAGGAACCGCGCCGCCCCGTGACGGTGTTCCTACTCGACGACCATGAGCTCGTCAGACACGGCATCCGCGGCCTGCTCGAACGCGAGGGCGACATCGTGGTCGTCGGGGAGTCGGGTTGGGCGGGCGAGGCGGCCCGTCGCATCCCGGCGCTGCGCCCCGACATCGCGATCCTCGACGTCCGGCTGCCCGACGGTACCGGCGTGGAGGTCTGTCGCCAGATCCGCTCGGTCGACCCGGGCATCGCCGCCCTGATGCTGACGTCGTACGACGAGGACGAGGCGCTCTTCGCCGCCATCATGGCGGGCGCGGCCGGCTACGTCCTCAAGCAGGTGAAGTCCGCGGACTTCATCGACACCGTCCGGCGGGTGGCCGACGGGCAGTCGATGCTCGACCCCGCGGTGACCGCCCAGGTCCTCAGCCGGCTGCGCAACGGGCCGCCCGAGGACCCCGTGACCAAACACCTGACCCCCAAGGAGCACCAGGTCCTGGAGCTGGTGGGCCAGGGCTTCACCAACCGCCAGATCGCGGCCCGGCTGGGTTTGGCGGAGAAGACGACCAAGAACTACGTCTCCACGATGCTGGGCAAGCTCGGCGTGGAGTCTCGGACCCAGGCCGCGATCATCGCCGCGCGTCAGGGCGTCGCCCCTCGGTGACCAGGCTCGGCCCGGATGTGACGGCCGCGCACGGGAGGAGACCGTCCGAGGCCCCCGGCGTACCGTCGACACGGTGGCTGGGCCGCCGAAACGGTGGTCGTGATCGGGCGGGGCCGGTGTCGACCACGGCTGTTACCTTCGACAGTGGATCGCGGCCGACGTGGCCTGCGGTCCTTCGCATAGGAGCACCATGCGAGACATCTCGGGAGAGCTGCGTGAGGGGCGGTCGTCCACGACGAGGGACGACACGTCATTTGAGGACCTGATGCGGATCGCCACCCAGCAGATCGACGGCCTGGACGTCGAGCCGGACCGCTGGCACCTGCTGCTCGACGCGGTCGTGACGATGGCGGCCGACCTCTCTTTGGAGGACCTGCTGGGCGTCATCATCGAGGCCGCCGCCGACATCGCGCGGGCTCGCCACGCGGTGCTCGTGGTCGGATCCGGAACCCGCCAGCGCCCCCTCGTCGCCCACGGCCTCACCGACGAGGAGGTCGCCCAGCTCACCGAGCTGCCCGAGGGCTTCGGGCTGCTGGAGTCCCCGACGGGCTCCTATCTCGGCGTCCCGGTCGGGCTGGGGGAGAAGGAGCCCGGCACCCTCTTCCTCACCGACAAGGTGGACGGCACGGACTTCACCGCGCACGACGAGCAGATCGTCCTGGCGCTCGCTGCTGCCGCGGAGGTGGCGATCGACAACGCCCGCCTGCGCGAGGACGCGCAGCGCCGCGAGCGCTGGTTGGCCGCCGCGGCCGACCTGACCACCGCCCTCCTGCGGCCCGAGGCCGACCACAACGCGCTGCAGATCGTGGCCGACCGCACCCGGGAGCTCGCCGGGGCGGACGTGGCCTGGGTCGTCGTCGGACCCGATCCCGCGCACCAGGTGCTGCAGGCGGTCTCCGGGCTGCCGGCCGATCCGGCCGTGATGGACAAGCTGGACTTCACCCGCTCGCTGGAGCGGTGCGTGGCCGTGTCCGGGCGCCCGTTGACGGTGCGGTGTCTCGCGGAGCACCCCCGCGCGGTCGACGTCGCCGGGGCGCTCGGCGGCCCGCGTGCCGGCCCGGCCCTGGTCGTCCCGCTGCGCAGCGCGATCGGGGTCGAGGGCGTGGTCGGCCTGGCCTGGTGGAACGACGTCGACCCGGCCGACGTCTCGCGGGACCCGACGATGCCGATGCTGTTCGCTGAGCAGGCCGCACTCGCGTTGCACGTCGCCCGTGCCCGGCGCGACCAGCAGCGGTTGGCGGTGCTGGAGGACCGGGACCGGATCGCCCGGGACCTGCATGACCTGGTCATCCAACGGCTCTTCGCGATCGGCCTGGAGCTGCAGGGCACGGCCGGCATCGGCGACGCCGAGGAGATGAGCAGGCGCCTGGACACCACGATCGAGGAGATCGACGTGACCATCCGCGACATCCGTCGCACGATCTTCGGGCTGCGCGCCAAGCCGGACGCCGGGGACCCGCGCGCCGTCGTCGTCGAGGTGGTCGAGCGGGCGGCTCGGATGATGCGGTTCCACCCCACGCTGGAGTTCCGAGGGCCGGTCCGGCTCCTCGGCGCCGACGATCTGCTCCCCGACGTGCTGGCGGTGCTGACCGAGGCGCTGTCCAACGCGGTGCGCCACGCCCACTCGGCGATCTGCGCGGTGGAGGTCAGCGTCGGAGACGGCGTCACCGTGCGGGTGAGCGACGACGGCCGTGGGATGCCCGACGACGTCCAGGAGAGCGGGCTGGCCAACGTCCGGCTCCGCGCCGAGCGTCGCGGCGGGTCGCTGACGGTCTCCTCGGCGAAGGACCGCGGCACCAGCCTGCTGTGGTGGGTGCCCTCGCCCGACGACGTCCCGGGGTAGCGCCGCTGCCTTGCTCGGACCGGCCCCCTCAGAACCGTCCGCTCAGGGGCGGCGCGCTGCCGTCGGCGCTGCCGGGGTGCAGCGCGGAGACCGGGGCGTCAGGCACCACGATGACCGGGCAGGCGGCCTGCTGCAGCAGCACGCGGGTGAGCAGCCCGAGCCCGGGAGCTGCGCCGTACGCCGCGCGGCGCGCGCCGATCAGCAGGGCCGTCGACTCGCGCGAGTGCTCCACCAGTGCCTGGGCCGGCGGGGCGAGCTGGATCTCGAGGTTGACGAAGACGTCCGTGCTCTCGCGCATCCGACCGAGCTCCTCGCCGATGAGGTGCGACCACCGGCTGAGCACGGCCTCCGTGGGCGGCGAGCCACCCGAGGGCTGGTTCAGCGCCCAGGCGTGCACGACGCGCAGCGGGAGGCGGTGGCTGGCCGCGAAGCCCAGCGCCGCGCGCAGGAGGTGGCGTGAGTCCACCGGGTCGTCGACGGCGACGGTGATCGGGTGTCGCGGGTCCGCGACGACGTGCCATCCCGGCGGCACACAGGCCACCGCGGGGACGCTGGCGGACGCCTCCAGATTGCCCAGCGCCTCCAGGAGCGGATCGACGTCGCTGCGCTGCACGACCACGACGCGGGCGTCGGGATCGGCGCGCAGCGCGGACTCCACCACCGGGCTCGGGTGCAGCTCCGCGGTGATCACGGCCGCCGGCCCGGCCAGCGCCCGGGCGGTGCGAAGCGCGCGCTCCATCGGCGGCGAGGGACCAGTGCGGTCGCGTGGTCCGGCGCCCTCGTGGCCGACGATGCGCAGGCTGCTGCCGAGGAGCTGTGCCTCGCGCACCGCGAAGCGCAACGCGGGATCGAGATCTCGCAGGGGGACGCTGAGCACGACGCTCGACGCCCGGGCTGGACGGGACACGATGACTCCCACCTTGGCTCGCCGGTAAACCCCCAAGGTCTCGCGCGCCGAGCGCGCGCAGCAGGGCCCGGGTCCGCTGTCCCTCGGGACGAACGTCCCACCCAGGCGGGGTCCTGCGAGGTGCTCCACCCGAGCCGTTGGGCACGCGACCCGCGGTGTGGCACCGCCGGTGCGAGGACGACCCGCACGGGTGGGACCATCGGCCCTGTGGCACACCCCGCCGCGGCGTTCGACTCGAAGGATGGACGTGGAGACTGCTGACCCCCGCGAACGGACCTATCACGACCTCGTGGTCGCCGACGTCCTGACGCTCCTGCACACCGATGCCGACGACGGCCTGGCTCCCGAGGAGGCGGCCCGGCGCCTCGAGGTCTACGGACCGAACCAGCTGCCGCGACCGCACACCACCGGCCCCGTGCTGCGCTTCCTGCGCCAGATGCACAGCCCGCTGGTCTACGTCCTCATCGCGGCGGGCGTCGTCACGTTCCTGCTCGGCGAGTACGTCGATGCCTCGGTGATCGCCGGCGTCGTGGTGGTCAACGCGATCCTGGGCTTCATCCAGGAGTCCAAGGCGGAGTCGGCCCTCGACGCGCTGCGTTCGATGGTGCGCACCGAGGCCAGGGTCGTGCGTGGTGGGTCGGTGCGGACGGTCTCCTCGGAGGACCTGGCGCCCGGCGACCTGGTGCTGGTCGAGGCCGGTGACAAGGTCCCCGCGGACCTGCGCCTGGTCCAGGGGACCGAGCTGCGGGCGGATGAGTCTGCGCTCACGGGTGAGTCGTTGCCGGTGGACAAGGCCGACTCCCTGCTGCCGAGCGACACCGTGGTGGCCGACCGGCGCAACATGCTCTACTCCGGCACGTTGATCACCAGCGGCACGGGGTCGGGCATCACCGTCGCCACCGGCGCCGCCACGCAGCTGGGCGAGATCCACCGCTTGATCGGCAGCGCGGACACGATGGCCACCCCGCTGACCCGCAAGCTCGCGTCGTTCAGCGCCTGGCTCACCGCGATCATCCTGGGCCTGGCCGCGCTCACCTTCGTCGTCGGCGTCCTGCGCGGGGAGCCGGCTGCCGACATGTTCGTCGCCGTGGTCGCACTGGCCGTCGGCGCGATCCCCGAGGGGTTACCGGCCGCCGTGGCGATCACCCTCGCGATCGGCGTCTCCCGGATGGCCAAGCGGCACGCGGTGATCCGCCGTCTGCCCGCGGTCGAGACGCTCGGCGGGGCGACGGTGATCTGCTCGGACAAGACCGGCACGCTGACCGAGAACCGGATGACCGTGCAGACGCTGTGGACCAGCACCCAGGAGGTCCCGGTCGAGGGTCCGGTCGAGGGTCCGGTCGGGCACGGGACCGGGCAGCCCGCCGGCGCGGTCGCCGCGCACCCCGAGACCCTCGTCGACGAGGCGTTGCGCTGGACGCTCGTCGCGGGTGCCACCTGCAACGAGTCCCGACTCGGCGAGGACGGCGTCGGCATCGGGGACCCGACCGAGACCGCGATGCTGGTCGTCGCCCAGCGCTTCGGGATCACTCCCCATGCGATGCCGCGCACGGGCTCGGTGCCGTTCACCTCCGAGCGGCAGTACATGGCCACCGTCAACACCGACCCTGCCACCGGGCAGCAGGTGCTGCTGGTGAAGGGCGGGGTCGAGCGGGTGCTCGCGCGCTGCGCCGCCCAGATGGGCAGCGACGGCACGAGCCGACCGCTCGAGGAGGACGCCGTGCATGCGGCCGCCGAGCGGCTGGCCGCAGGGGGCATGCGCGTGCTGGCCACCGCCATCGCGTTCGACCCCGGTCCCGACGCCCTCGAGGACCTCGCGGCGGGCCGCGGCCACGGCCTGGTGCTCACCGGGCTGCAGGCGATGATGGACCCGCCCCGCGACACCGCGCGGACCTCGGTGCGGACCTGTCGCGATGCGGGGCTGCAGGTCAAGATGATCACCGGCGACCACGCGACGACGGCGCAGTCGATCGCCCGCCAGGTCGGGATCCTCGGGGACGGGGCCCCCGCCGGCGTGCTCACCGGCAGCGAGCTCGAGCGGATCGCCGACGAGGACCTGCCCGACGCCGTCGAGCGCACCTCGGTCTTCGCCCGGGTGAGCCCGGACCAGAAGCTCCGGCTGGTGGGCGCGCTGCAGGCCCGCCACCACGTGGTCGCGATGACCGGCGACGGCGTCAACGACGCACCCGCGCTCAAGCAGGCCGACATCGGGATCGCGATGGGGGTCGTCGGCACCGAGGCGGCGAAGGACGCCGCCGACATGGTGCTGGTCGACGACGAGTTCGCGACCATCCAGGCGGCCGTGGAGGAGGGTCGCGGGGTCTTCGACAACCTGACGAAGTTCATCGTGTGGACGCTGCCCACGAACCTCGGCGAGGGCCTGGTCATCCTGGTCGCGATCCTGCTCGGCACCAGCCTGCCGATCCTTCCCACCCAGATCCTGTGGATCAACATGACCACGGCGGTCGCGCTCGGCCTGATGCTGGCCTGGGAGCCCAAGGAGGCCGGGATCATGGACCGCCCGCCCCGAGACCCGCGTCAGCCGCTGCTCACCCGTCCGATGGTCTGGCGCACCGCGCTGGTCTCCGCGCTGCTGGTGGTGGGCTCGTGGTGGGTGTTCCAGTACGAGCGGGACGCGGGGTCGTCGCTCGAGGCGAGCCGGACCGCGGCGGTGAACCTGTTCGTGACGGTCGAGGCGTTCTACCTCTTCATCTGCCGCTCGCTGACCGGCGCGTCGTGGAAGGTCGGGCTGTTCACCAACAAGTGGCTGCTGGTCGGCGTCACGGTGCAGGCGATCGGGCAGCTGGCCCTGACCTACGTGCCGGCCATGAACACGCTGTTCCAGACCGCCCCGCTGGGCTGGGAGAGCTGGCTGCGCATCCTCGGGGTGGCGGTCCTGGTGACCCTCGTCGTCTCCCTCGACAAGCGCCGGTCCATCCTCGCCGCCCGGTCGGCAGGCAGGCGGGCGGACAGGCAGTCGGACAGGCGGTCGGTGGGCAGCTCGGCCGGGTGAGGCGCAGCGGGGGCTAACGGTGTTAGCCTGGAGGCTATGAACATTAGCCAAGGAGGCTGACATGACCGAGTTTCTCGCTCGCCAGGGCGGACGCATCGCCTACGAGGTGGCCGGCACCGGCCCGCTGGTCGTCCTGGCCCACGGGATGGGCGACAGCCGCGCGGCGTACCGGTTCGTGACGCCCGGTCTGCTCGAGGCCGGCTATCGGGTCGCGGCGCTCGACCTGCGCGGCTGCGGGCGCTCGAGCGCGGCGTGGTCGGCGTACACGCGCACCGACATCGCGGGGGACCTGCTCGCTCTGGTGCGCCACCTCGGTGGTCCCGCGGTGCTCGTCGGCCACTCGGTCTCCGGCGGCGCGGTGACCATCGCGGCGGCGCAGGCCCCGGACCTGGTGACCGGCATCGTCGAGCTGGCGCCGTTCACCCGCAAGCAGGCGCTGCGCCTGCGCGACCTGCGCGCCGCCCGGCACCGCACGGCGATGCTCCGGCTGCTGATGGCCGCCGCGCTCGGCAGCGCGACCTGGTGGCGGCGCTACCTGGAGGTGGCCTACCCGGGCCGCCGGCCGGCGGACTGGGAGGAGCAGCTGCGGCGCATCGAGACCGAGCTCGGCGAGCCGGGCCGGATGCAGGCGCTGCGGAGCATGGGCCGCTCGGCCCCGGTCGACGCCGGGGCCCACCTCGGCCGGGTCGGATGTCCCGCGCTCGTGGTCGAGGGGTCGCTCGACCCCGACTGGGCGGACCCGCGCGCGGAGGGCGAGGCGATCGTCGCGGCGATGCCGCCGGGTCTCGCGACGCTGGAGGTGATCGAGGGCGCCGGCCACTACCCGCACACGCAGTTCCCCGACGAGACGCTCGCGCTGCTGCTGGCCTTCCTCGAGGCACATGCCCGTGCCTAGGGCAGGCCTCGACCCGCAGGCCGTGGTGGCCGGCGCCGCCGCGCTCGCCGACGAGGTCGGGCTGGCGAACGTGACGATGGGGCTCCTCGCCGAGCGGCTCGGTGTCCGCGCCCCCTCGCTCTACAAGCACGTCGAGGGCCAGGCCGACCTGACCCGGCGGATCGCGGTGCTCGCCCTCGTCGAGCTGGGCGACGCCCTGCGCGACGCGGTGGCCGGCCGCGCGGGCAAGGACGCCCTGGCGGCCGCGGCACTGACGTTCCGCGGCTACGTCCTCGCCCATCCCGGCCGCTATGCCGCCACCGTCCGCGTCGACCCCGACGGCCGGCCGGACGACCCGCTCGTCGCTGCCGGCGCACGTGTCCTGGACTCCCTGGCCGGGGTGCTGGTGGGCTACGGGATCGACGAGGCCGACACCGTCCACGCGCTGCGGACGCTGCGCAGCCTGCTCCACGGCTTCGCCGTGCTCGAGGCGGCCGGTGGGTTCGCGATGCCCACCGACGTGGATGACAGCTTCGCGTGGCTCGTGGACTTCGCCGAGCGCGGTCTGCGTGCGTCGGCCCCCGGTGGGGGCGCACGATGAGCGCGCCCGGTGCCTAGACCAGCAGGCTCAGGAGCATCACGAAGGCCAGCCCGACCACGGAGATCGCGGTCTCCATCACCGACCAGGACTTGATGGTCTGCCCGATGGTGAGCCCGAAGTACTCCTTGACCAGCCAGAAGCCGGCGTCGTTGACGTGGCTGAAGAACACCGAGCCGCACCCGATCGCGAGCACCAGCAGGGCCAGCTCGGGGGAGTCGAGGTTGGAGGCCACGCCGCTGACGATGCCGCTGGCGGTGATCGTCGCCACGGTCGCGGAGCCGGTGGCCAGCCGGACCCCGACGGCGACCAGCCAGCCCAGCAGGAGCGCGGAGATGCCGGAGTCCGTGGCCCAGTCGCCGATCACGTCACCGACGCCGGCGTCGACCAGCATCGCCTTGAAGCCGCCACCGGCGGCGACGATCAGCAGGATCGACGCGATCCCCGGCAGCCCGGAGCCCAGCGAGCGCTCCACCTGGGTGCGGTTCATCCCGGTGCGGAAGCCCAGGAACCACATCGAGACGAGCACCGCGGCGAGCAGCGCGACGGCCGGCGTACCGATGAAGACCAGGGTCTGCAGCACCCGGCTGTCGTCGTTGTCGATCGTGAGCTCCGCGATCGCCCGGGCGAGCATCAGCACCACCGGCAAGGTGATGCACATGACGGCGGCCGCGAAGCCGGGGCGCCGGGTGACGCCCTCGGCCAGCGGGGTGCGCGCCTCCTCCGGCGCGGCGGCCGGACCGTCGGGGCCGTCAGGACCGCCGGGGCCGGCGTCGGCCGTGCCGGTGCCCGCGGAGCCGGCCGGTGACATCGCCAGCGTGGTGGCGTGGGTGGGGACCCACTGCTCGATGAAGCGGGCCAGCAGCGGCCCGCAGATGACCAGGGTGGGGAAGGCGACGATCAGCCCGAACAGCAGGGTCAGGCCGAGGTCGGCGCCGAGGTTGTCGATCGCGACGAGCGGGCCGGGGTGCGGCGGCACCAGGCCGTGGAGCACCGACAGCCCGGCCAGGGCGGGGATGCCGACGCGCATGATCGGGATGTCCATCTTGCGGGCGACCAGGATGACGACCGGGACCAGGAGCACCACGCCGACCTCGAAGAACAGCGGGAGGCCCAGGATGGCCGCGATCAGCGCCATCGCCCAGGGCAGCCCGGCCTTGCCGACCCGGCCGATGATGGTGTCGACGATCGTGTCGCTGCCGCCGGAGTCGCTGAGGATCTTGCCCACCATGGCGCCGAGCGCGATCAGCAGGCCGACCGATCCGACGGTGTCACCGAACCCGGCCGTGAAGCTCTCGACGATGTCCAGCGGTGCGACGCCCGCGACGGCGCCCATCACCGCCGAGCCGAGCATGAGCGAGAGGAACGGGTGCACCTTGGCCCACACGATGAGCACCACCACGGCGGCGATGCCGAGCAGGGCGGCGATGACGAGCTGGGTGTTGCCGGCGTCGGTGAGCTCCATGGGTCACTCCGTTGTCTGGGTTCTCTGGTCGGGTGTCGGGTCGGGGTGATCGTCGGCGCGACGGTCGGGAAGGTGCAGGGAGGCGACGACCCGGGTGAGCACGTCGGGGACCGGGCCCTCGACCGAGACGGTGACGCCGGGCTCGTCGTCCTCCAGCGGCTCGAGCGTGGCGTACTGGCTGGGGAGCAGGGAGGGGGGCATGAAGTGGCCGTCGCGGTGGCTGAGCCGGTCGCCGATGAGATCCGCCTGCGCCGCGAGGTGGCAGAACTCCACCTCGGGCCGGTCCTCGCGCAGCAGGTCGCGGTAGGCCCGGCGCAGTGCCGAGCAGGTGATGACTGCCGATCGTCCCTCGGCGATCTCCGCGGACATCCACGCGCCGATCGCCCGCAGCCACGGCCACCGGTCCTCGTCGGTCAGCGGGTGACCCTCGTGCATCTTCGCGACGTTGGCCTCGGGGTGGAACGCGTCGCCCTCGGCGAAGGTCCAGCCGGTGAACGTGGAGATGCCCTTCGCGATGGTGGTCTTGCCGACTCCCGAGACACCCATCACCACGATGTGTCGGACCCGCTCCTCGGACTCCATGTCCGGACGTTACTGGCCCGGGGGCGGGCACGTCATGCAGGCGGCCCGGCTCGGCGAGCCGGGAGCGTCGATGGATCAGGTGGCCGGGAGCTCCGCGCCGGCCTTGCCCGCCTCGGCGTACGACCGCACCGTGGAGACCGTCAGCGGGAAGTCGACGGGGGCGTCGCCGAACAGCAGCCGACCCGCGGTCGCGGCGGCCTCGCGCGCCTCGGCGGCGACCGCCTCGGCGAGGGCTGCGGGAGTGTGCACGACGACCTCGTCGTGGAGGAAGAGGACCAGGTGCGGGCGTGAGACGAGCGGACCGGGGCCGCCGAGGCGCCACAGCCGGTTGCGCAGGTCGGCGAGCCAGCACAGCGCCCACTCCGCGCCGGTGCCCTGGACCACGAAGTTGCGGGTGAAACGGCCGTACGCCCGGCGCAGCCGCGCCTGGGCGTCGGGGTCCGCCGGGGCGTCGCCGGTGTCGAGCTCCCAGCTCTCGCCGAGCGCGGGGGAGCCGCGCCCCAGCAGGGTGCGCACCGCCTCGCCGCGCTCGCCCGCGCGCGCCGCCCGCTCGACCAGGCCGAACGCCTCGGGGTAGCGCCGGGTGAGCCCGGCGACCATTCGACCGCTCTCGCCGCTGGTGGCGCCGTACATCGCCCCCAGCAGGCCGAGCTTGGCGTCGTTGCGGGTGGCGACGGCGCCGTCGTCGACCATCCCCTGGTAGAGGTCGGTGCCGCGTGCGGAGCGGGCCAGCGCCCGGTCCCCGCTCATCGCGGCCAGCACGCGCGGCTCGAGCTGGGCGACGTCGGCGACCACCAGGAGCCAGCCGTCGTCGGCGACAACGGCGGGCCGCACCTGCGCCGGGAACGACAGCGCCCCGCCGCCGTTGGAGGACCAGCGGCCGGTGGCCGAGCCCGCGGGCTGGTACGACGGGCGGAACCGACCCCCGCTGGCCCACTGGTCGACCCAGGCCCAGCCGTTGGTCGAGAACAGATGGGCGAGCTGTTTGTAGCGCAGCAGCGGCGCGATGCCGGGGTGGTCGAGCGCGCGCAGCGTGGACGCGCGGATGTCGCCCACCTCCAGGCCCGCACGCCGCAGCGCAGCGAGCAGCTCGGGGCGCGAGTCGGGGTTGAGCCCGGGGGCGTCGAACGCGCTGCGCACCTCCTGCACCAGCGCCTCGAGGCCCCGCGGCCGGGCGCCACGGGGTGGCCGCGGGCCGAGCAGGTCGGTGAGCAGGCGCTCGTGCACGTCCACGCGCCACGGCACCCCGGCGTAGGTCATCTCGGCGGCGACCAGGGCCCCGGCCGACTCGGCGGCGAGCAGCAGCCGCAGCCGGCCGGCCTCCGCGGAGGCGGCGACCGCCTCGAGCTGACGGGCGTCCTCGAGGTCGGCGCGCAGGCACTCGGAGGCGTCGTCGACCGCGAAGAGCGCGGGGTCCGAGGGGGTGCTCGGGCCGAGGCGGTCCCAGTGCGCCGACTGCTCGCCGACCAGCAGCCCGGCGTCCACGGCCGGGGCGCGGCGCAGCAGGTGGTGGGTGAGACGGAGGTCCTGACACCGAGCCACCCGCACGCCGGCGGCCAGCAGCGGGGGATACCAGCGCGCGGTGTCGTCCCAGACCCAGCGCGGCGAGTCGGCCTCGCGCGCGGCGACGTAGGCGGCCAGGTCGGCCGCGGCGAGCTCGCGGCGGGCCGTCCCGTCGACGACCAGCACCCGATCGCCGGGCAGTCGGGAGAGCGCGACCCGGGACATGGGGACAGCCTCTCAGCCGCCACCGACGGTTGGTCGAGACCCTCGAGCCGACGCTGAGGCCGGGCGGTCTGGACCGGAGTCCCATTACCCCCGGAACGGGGATGCGCGGGGCGCCGAGGGCACGCACAGTGGCCTCCACCGCGGTCAGCGAGGACCGCCACGTCGATCGGACACGCACCTATGAGACTCACGCACCGCCTGCTCGCCCTCCCCGCCTCCGCCGCCCTGGTGGTCGGCATGCTCGCCGCGGGCGGTCCCGCGACCGCCGAGCGCGGTGCCCCGGGCTCCGCGGCGGTCTCGGAGCGGCAGGGGGAGGCGCCCGGGAAGGCCAAGCCCGGGAAAGCCAAGCGCGGTCCGAAGCTGAAGGTGATGACGCAGAACCTCTACCTGGGCTCCTCGCTCGACCCGGCGCTCGACGCCGGCACGGCCGGGGAGTTCCTCGGCGCGGCCGCGCAGATCTACGGCGGCGCCGTGGCCAGCAGGTTCCCGGTCCGCGCCGCCGCGATCGCCAAGACCGTCGCGCGCACCAAGCCGCACCTCATCGGCCTGCAGGAGGTCACCCGCTGGACGACGCTCCCGCTGGCCGCCGGCGCGAACCCCCCGTCGTACGACTTCCTGCGGATCCTGCAGTCCGCACTGCGCAAGGAGGGCCTGTCCTACCGCGTCGCCGGGGTCGTGGACAACGCGACCATCGGCCCGGTGCCGCTGGTGGCACCGCAGTTCGGCTGCGTGAACGTCGCCTCGACCAGCAGCTTCGACTGCGCGGTGACGCTGCAGGACCGTGACGTGATCCTGGTCCGCAAGGGGATCCGCGGCCTCGAGCTCGGGAAGGCCGTGACCGGCCGCTACGCGAAGCAGCAGTCCTTCCCGGTGCCGGGCACCGATGGCCTCACCCTCGACTTCGGGCGCGGCTGGGTGTACGTCGACGGCACGCTGCGTGGCTCGAAGTTCCGCTTCCTCAACACCCACCTGGAGATCGGCCGCTTCGCCGCGGTGCAGGAGGCGCAGGCCGCCGAGTTCCTCGCCGGTCCGGCCAAGGCCGGCCGCCCGGTGATCGCGACCGGCGACTTCAACTCGCCTGCCGACCCGGACGTCTCCACGACCAGCACGTACGCCGACCTGACGCGCCGCTGGTTCGACGACGTGTGGGCGGTCCGCGGCAGCGCGCCCGGCTTCACCTGCTGCCAGAGCGGCACGCTGGACAACCCGACGAAGAGCCTGCGCACCCGGATCGACCTGATCCTGACCCGTGGCGTCCAGACCCGCTTCGCGCGCGTGGTCGGCGCCACGCCGATCGCCGAGACCACGCCGCGCTGGGCCTCCGACCACGCCGGCGTCGTGGCCGGGCTGCAGCTGAAGGCCCCGCGCAAGACCCGCTGAGCTCGAGCCGAGAAGAGACCGGCCCGCGTCCCTCAGGGGCGCGGGTCGGTCCGCGTCCAGGGCTTCT
Organism: Nocardioides sp. dk884; assembly: GCF_009557055.1. Lineage (NCBI taxonomy): Bacteria > Bacillati > Actinomycetota > Actinomycetes > Propionibacteriales > Nocardioidaceae > Nocardioides > Nocardioides sp. dk884. Next base: position 2,725,743 of record NZ_CP045649.1, on the reverse strand, counting down.
CGTCGCGGCGGTGACCGGTGCCGGCGAGGCACCGGCGGCACACGGAGGCCACCCGGTCCGCGTCGCGTCCGGTCGCCGGCTGCACGTCGAGCCAGTCGATGTGGGAGAACCGGCCCAGCCGCGCCTTCTTGATCGGTACACCGCACACGGTCTGGTTGGTGCCGGGCAGCCAGGCGTGGACCTCGCCGGCCGGGGAACGGATGCCGTCGGGGTCGGTCCAGGAGTCGGTGGCGGCGACCGCGGCTCGGGTAGGTCTGGTGGATCGGGCCATGCGCGCCGGTACCCAGCGCCGCCGCGTGCGGGCGGGGCCTTCGGGTGACCCGGCACACTGGCGCCGTGAGTGCTTCCATCGTCGCCGTACCTGGACTCGGGCTCGGGGTCGAGGCGTGGCGCGGTGTGCTGGCCCGCTGGGGCGTGGGGGAGGAGGCGGTGCGCCTGCTGCCCGGGTACGGCCTGCCGGTCGAGCCCACCGGCGCGCCGTCGCTGGCCGAGCTCGCGCGGGAGCTGTGCGACGGGCTGTCGGCGCCGACGACCCTGCTGGGTCACTCCTCGAGCTGCCAGGTCGTCGCGCACGCCGCCCGGCTGCGCCCCGACCTGGTGTCCCGGCTCGTCCTCGTGGGCCCGGCCACCGACCCGCGCGCCCGCTCCTGGCCCGGTCTCGCCGCGCTGTGGCTGCGGACCGCCGTCCACGAGGACCCGCGCCAGGTGCCCCTGCTCGTGCGCCAGTACCGGCGTACGACGCTGCGCTCGATGCTCGCGACCATGGACGTCGCCCGCCGCGACGACCTCGCCGCCACCCTGTCCGAGGTCAGCTGCCCGGTCGTGCTGGTCCGCGGCGCCCACGACCGCATCGCGCGGCGCGACTGGCTGTGGTCGCTGGCTGGCCGGGGCACGGGCGCGGGCGCCGCCGGTGACGGCTCGGGCGGTGCCGCTGAGGCCGGCGGCGGGCGGCAGGTGGTCGAGCTCGGCGCCGGCGCCCACATGGTGCCGCTGACCCACCCGGACCTGCTGGCCCGAGCACTCTCGCCGGCGATGGGGTGAGCCCCGGTCGCGGCCGGGGTCGGTGTCTATCCGCGCAATTGCTGGGAAAAACACCTGGTTCGTGCCGGGACCGGTGCTTTTCCCAGCAATTGCGCGATTACGCGCACCCCCAGGCCAGACCACCCGCGATCGCGAGCACCCCCGGGCCAGACCACCCCGCGGTCGAGCAGCGCTCCCGGGCGCAGGTGCCGAGATCATGGACCCATGACCGACAGCGCATCCGAGGCCACCACCGCATCGACCCCGGACGCAGAGGCGCTCCCGCTGGCCGGGGTCCGGGTGATCGAGCTCGGCAACTACATCGCGGCCCCCACGGCCGGCCGGCTGCTGGCCGACTTCGGCGCCGAGGTGATCAAGGTCGAACGCCCGCGGACCGGTGACGAGCTGCGCAACTGGCGGCTCTACGCCGGGGACACCTCGATGCTCTTTCGCACCATCAACCGCGGCAAGCGCTCGATCGAGCTCGACCTGCGCACCGAGGAGGGGCGCGACACCGTGCTCGACCTGGTCGCGGTCTCCGACGTCCTGATCGAGAACTTCCGGCCCGGCACCCTCGACAAGTGGGGCCTGGGCGCCGACGTGCTGGCCGCGCGCAACCCCGAGCTCGTCGTCTCCCGGATCTCCGCGTTCGGCCAGACCGGCCCGATGTCCCAGCGTCCCGGGTTCGCCGCGGTCGCGGAGGCGTACGGCGGCTTGCGCGAGCTGGTCGGCGAGAGCGACCGGCCGCCGTCGCGGGTGGGCGTCTCGATCGGCGACTCCATCGCCGGGCTGTACGCCGCGTTCGGGATCGTGATGTCGCTCTTCGACCGCGGCAACCGGCGCACCCGGGGTGAGCGCCCGTGGGCGCCGACAGAGCGGCACGTCGACGTCGCGCTGCACGAGGCGGTGTTCTCGATGATGGAGTCGCTGCTGCCCGACTACTCCGCGCACGGCGTCCTGCGGGCGCGCGCCGGCGGCCGGATGGAGGGCATCGCCCCCTCGAACGCCTACAGCTGCGCCGGCGGGGAGACGGTCGTCGTGGCCGGCAACGGCGACTCGATCTACGGGCGGTTCATGCACGCCATCGAGCGCCCCGACCTCGCCACCCGACCCGACCTCGCCACCAACGCCGGCCGATGGGCGGCGCGCGAGGAGATCGACGACGCCGTCAACGCCTGGACCGGCGCCCGCAGCCGCGCCGCGGTGCTGGAGGTCCTCGACGCTGCGGGCGTGCCGGCCGGACCGATCTACACGGCCGAGGACATCGCCACCGACCAGCAGTACGTCGCCCGCGGCATGGTCCAGCACCTGCCCGTCGACGTCGGCGGCACAACCGCGGCGGTCGCCTTCCCCGGGATCGTCCCCCTCCTGGGGGAGCGTTCGGTGCCCGTCAGCGGTCCCGGTCCGGACCTCGGGGCCGACACCCACACGGTCGTCGTCGACCTGCTCGGCCGCAGCAGCTGCCCCTGCCGCACGTGCACGTCGGCAGGGTCCGCGGTGGGCTGAACCTCGGTTCCCAAGCGCCCGACGGACCGGTAGCGTCGCACGTATGGCCTCTGATGAGATCAGTGCCCGCATGGCAGAGATCGCCCGGGAGGTGCAGTCCGGGGAGGACGTCGGGCAGGTCGGGGATCGCATCTGCCGAGCGGCGGTGGAGCTGCTCGGTCCGCACACGGAGTCGGGCATCTCGATCGCCCAACGCGGGCGCCGGGTGGACACTATCGGCGCGACCTCGGTGGCCGCCCAGCGTGGCGACGAGCTCCAGGTCGAGCTCTGGGAGGGACCGTGCCTGGACGCGGCCTGGGAGCACGAGCAGGTCGTCGCCAGTGACCTGGCGCGTGAGGACCGCTGGCCGCAGTGGGGTCCGCGCATGGTGGCGGATCACGGCATCAAGAGCATGCTGTGCACGCAGCTGTTCACCAACGACCGGCAGCTCGGGGCTCTGAACGTCTACTCGACCGAGCACGACGCGTTCGACGACGAGGCGCAGGAGATGGCCCGCGTCCTGGCCGTGCACGCGGCGATGGCGGTGGCGTCCGCGCAACAGATCGACGGGCTGCGGCTGGCCAACGACCGGCGTACCGCGATCGGGAAGGCGCTCGGGATCATCATGGTGAAGTACGACCTCCAAGACGACCTTGCCTTCGCCGTGCTGCAACGGCTGTCCTCGCACGAGAACCGCAAGCTGTTCGACATCGCCCAGGACGTGGTCGCGGCACGCGGGCTGCCGGGGCAGCCGCAGAGGTAGGTCCTTCGCTCAGGCCCGTGCCCAGCCGGCCCCGGCGCGAGCGGCGGCCCGGGGTCTGCTCGCGCGCCGCAGCCGGCCGTCCACGGCACCGTGATCCAGCGTCGTCACGAGGACCGGAGACACCGCGGTGGGCAGCATCTCGCCGTAGCCGGCGAGCTGACAGATCAGCTCGTAGTAGGCGGATGCCCGGATCACCCGCAGCAAGCCGCCGTCGGCGCTCAGACGCCTACGGAAACGGTCGAGCTGGTAGAGACACGACGCCTCGATGAACTCGACATCGTCGGCGTTGACCCAGACCCGGGGGCCGTACGAACGGGCCTCGAGGAGCCGGTAGAGGAGAAGCGGCCGGGAGGCAAGATCGAGCTCACCGCGCAGCCTGAGCAGTGTGTGAGTCGGTCGGCGTCGCAACGTGATGGAGACGTCCATCGTGTTCCTTCCGGGAAATTTCCCGCGAAGGCACCCGGTCGCTCAAGCACCCTTGCTCCGGAGTACCCATTTCGGCCGGAATCAACCTCGCGTTCGGCGGGCTGGCACCGGCGGTTGGGGACCGCTCCTTGGGGGTACCCAGCGCGAACGGACGGTTCTGGGTGCACCTGGCGGCCGCCCGAGGTCCACCGGTTCGAGCCCACGGCCTGGTGGACCGCTCCAAGGTCTCCTCGAGCGCCGCCCGCGACCTCGACGACGACCTCGGCGACGTCGGATCGATGGCACACCATCGATTGCGGTCGATGTAATCTCGGTGCCGTGGACTCCGTCGCCGAGACCGCTGGCACCCCCGACCGTCTGGTCCCAGGACGAGTCCCCCCTTCCCTGATCGACGCCTCGGCCGAGGCGTACGCCGGATGGTTCGCCGCGCTCGCCGACCCGATCCGGGTCCGCCTGCTGCTCACCGTCTCCACCGCCCCCGGCGGGGCCGTGCCGGTCGGCGACCTGGCGGGCGCGCTGGGCATCAGCCGCACCGCCTGCGCCGAGCACGTCCGCACGCTCGCGGAGGCTGGGCTCGTGGTGGTCGATGAGAGTCACGGCTCCGCGACCGTCACCGCGAACCCTGCCGGCTGCGCCGGTCTCCCGCATCCCGCCGACCTGGTGCTGGGCACGCCCGCCGTCCTCCCGCCCCGCCTGGGCGAGCTGCCCGACGACGTCACGACCCGGGCGATGACCGACGACGACCTCCCGGTCGTGCGCGAGATCTACGCCGAGGGCATCGCGACCCGCCAGGCGACCTTCGAGACCGAGGCGCCCGACATCCCCGCCCTCGCGGCGAAGTGGCTGCCCGGCCACCGCTGGGTGGCCGAGGCCCGGGTCGACGGCGCCAGGCGCGTCGTGGGCTGGACCGCGGTCGGCCCGGTCTCGACGCGGGCGTGCTACGCCGGCGTCGGCGAGAGCAGCGTGTACGTCGCCGAGGGTGCCCGCGGCCGTGGCGTGGGCAGGTCGCTGCTGCACCGCCAGGTCACCGAGGCCGACGCCGGCGGCCTGTGGACCCTGCAGACCGTGATCTTCCCCGAGAACCTGGCCTCGCTCGCCCTGCACCACGCCGCCGGCTACCGCACTCTCGCCGTACGCTCCCGCGTCGCGCAGCTCGACGGCGTCTGGCGCGACACCGTCCTCCTCGAGCGCCGGCGCGAGCGGGACTGAGGGGGACTGGGCGAGGGGCCGCTCAGCGCAGGTCGCGCCGCATGACCAACCGCGGCATCCCGCTCGCCACGGCGTCGGTGGTGCCCAGGACCCGGAAGCCGGCGCGCTCGAACATCGGCCGGGTTCCCACGAACGCCATCGTCTGGTCCATCCGCCCCGGCGGGTCGACCGGGTGCGCCTCCACGGCCGGCGCGCCGTGCGCGGCGGCGTAGGCGACCGCGCCCTCGATCAGCTGTGCCGTGACGCCCTGGCGCCGGTGGCCCGCGCGGACCACGACGCACACGATGCTCCACACCGCCACGTCGTCGACGGGTCGGATCAGCCGGGAGCCGGCCAGTCGGGTGATCTCGGCGAGCGGGCCGATGTTGCACCAGCCCACGGGCTCGCCGTCGCGGTAGGCGACGACGCCGGGCGGGTGCTCGCGCTCGCACAGCGCCCGCATGGCCTGCTCCCGGCTCCCGCCGCCCAGCTCCTCGATCTCGCGGGCACGCAGCCGGTGCGACAGGCACCAGCAGTGCGTGGCCCGCCGGTTGCGGTTGACGACGTCGGCGAAGTCCTCGAATCGGCCCGGCGTCAACGGATGCGTCTCCCAGGTCATGTGACCCACCACACCACGACCTGCCGACAGTGGCGACGGGTCGGATGAAGGGTCGGTGCGCGGGGTGAGCTCAGCCGGCGCTCTCGCGCCGCAACGACTCGCAGGCCGCGTCGTACGTCTCGGCCAGTCCGGGTCCTGCGGGATCCGCCGCCCACTGGTCCAGCGCGACGCGGACGACTGCCGACGTGGCCACCAGTGCGACGCGCGCGGTCAGCGGGTCCAGGCCGAGCGTCTCGGTGAGGGTCGCCTGGGCGCGGGCCAGCCGCTCCTCGTCGACGGCGATCGCCGCGAGCAGCAGCTTCGGCTCCCGGGCGACGAGCCGCCACTGACGCAGGGCGTCGCGGCCGGCGCCGTCGCGGCCGCCGTTCTCGATGGCGGCGAGGCTGTCGCGCGACACCGCCGTCAGCTGCGGCACGAGCGGCTCACCCGGCCGCAGGGCGGTCAACGCCTCGTCATAGGTGCGCTCGATGACGGGATCCGGCAGGAGCGCGGCACGCTCCTTGCTCACGGCGTAGCGGAAGACGGTGCGCGATGACACACCCGCCGCGTGCGCGATGTCCTCGACCGTGGTCCCGTCGACTCCTCGCTCCTCGAACAGTGCGAGCGCGGCCTCGCGGATCTCGCGCTCGGTCTGGTGGCGCCGACGGTCCTGCAGGGCCTCGGTCATGACGCCAGCCTATCGGGGAACAACGGCACTTGCTGTCGCGTTGGCACAGACTGCCACCACGGCATCCACTGCCGCACGACAGGAGAACCATGACCTCGCCCGCCGCCACGGCACCCGCGGACCACCCGCGTCCGTCCCCTCCGCCCGACGTCCACGTCGGACGACTCATCGCACTGCTCGTCGGGTCCGCCTTCGTCCTGATCCTCAACGAGACGATCATGAGCGTCGCCCTTCCCGAGCTGATGGGGGAGTTCTCGGTCGCCGCGACGAGCGCGCAGTGGCTCACCACCGCGTTCCTGCTCACCATGGCGATCGTCATCCCGGTGACCGGTTACCTGCTGCGACGCTTCACCCTGCGCCAGGTCTTCCTGGCCGCGATGGTCTCGTTCGTGGTCGGTACGGCGCTCGCCGGCGCGGCGCCGACGTTCTCGGTCCTGCTCGCCGCCCGGGTCATCCAGGCGGTGGGCACCGCGCTCGTGATGCCGCTGCTGATGACGACGATCCTCAACGTCGTCGAGCCCGATCGTCGCGGCCGGATGATGGGCACGATCTCCATCGTCATCTCGGTCGCCCCCGCTGTCGGGCCCACGGTGTCCGGTGTGATCCTCGACCAGCTCGACTGGCGGTGGATGTTCTGGCTCGTGCTCCCGTTCGCGCTCCTGGCCCTCGTGCTCGGCGCCGCCTGGGTCCGCAACGTCACGGAGCCGGTGCGGTCCCCGATCGACGTGCTCTCCGTCGCGCTGTCCGCCCTCGGCTTCGGCGGCCTCGTCTACGGGCTCAGCAGCATCGGCGAGTCGGCTGCCGGGCACGCCCCGGTCGCGCCGTGGATCCCGCTGACCATCGGTGCCGTGGCGCTCGCGGTGTTCGTCTGGCGTCAGCTGGCCCTGCGGGATCGCGCGCTGCTCGATCTGCGCGCCTTCGCCAGCCGGACCTTCTCCATCGCCGTCGTCCTGGTCGCCGTGAGCATGATGGCGCTCTTCGGCTCGCTCATCCTGCTCCCGCTCTACCTCCAGTCCGTCCTCGGCCTCTCCACGCTCGACGCCGGCCTGATCCTGCTGCCCGGCGGGCTGACGATGGGCCTGCTGGCGCCGTTCGTCGGCCGGGTCTTCGACCGGGTCGGGCCCCGCCCGCTCGTCGCCCCGGGCGCCGCGATCGCCTCCGTCGCGCTGTGGTCGATGACGACCTTCGACACCAGCACGGGGCAGGGGACGGTCGTGGCCGTCCACGTGCTGCTCAGTGTCGGCCTCGCGCTCATGCTCACCCCGCTGATGACCTCGGCCCTGGGCTCGCTCCCGCAGCACCTCTACGCCCACGGCAGCGCCATCGTCTCGACGCTCCAGCAGGTCGCCGGCGCTGCCGGCACCGCCATCTTCATCACGGTGATGACCCGGGGCCAGGTCGCGGGGGCCGACAACGGCCTCTCGCTGGTCGATGCCACCGCCGACGGGATCCACAACGCCTTCATGTACGGCGGCGTGATCTCTGCGGTGGCGGTCCTGATCGCCCTCGCCGTACGCCGGCCCGCCGCGCCCGCGCACTCCTGAGGCCCCTCTGCCCCGGCGCACGCGCCGGGGCAGAGGGCCCGAACCCGACCAGCCGTCACTGCATCAGATTGCATACAGTTGCATGCGTTAGTCTGCAGCGAGGGCGGCTGGCCCGGGGCCGACCGGCTCATTCACCTGTCTTCGAGGAGCACGAACCACATGGACATCAAGGTCTGGGCGGACACGACCGTGCGCGCCGACGTACACGCCGTCCGCGAGAAGGCGCCCTTCGTCTACGGCCTCACCAACTTCGTCGCCGCCGGCCTCAGCGCCAACGTGCTCCTCGCCCTCGGCGCCGGCCCCGCGTTCGGTGCGGCTCCCGGATGGACCAGCGCGTTCCCCGCGGGTGCCGGCGCGATGTTCATCAACGGCGCGTCCCTGATGTCCTCGGCCACGCCCGAGGACCTCACCGATGCTGCTGCGAGCGCCGCCGCGGCCGGCACCCCGTGGGTGCTCGACCCGGTGGCGGTGGGTGCGGGCGCCCCGGCGTACGACGAGGTGATGGCCTCGCTGCTGGCCTTCGGGCCCGCCATCGTCCGCGGCAACGCCAGTGAGGTCGCCGCGCTCGCGGGCCGGGTCGGCGGCGCCTCCGGGGTCGACTCCACGCTCGCCTCCAGCGCCGTGCTCGACGTGATCGCCGAGCTGGCCGCCCGCCTCGGTGCGGTGGTCGCGGTCTCGGGGGAGACCGACTACATCTCCGACGGCACCCGCACCGTGGCCGTCCCCGGCGGATCGCCGCTGATGCCGCGCGTCACCGGCACCGGCTGCAGCCTCGGTGCCGCCTGCGCCGCGTTCCTCGCGGTGACCGACCCGTTCGAGGCCGCGGTCGCCGCGCATGTCGTCTACGCCGAGGCCGGTGCCCGGGCGGGCGCCCGCTCCGCCGGCACCGGGTCCTTCGCCGCCGCGTTCCTCGACGAGCTCTCGACGCTCTGACCCCCCGCCGCACGACCGGCGCCCCGCCCCGACCTGCCTGCCCCGACCTCGCCCCCTGAGGAGATTCACCGTGTCCACCAAGAAGTCCATGCATCTGGCCGCTTTCATGAACGCCGGCCCGCAGGGCACCGTCGGCTGGCGCCACCCCGAGGCCGGCGACGGCTTCCTGAGCGCCGAGCACTACATCCGCATCGCCAAGGTCCTCGAGGACGCCTGCTTCGACCTCGCCTTCGTCCCGGACGCGCTCGCGGTGCCGCGCAGCCTCGGCGGCTCCTTCGAGCCGGCGATCCGCTACGGCTCGGGCAGCCCGCGGCTGGACCCGATGACCGTCCTCTCGATCATGAGCGCGGTGACCACCGACCTGGGCGTGGCCGGCACCATCTCCACCGGCTACAACGAGCCCTACAACGTGGCCCGTCAGCTGGGCACCCTCGACCACCTCAGCGGCGGCCGGGCCGGCTGGAACATCGTCACCAGCTTCCAGGACGCCGAGGCGCAGAACTTCAACCAGGACAAGCTCCCGGAGCGTGCCGAGCGCTACGCCCGTGCCGAGGAGCACCTCGAGGTCACCACCCGGCTGTGGGACTCCTGGTCCGACGACGCCCTCGTGCGCGACAAGGAGAGCGGCGTCTTCGGGCGCCCCGAGGAGGTCGAGGCGATCGACCACGTGGGGACCTACTTCCAGGTCCAGGGTCCGCTCGGCGTGCCCCGCACCCCGCAGGGCTACCCGGTGCTGATCCAGGCCGGGGCCTCGCCCGCCGGCCGCGACTTCGCCTCCCGCTGGGCCGACGTGGTCTTCTGCAGCCACGAGTCGCTGGAGTCGGGCATCGCCTTCTACCAGGACATGAAGAAGCGCGCCGCCGACCACGGCCGCGACCCCGACCAGCTGCTGATCCTGCCGGCCGCCACCACCGTCGTCGGCACCGACGTCCGTGACGCGATGGCCAAGCACGAGGCGTTCTTCGACCTCGTCGACCACATGGCCGGGCTCTCGCGGCTGGCCTACCACGTCAACGTCGACCTCACGAAGTACGACCTCGACGGCCCGCTGCCGTCGCTCGAGGTCGTGGGGGTAGAGGGCCACTACCGCGAGGTCGTGGAATTCGCCGAGCGCGAGAAGCTCAGCATCCGCGAGATCGGTCGCTGGTACGGCGCGCGCACCGAGGGCAACATGATCGGCTCGGCCTCCGACATCGCCGACACCATGGAGCTGTGGATGGACAGCGGGGCGGCTGACGGCTTCATGATCCAGGCCACCCACGTGCCGGCGGCGTTCGAGGACTTCGCGGCCGAGGTGGTGCCCGAGCTGCAGCGTCGTGGGCTGTTCCGCACCTCCTACGAGGGGTCCACCCTGCGCGAGAACCTCGGCCTGCGTCGTCCCGAGCGGGGCGAGTGGCGCAACCGGGCCGCCTCTGCGCTGGCCGAGCGCCGGGCCGCCGAGTGACCTCCCCGGCCACCCCCGGTTCCCCGCTGGTCTCCGCCGACTGGCTGCTCGAGCACCTCGGCGAGGCCGGCCTGGTCGTCCTCGACGCGAGCATCACCCGCGGCGAGGACGAGCACGGGCGCACCGTCTTCAGCGACGGCGAGCAGACCTACCTGGCCGGTCACCTCCCCGGCGCGGTCTTCGCCGACCTGTTCTCGGTGTGGTCCGACCCCGACGGCGAGTTCGGCTTCACCCGGCCGACGCCCGCGCAGGTCGAGGCGGCCGCCCGGGCCGCCGGGATCGGTCCGGACTCGACAGTGGTCGTCTACGACCAGCTGAGCGGGGCCTACGCGGCACGGCTGTGGCTGGTGCTCCGCTCCTACGGCTTCGCGGACGTCCGGTTGCTCGACGGCGGGTACGCCGCCTGGCTCGCGGCGGGTGGTCAGGTGGAGACCGGTCCGGGCCCCGAGCCGACGCCCGGCGCGGGGTTCACCGCGGTCGACGCCGGGATCTTCGCCGACCTCGACGAGGTCCGCGAGGTGGCGCTGGGTGCCGGCTCGGACGTACGGCTGGTCTGCGCGCTGCGGAGGCCGGAGTTCCTCGGCGACGAGGCCCGTGAGCGATCCGGACACATCCCCGGAAGCGTCAACCTGCCCTATCCCGACGTGCTCGACGAGGACGGGACGCTCTCACCCGCCCGCACCCGGGCGCTCGCTGCCGGGCTCGGCATCGACGCCGGCACGCCGGTGGTGGCGTACTGCGGCGGGGGCGTGAACGCCGCCGGCCTCGCCCTGGCGTTCGTCGAGGCGGGCCTGCCGCTGCCGCGGGTCTACGACGCCTCCCTCAACGAGTGGCGCGCCCGCACCGAGCTGCCGATGGAGATCGGCGAGGGCTCGCACGCGGGCCGGGAGACCCTGGTCGTCTTCGACATCGACGGCACCCTGCTGCACTCCGACGGACAGCACAACGCCATCATCACCGAGGTGCTGGCCCGCCGCGGGCTGGATGCCACGATCAAGGCGTTCGGGACCTACACGCACTACACCGACTCCTGTGTGATCAACGAGGTCCACGAGGCCACCGTCGGGACCCCGGCGAGCGCCGAGCTCCTGGGGCAGCTGGACGTCGAGTACCGCGAGGCGCTCGAGGCTCACGTGGCCCAGCACCCCATCGTCGAGGTGCCCGGTGCCCGACGGGTCGTCGAGGAGCTCGCCGCACTGCCCGGTGTGCACATGGCCTTCGCCACCGGGTCGCTGCGGGGCATGGCCGAGCTGAAGCTCGGGCTCGTCGGCGTCGATGCTGCCGAGGTCGTGCTGTCCACCGCCAGCGAGCACTACAGCCGCGAGGAGATCGTGCGGGCGGCGATCGCCGGCGTGGTGCAGCGGATCGGGCACGACCGGCTGGACCTGGTCATCCTGGGGGACGGCGCCTGGGACGAGAGGACCGCCGCGGAGCTCGGCATCCCGTTCGTCGGGCTCGCCACCGGCAGCCACACGTTCGGCGCGCAGGCCGTACGCGTGCTGGACGACTACACGGACCTGGCCGGGACCGACCTGGTCGGGCTGGCCCGTCCCTGCCCGGGCTGCCTGTGATCGAGCAGACACCGTGTGCTGTGGGTCGCAGGGTCTGGAAGACTCCCACCCGACTGACGGCGTACCTGCCGGTGGCGGGGGAGAGGGGGAGAGGTGCCTAGCGCGCGCGACACCGTCTACGCGGCCCTGCGGGCGCGCCTCCTGGAGGGCCACTACTCCCGCGACGTCTCGCTGATCCCGCAGGCGCTGAGCGAGGAGTTCCAGGTATCCCGGACCCCGGTCCGTGAGGCCCTCGCCCTGCTGGAGCGGGACGGTCTGCTGGTCTCCACCTCGCGCGGGTTCACCGTTCGCCAGCGCCCCGACGAGGAGATGCTGGAGATCTTCGAGGTCCGCGGGATCCTGGAGTCGAGCGCGGCGTTCGCGGCCGCCACCCGGCGCAGCCCGATGGACCTGGCCCGGTTGCAGGAGCTCGCCGACCGTGCGCGCCGCGAGTCCGATCCCGCGGCTCAGCGTCGACTGTTCAACCTCTTCCACGACTGCGTCCGCGACGCCGCGCACAACACGACGATCTCCACGCTGGTGGACACCCTCAGCGCCCAGATCAAGCTGGCGGCACCGTGGAAGACCGATGAGTCCGACGAGGGCCTCGCGCGCTCCATGGCGGAGCACGACAAGATCCTGGCCGCGATCGTCGCCGGCGACGGCGAGCAGGCGCGCGCGCACATGCTCGAGCACCTCGCCCACGACCGGGACAACCGGATCAGCCAGCTGGTCGCGAAGATCGCCGAGCAGCCCGAGCGCGACTGAACCGCCCGCGGGGGATCAGCAGGTGTCGTCGAGGGCGTCGTCGAGGTCGTCCACGGCCTGGTCGAGCGCCTCGGCCGCTGTCCCCACCTCCGCCCTCGCCGCGGCTGTCGGCGACGTGCCCGCGGCGTCGAGGCTGCTGGTGAGGTTCTCGAGCGCCTGCTCGACGGCGTCGATCTGGGTGGAGTAGTCCTCCGACGCCTCGGCGCGGATCTCCTCCAGGTCGGTCCGCACGTCCCCGGTCTCCGCCTCGAGACGCGCCAGGACGTCCTGGTCGATGTCGACGTCGTCGACGTCGACCATCGCCGCGTCCAGGGAGTCCAGCGTCGCGCAGAGGTCGGAGGACTCGTCGTCGCTGCACGCGGTCGGCGCCGTCAGCAGGAGCGTCGCCACGCAGACGAGCCCGAGCAGTGGTCTGGGTGTCATCCCACCAGCGTCCTCCGCGCGCCGTCCGCGGCCCTCACCCACACGGTGTGATTCGCGGAGCTGGCTCAGGCGCGAGTGCGCCCCTGTCTCCGGACGGAGACAGGGGCGCTCGGCCGCTGCGCGAGGGTCAGGCGTGGTTGTTCGTGCCCGCGTGGTCCGCGCGGTCGTCGAAGTAGTCACGGCTCCCGGACTTGGCGAGGCCGCGGCTGACCATGTAGCCGATGGTCAGCAGCGTGACGTAGAACCAGGCCTCCTGGGCGCCGAAGTCACCGGCGTCCACGACCGCGGCGGCGATGAGCACGCCGACGACGGTGGCGACGTACGCGATGAGCTCGGTCGTCTTGTAGGAGGACTTGGTCTCGGTGCTGATGCGACGCGCCCCTGTGGCGTCGGTGCTGACGGTGCGGTGAGCAGTGGTGCTCATGTGGGTGTGCTCCTTGTGTCGCCGGGCACCGGCGGACCCCTGTTGGTCCCACCGGGTCCCCGGCCGGTAGGGGACTCCGCCTCGTGGCTCGGAGCGGGTCGCGAGCCGTGAGCGGCAACCCCAAGTGACCACCCGCTCCGGGCGACACTCCCGCCCGTGGGGGTGAGTCAGGAGGTTGCGGCTGCTGCACGCATCGAGGCGACGAACGTCAGCCCGATCGCGGTGACGGTGAGGATGACGCACAGGGTGAAGGACGCCCAGGCGGTCGGGGTCACCCAGGACGGGACGAGGTCGTACCCCGCGTTGCAGGGGTTGGTGAACGTCCACCACGGCGCGTCCGAGTGCGAGGCGTAGTGGTCCAGGTCGAAGGGCACGCCGGCGTAAATCTCGCACTCCTCCTCCACGTCCCAGACCAGGTTCTGCCGGAAGAAGCCGTAGGCGTAGGACAGGAGGAACACCGCCGCCGCGAAGGCGGCGGCGACGTAGGAGGCCAGGCCCGCTGTCCGCAGGCGTGTGGTCGACATCGGGTCATTCTGCCCTGGTGAGGGGTCCTGAGCGACGGAGCGCAGGGCGATGGAGCCCGACGGGTGGCCGGACGTGCGTGCGCCCGGCGGCGACCGACCGTCCTCCAGCTCGGCCTGACCAGGCTGAGCCGCACTGAGACTGCTTTGACCCCGAGGCGTGGCGTGGTGTCTCCGCGTACGACCTGCGAGACAGCCCGCGCGGCCGGATGGGAGTCCCGCTGCCGACAGATCCCCGCTGGGCGACGGCTGGGTTAGGGTTTGGCCCGTGACTCACGACCCAAAGCGCCCGTTACGCCTCGCGATCGTCGACGACTACGCGGTGGTGGTGGCGGGGGTCGCGGCGTTCCTGGCAGACGAGCGGATCGACGTGGTCGAGACCGGCGCGTCGACGCCGGTTGTCTCGGACGTCGACGTTGTGCTGTACGACACGTTCGCCCAGGTGCAGGGCACCGGGATCGACCTCGAGGACTTCGTACGCGACAGCGACGCCTATGTGGTGGTCTACAGCTGGAACCTCGATCACGAGCTGATCCGGAAGGCGATCGCAGCGGGCGCACGGGGCTACCTGTCCAAGGTGCTGACCGGGCCGCAGATCGTGGCAGCCCTGGAGCGGGTCGTCCGCGGCGAGATCGTCATCCTCCCCGGCGACGAGGAGTCGAGCGTCGAGGGCGACGGCGACTGGCCCGGACGCTCGGCCGGGCTGTCACCGCGCGAAGCGGAGGTCATCGCGCTGATCACTCAGGGGCTGAGCAACCAAGAGATCGCCGCGAGGGTGTTCCTGAGCATCAACACGGTGAAGACCTACATCCGTACGGCGTACCAGAAGATCGGGGTCACCCGGCGTTCGCAGGCGGTTCTGTGGGGCATGCAGAACGGGTTCCAGCCGGACACGTTGCGTACCATCGACTCCGACCTCGTGCTGCGCACCAGTCGCCGCTTCCGGGGACCTGAGCGCTAGAAAACTCGTCGCGTCATCCGCAACGGCCCCGAGTCCGTCGGCAAGCTCTTCTCACCTCGAGCGCCCTCCTCGCACGCGTCGAGCGCCGTACCTGATGGCGACCGCCGGGAAGTGACTCACCTAGGTCCTCCCCGGGTCTCACAACTAGCCTTCCGTTCATGTCCGACCTGCCTGGATCGCCGCCGTTCAGCCCGACCGTCATGCTCCTGACCGTCGCCCGGGTCTGGGACGCGGCGTACGCCGAGGCGCTCAAGCCGCTGGGCCTGACCACCCGCAAGTACGGACTGCTGGGTCATGTCCGCGGCACCCCGGGGATCTCGTTCAGCGAGCTGGCCCGGCGCTCGCGGATCACCGTGCAGAGTGCGCACACCGCCGTCGCGGCCTTCGTCACCGCCGGGCTCGTGGACGACGGGACGGCGCATGCCGGGTCTGCCTCGACCCTGCGGGTGACGGCCGCGGGGGAGGAGCTGCTGGCCCGCGCCGCTGAGGTGGTGGCTCGGCTGGACGAGGAGTTCGCGGGGCGGCACCCGGGGTTGACCGAGGCGCTGGCGGCCGAGTGGCGCGGGATCGTGGACGAACAGGGCTGACCTTCAGTTAGACTGAAGGTATGGAGTCTCTCTTGTTGTCCGTCCATGTCCTGGCGGGCATCCTCTTCGTCGGCCCGGTCGCCGTCACCAGCAGCCTCTTCCCGCGCTACGCCGGCGCCGACCCGGATGTCGCCGGCGTGCTGCACCGCGTCACCCGCGCGTACGGCGGGTGGGCGCTCGCCGTACCCCTGGTCGGCCTCGCCCTGGCCGCCGTACAGGGGCGGACGACGGAGGTCTGGGTGGTCGTCGCGATGGTGCTCACCGCGATCGCGGGCGGGCTGCTGGCCCTGCAGATCGTGCCCCGTCAGCGCGAGGCGCTTCAGGGCGACGGCGCCGCCACCGGGCTGCGGACGCTCGGGATCCAGGCGGGCGTCTTCAATCTGCTGTGGAGCCTGGTGGTGGTCCTGATGATCACCCGCCCGGGATCGAGCAACGGGTGAGCCCGCTCCTGCGCGCGCTCGCGGTGCTCTCCGTGCTGGAGCTGGTCACCGTGGCCGTCCTGCTGGGCAACCTCGCCACCGTCCACGACGACGCGGTCACCAGCGTCCTGGGTCCCGCGCACGGGGCGACGTACCTGGCCGTCGCGACGACCGCGCTGCTGGGCCGTGGCCTGGCCGGACGCACCCGAGCCGGAGCTCTGGTGCCCGCGATCGGCGGGCTGCTGACGCTGCTGAACGTACGCCGCGAGGCGGCCGCTCACCTCCGGAGATGCCCACGCTAGCCGGGATGGCGGGGGTCGAGACCGGTCAGAGCTGCTCTCGGCGTGGTCCCCGTCGCCGAGGAACGCCCGGGC
Source organism: Nocardioides sp. dk884 (assembly GCF_009557055.1). Taxonomy (NCBI): domain Bacteria; kingdom Bacillati; phylum Actinomycetota; class Actinomycetes; order Propionibacteriales; family Nocardioidaceae; genus Nocardioides; species Nocardioides sp. dk884. Next base: position 2,709,627 of record NZ_CP045649.1, on the reverse strand, counting down.
AACGCCTTGGGTCCACCCCCCGTCGATATGGCCCGCCTCTCAGGATCGACGCGACGAAACGTCCTCTGCCGTGGGGCTGCCTGTGTAAGCCTGTTCTCCGGCCGTCGACCGGGGGCCGTCGCACCCGTGGAGGCAGCTCGTGGCAGGTCAGGTCCGCATCGACGTCCGGACGTGGGAGTTCGTGAGCTTCGCGATGGCGCACAACTCCGTGGACTTCGTGAAGGGTGTCAAGGTCTCCGGGTTGCCCGACGACCTCGACACCGTCTCGGTGTCCATCACGCTGACCGACCGCGGCGCCCTGCTCAGCCGCCCCTACGAGGTAGAGCTTGCTGTCGTCGACGGGGCGGGGTCCTTTGCGCCGTCGGTGAGCCTCGAAGCGGCTGCGATGTGGGCCGTCGAGGAAGACCGCGTCGGGGAGGTGACCGTCAAGGTCGACTGCGAGGGGCAGACCCTCGGCGAGGTCACGCAGTCGATCGACGTCGTCAGTCCGCGCTCGTGGCGCTACGTCGAGGATCAGCCGGAACTCACCCACGAGCTCTTGGGCTCCTATGTCATGCCGAACGACCCTGCTGTCACCGCGCTCGTCGCCGAGGCGCGGGTCTTGCTGGAGGAACGTACTGGCAGCTCGGCGACCCAGGGCTACCAGGCTGGGGAGAAGCGGGTCGACGAGATCGTCGAGGCGATCTGGGACGCCGCGCGGGGTCGAGGGATCGCGTACAGCAACCCGCCCGCGAGTTGGTCACACGAGCAGAAGATCCGCACCCCGGAGGAGGTCCTCGTCGGGCGGGCCGGCACGTGCCTCGACACCACCGTCGTCCTCGCGGCCGCGCTTGAGTCCGTCGGCATCAACAGCACCCTCTGGCTGCTCCGGGGGCATGCGTTCCTCGGGGTCTGGCGCAGCGCGCTCGATGACTTCAGGCCCATGAACATCGGGATGCCCGCCACCGTCGATGTTTCGGGATTGAAGAACCTGATCGATATCGGCTCGATGCGGATCCTGGAGACGACTCGCGTCGCCGGCGGTGAGACCAGTGCCTCTTTCGACCACGAAGACCACCGCAAGGCGGTCATCACCTACCTGTCCGGCGACCTGTCCCAGGTCGATGGCGTCGTGGATGTCTACGCCTGTCGGAAGAGCAGGATCCTTCCGCTTCCGGCCACCCGTCACCGCGCCGACGGCGTCGTCGAGGTCGTCGAGTATCGCTCGGAGATGCATTCCGGACAGCACTTCGTATCGGAGGGCGCGCAACCAGAGGACCAAGCAGGCATCGATGCGCGCGGCCGCGCGATCCCGCCCCGGGTCCAGCGGTGGAAGAACAACCTGCTCGACCTCAGCCTGCGCAACAAGCTGATCAACTTCACGGAGACAGGCACTGTCGCGCTCGCGGTACCGGACGGCGCGCTGCCTCACGTCGAAGACCTGCTCAACGCCGGCAAGCCGGTCACGCTGCTGCCGTCGGATGGCCATGACCACATCCAGAAGGCCCGGGGTGTCCAGTTCGGGGCGCACCTGCCGCAGGACCAGCTACACGAATTCCTCGCCAAGGGACAGTTGTTCACTCCGGTCAGCAGCGATGGCTACCTGGCACGGTTCCGGGGCTTGGCGTACAAGGCGAAGACCATCGTCGAGGAGACCGGCGCCAACAACCTCTATCTGGCGCTCGGCTCGCTGAACTGGTCCATAGCTCCCAAGCAGGGTGGGGTACGCCGTTCTGTAAGGTCGCCGCTCATCCTGGTGCCGGTGACTCTGGTCGCCGGCCGGCGTGCGGGGCACTACCAGCTGATCCTGGACGAGGCCGGTGCGAGCACGCCGAACTTCTGTCTGATCGAGAAGTTGAGGCAGGAGGAGAAGCTGTCCATTCCCGGCCTCGAGAATCCGATTGAGGACGAGCACGGGATCGACCTGGCTGCCACCTTCGACGCCGTGCGAAAGGCGATCGCCGAGAACGGACTCGGATTCCACGTCGACGAGACGGCGGACCTCGCGATCTTGCAGTTCGCCAAGTTCCGGCTGTGGAAGGACCTCGACGAGAGCTGGGAACAGCTGGCCGAGGCTCCGCTGGTCAGGCACATGATCGAGACCCCTGGGACGGCCTACCGCGACCCTGCCGCTGTCCGGAATCTCGGTGACCTCGACGAGCTGGACGCAACCTGCCCGATCCCGGCCGACAGCTCGCAGCTCGAGGCGATCGCCGCTGCCGTCGCGGGAAAGACCTTCGTCCTCGAGGGACCTCCGGGCACCGGCAAGTCGCAGACGATCACCAACATGCTCGCGCGAACGATCGCTGACGGGAAGCGCGTGCTGTTCGTCGCGGAAAAGCGCGCGGCCCTCGACGTCGTGAGCGCCCGCCTTGCTTCGATCGGGCTCAGCCCGTTCTGTCTGGACCTGCATGACAAGTCCAGCAAGCCGGCCGCTGTCCGTGCCCAGATCTTGCAGGCGCTCGACCTCGCCCCGGTCACGGACGAGCAGGGATTCAACGTTCAGCGTCAGGACCTTCAGACCTCGGCACGTGCCTTGGATCTCTACGCCAAGCGCCTGCACGAGACGAACCCCTCCGGTCTGTCGTACTACTCCGCTCGAACGCAGGCGCTGGCGCTGGGGGAGGAGACGCCAGCGCTTCCCGTCCCGACCGAAGCGCTCGCACGACTGACCGGAGAGGTTGCTGCTGACCTGAGGCATCGCCTTGGCCGGTTCAACGAGACCGCGGATCTGGCTGGTCCCCGCCCGCACCACCCGTGGGGGTTCGTCCAGCGCCCCGGTGTTGTGGTGGACGACCTCAAGGCAGCAGTACGCCGTGCCGATGCGACCTCGCAGCGTCTTGCCGAGACGCCGGGTGTTCTCGGTGGCGTCCTGAACGCCGCGTCGTCCTCCGCTGATCTCCAGGTCCTGCACCTGGTGATCACCGGTCCCGCTGTCGGCCTGCATGACCTCGACGAGGTCCGGACCCGGTCCTGGGCGGAACGTCGGGCCCGGTACGAGCAGTTGCTCGCGTCGTTCACGGCGGCGTCCCACCCCGGCCTGGACCGGGCGAATCCGCAAGCGCTCGACCTGCCGCTGGAGGACCTCCGGGCCGAGGTCGCAGCCGCCGTGGAATCGGGGTTCTTCGGGCGGAGCAAGCGGCTCGCTGCAGCTCTGGCTCCGCTCACACCGCACCTGTCGGCGGCGCCGAAACGCAAGGAGGCTCTGCCGTTGGTCGAGGCGCTGCTCGAGACCCGCAACCGGTCCGCCCAGCTGTCGCCTGACGTCCATGCTTTGCCCGGGTTGCGCGCGCCGGTGCGCTGGAACCCGTGGGACCCGACCACGATGGAGCAACTTCAAGGCCAGATGGAGTGGCTGATCTCGGTGGCGAGCGCGATCGACCCGGACAAGGTCGCGAGAGACCCGTTTGCCGAAGCCTTGCGCTCGTTCATCAAAGCCGACGTGACGGTCGCGACGGCCACCCAGGAAGACGTGGCCGAGCTCGTGCTAGCGCTCGACCTCCTCCGCCGCTCGGCACCCGGTGCCGACCTCGCCAGCTGGCTGAATGGAGCACCGCTGCTGCGCACCTGGTTGCAAGGCACTGCGGCGCGTGAGTCCGGCACCGAGCACAGCGTGGCGCTCACCAGGTGGGTCGAACACCTGAAGGCGCTAGAACCGCTGCATGCGGTCGGCCTGACGGAGGCGGCTGCACATCTTCGAGAGGGCGTAGTCTCGGCAGACCTGGCAGCCAGAGCTCTCGAGCGCGGGATCGCGGAGACGGCCTTGCTCGAGCGGCGAAGTGCGACCGGGTTGGACGTGTTCGACGCAGGCGCCCACAACATGTCGGTCGCGCGCTTCGCGGTGTCCTCTGCTTCGGTCCGGGACCACCTTCGGACCGTTATCCCTCAGCAGATCGTTGCGGCGCGACCGTTCTCAGCGAACGCCGAGCGGGGACAGATCAGCGATCTACGCAGACAGCTCGGTCGGCAGCGCGGCGGGATGAAGGTCCGGGCGCTCCTGGACAAGTACGGCGACCTGATCACCCAGCTGCTTCCGTGCGTGTTGGTCAGCCCGGACTCGGTGGCAAGGTTCTTCCCTGTCGGCGCGCAGTCGTTCGACCTCGTCGTCTTCGACGAGGCGTCTCAGATTCGCGTCGCTGACGCAGTCGGTGCGATCGGGCGTGCTCAAGCCGTGGTGGTCGTGGGAGACAGCAAGCAGATGCCCCCGACCTCCGTCGCGGAGTCGCTGGTTGAAGAACAGGATGTCGCCCAGCAGCTCGACGGATACCAGCTCGCTCCTGACGACGAGAGCATTCTGGACGAGGCGCGTAACACAGGACTCGTTGCTCGCTCGTTGACGTGGCACTACCGCAGCCGTGACGAGGCACTCATCGCCTTCAGCAACGAGCACTACTACGACAGCAAGCTGTCGTCTTTCCCGACGCCGCCGCCGGTGTTGGACGCGCATGGTCGTCCGACGGCGGGGCTGAGCTTCGTCCGAGTGGACGGCGGCACGTTCCTCCGTAGCGGAAGAGGAAAGTCGTTGCGCACCAACCCGAAGGAGGCGGCGGCGATCGTCGAGGAGATCCGGCGACGATTCGCCCTGTCGCCTGAACGCCTGCCGTCGATCGGCGTCGTGACCTTCAACGCGCAGCAGCGGACCCTCATCGAGACCCTGCTTCGTGACGGGAGCGACGAGCGCATCATCGAAGCCTTGGACACCACCAACGGCGAGGGCCTCTTCGTCAAGAACCTCGAGAACGTCCAAGGCGATGAGCGGGACGTGATTCTCTTCTCTGTCGCCTTCAGCAAGAACGAGAAGGGTGTCCTGCCTCTCAACTTCGGGCCTCTCGGCCTCGAGCGGGGCGAGCGCCGTCTCAACGTGGCTGTCACCCGAGCTCGGCAGCAGGTGATCATCTACTGCTCGTTCGACCCGTCGGACTTGCGCGCTGACGACACGAAGCATCTCGGCATCAAGCACCTGAAGAACTACCTCGAACTGGCACAACGAGGGACCGAGGCCCTTGCCAGCACCTCCTCGCGAGCGGTCGTGGACCGGCACCGCGACGAACTCGCCACCGCGCTGCGCAGTCGAGGGCTGGCCGTCAGCACGGACCTGGGGCTCTCCGACTTCAAGATCGACTTGGCGCTGGCTTCCGCCGCCACGCCGGACCAGCCGGCGGTCGCTGTGCTGCTCGATGGCGAGGGCTGGGCTCGGCGAAGGACGGTCGGCGACCGAGACGGGCTCCCGGTCGCGGTGCTCGGAAAGATGATGCGGTGGCAAAGCGTTGAGCGGGTCTGGCTTCCCGAATGGCTGCGCGACCGGGAGGCAGTGCTCGACAGACTCGTCGACGCCGTCCGGCGCGTAGGTGCCGGAGAGGCGACGCCAGCGCTGGTCCCAGATCCAACCCCCGCTCCGGACCCCGTTGTGACATTGCCAGCCGCGGCTTCGGCGCCCGGCACAGTTTCGGTTCCTTCCGCAGCTGGCGGGACTGCGAGCCCGCCGTACGCAGCATCTACCGTCACGGCGAAGCCGCGTATCACTGCGATGACGGACACCTTGGACGGAGCCACGCCATACCGTCGCTGGACCCCGAGGCAGGCCGGAGACGTCAGCTGGCTCGACAACCTCGACGATCCGCGCGCGCGGACCTACGTCAGTAATGTGATCGCGTCGATCCTGGAGGAGGAGTCCCCGGTCCGACTTCCCCGGTTGGGCAAGTTGACGGCGACCGCATTCGGCCTGTCCCGCGTGTCTGCGGCACGGATCGAAGCGATCAGCAGACTGGTACCTGCAGCGCAGCGGGACAGTTTCGGGTTCGCGTGGAGTGCCCCGGCCGACCTGAGCACCTTCGCGGGCTTCCGGACGGCGGGCAGTGACGATCCGCGCGTGCTGGATGAGATCCATCCTCTGGAGGTCGTGAATGCTATGGTCGCGATCAGCCGGGCGGCCTGGGGAATCACCGAGGACGATCTTTACGTCGAGACGCTCGCCCAGTTCGGCTGGAAGCGGCGGACTGCGCCAGCCGTCGCGCTGCTCCGATCGACTCTCGAGATGGCGCTGCGGGACCAGCTGTTGGTCCGGGACAACGCTGACCTGATCCGGGCAGGCGGGTAGCGCCCCGCGGCCGCCCCGTCCTGGGATCGGCCCGAGTCGGCTCGGTCGGATCGGTCGGATCGTTCGTCCGACCGGGCCGGCTCCCTGCGCGACCGAGAGCGTGCGATCCTGCCTGGTCGCGCCCGGTCGCGACGTCCCCTAGACGGCAGCCAAGTGCGAGCGGTGACGTCATCGGTCTCGGACACTGGGGCCCAGGTTGTTGTGCGGACGGGCTGACCTGTAGGCCGGGTTCTGTCCCCGGGGCCCTTGCGGGCGTCCGGGTGGCGACCATCCATCTACGACTGCCGTTGCCGACAGCCTCCAGCGATCTACCCGCGTGCTCGGGCGGGCCGCCCTCGAACGCACGCGCACCGCGGTGCGAAACCGCGGCTTCTTGACCTTGCTCCGGGTGGGGTTTACCTAGCCAGCTCGGTCGCCCGAGCCGCTGGTGGTCTCTTGCACCACCGTTTCACCCTTACCCCCCGGCCCGGTTGCCCGAGCCCGGAGGCGGTCTGTTCTCTGTGGCACTGTCCCGCGGGTCACCCCGGGTGGGCGTTACCCACCACCCTGCCCTGTGGAGCCCGGACCTTCCTCGACGTACTCCGAGGAGTACGGCGCGGTCGCCCGGCCAGCCCATCCGCGGGCACAGCCTCTCACATCCACGATCACACCCGTCTAGGTTGGTCGCATGGACGAGTCGTTCGAGGAGCTCCAGGCCCCGCCGGTGGTGTTCCCGGGCCAGCGCGGCCACGAGGCGGCGTACAGCACCGCCCACGACCTGCTGTCGCGCCGCGCGCCGGTGGAGGCCCTCGAGGTGATCGAGCCGGCCTTGGCCGAGGAGCCCACCAACACCGGGCTGCGCTCGCTGCGGGCGTGGGCCTTCCTGATCCGCGCCCAGCTCGGGCGTGCCGAGGAGGAGCTCAAGTCCCTGGTCGCCGACAACCCCGACGACGACTGGGCGCGCCACGCGCTGGGTCGAGCGTTGGAGCGTCAGTCGCGCTTCGCCGAGGCGCTGCCGCACCTGCGCCTCGCGGCCGCGATGAGCGGCGAGCCCGAGCACGAGACCGCGGTGCTGCGGGTGGAGCGGCGTCTCGCCGAGATCGGCGAGCGCTCGTACGACGACCTGGCCTGAGGCCGGCGTACCGGCTCAGCCGCGGGCGACCCAGCCGGTCGCACCGGTCTCGGTCTCAGGGGCGTAGTCGGAGTCGCCACCGTTCTCGGTGAGCACGCTGAACCGGAGCGCGCCGTAGTCGCCGTCGTGCAGGCAGCGCGACGGCAGCGCCAGCCGGGCCACCGTCCCGCGCCAGCGCACCTTCAGGTCGGTGCAGGTCGGCTCGGTGGCGTCATCGCCCTCGCGGTCGGTGAAGGCCCCCGGCAGCACCGAGGAGCGCACCGAGCCGTCGCGCTTGCGCTCCGCGATCAGGCGGATCCCGGTGTCCCGGCGGGGGTCGACGCTGACGATCAGGTCGCCGGCCACCTCGCGGGCGAACTCCACCCGCGCGACGATGCGGCGGTCGTTGTTGCGCAGGGTGACGTGGGTGATGTCGAGGCGGTTCTTCGTGGTGTCCCCGGCCTCGTCGACCACCACCTCGCGGGCCGCATGGGCGCTGGGAGCCGTGGCGACGCCGAGCCCGGCGGTCGTGATCGTGGTGAGCAGTACGCCGGCCAGTGCCGTCCCCCGTGTCTTCATGGCCGGACCCTCCCACGGTGGGCGGCCTGGGCGAAGGGTGGCGCGCGGCGCGTCGTACGACGTCTTCGCACGCGGTGTTGACGCTTCCGCAACCGCAGGACGCGTGTGGAGCGTCAATAACCCCGCGTTACAGCCGGGCGGGCGGCGCGCTCACACCTCCGTGAGCACCTCGGCGCCCTCGGGGGTGACGAGCAGGGTGTGCTCGAACTGCGCGCTGCGGCGGCGGTCCTGGGTGACGACGGTCCAGCCGTCGTCCCACATCTCCCACTCGTGGGTGCCGAGGTTGAGCATCGGCTCGATGGTGAAGGTCATGCCGACCTCGATCAGGTCGTCGTAGCCGGACTCGTCGTAGTGCGGGACGATCAGGCCGGAGTGGAACGCGGTGCCGATGCCGTGCCCGGTGAACTCGCGGACCACGCCATAGCCGAAGCGCTTCGCGTAGGACTCGATCACCCGGCCGATCACGTCGATGCGCCGGCCCGGGCGCACCGCGTTGATGCCGCGGCGCAGCGCCTCGCGGGTGCGCTCGACGAGCAGCCGGCTCTCCTCGTCGACGTCCCCGGCGAGGAAGGTGGCGTTGGTGTCGCCGTGCACGCCGTCGAGGAACGCGGTGATGTCGATGTTGACGATGTCGCCGTCCTCGATCACCCGGCTGTCGGGGATGCCATGGCACACGACCTCGTTGACGCTGGCGCACAGCGACTTGGGGAACCCGCGGTAGCCCAGCGTGGAGGGGTAGGCGCCGTGGTCGCAGAGGAACTCGTGGCCGATCCGGTCCAGCTCGTCGGTGGTGACCCCGGGCCGCACGTGGGAGCCGACCAGCTCGCGGGCCTGCGCGGCGAGGCGTCCCGCGCGACGCATCCGCTCGATGGTGTCGGCGTCCTTGACCTCGCCGCCGGTGTACGCCGCGGGGGCGGGCTGGTCGACGTACTCGGGCCGCGGGATGTGGGCGGGCACGGGTCGGCGGGGGGAGACGGTCGCAGGGGCCACAGGAGTCACGGTCGGTGAGTGTAGGTTCTGGCCATGAGCGACGGTGAGTTCTGGTTCTGCCTCAAGCACCGCACGGTCGAGGGACGTGACGGGTGCCGCAACGCCGACCGGCTGGGGCCCTACGCCTCCGCCGCCGAGGCCTCGCAGGCCCTGCAGCGGGTCGAGGAGCGCAACGACTCCTGGGACAACGACCCCGACTGGAACGACGACGCGGGGCCCGACACCGACGAGACCTGAGGCATGGCCCCGCCCGCCTCGCGCGCGGTCTCCCCGTGGCCCTTCGTCGGCATGTCCGGGATGGCGGCCGCCTTCTTCCTCTACGCCGCCAGCGGCCTGGTCGCCCCGTGGTGGGGAGTCGTGCTGCTCCTGGCGGTCTGGCTGGCCCTGTTCGTGACCGCCTGCCGCTGGTGGACCGCGCGCCCGCGCGGAGTCGTGGTGCTGGCGGTGGTCGCGGTCGTGGGCTGGTACGCCCTGGTGCTGGCCGGGGACGTGCTGCTCGACTGGAACGCCTGAGCGAGCCGTCGGCTCAGGCCACGAACAGGCAGAACGGGTGCCCGGACGGGTCGGCCAGCACCACCAGCGGCTCCTCGGGGTCGTCGGTGCGGTCCAGCAGCAGCCGCGCGCCGAGGGACTCCGCCCGGGCGCGGTGGCGTCCGAGGGCGTCGAGGTCGGGGACGGTCAGGTCCAGGTGCAGCTGCATGGGTACGTCGTGGCTCGGCCAGGTCGTCGGCTCCAGGCGCGGCACCTGCTGGAAGGCCAGCCGGCGTACGTCGTGCTCGTCGACCAGCACCAGCCAGTCCGGGTCGGTGGGGGATCCGTCGGTCGGCGGCTCGTCCCCGGCGCGGTAGCGCAGGCCGAGCAGCTCGCGGTAGAACTCCGCCAGCCCGCGTACGTCGGTGGTGTCGAGCACGGTGTGCAGCAGGTGCGGGACGTCCGCCATCGCTCCTCCTCGCTGGTCTCGATCCTCAGCGCCGGCGCGGCGAGACCCGCAGCACCTTGTCGTTGCCGCCGTTGGAGGTGGTGATCAGCAGCGAGCCGCCGGGTGCGACGGTGACCGAGCGCAGCCGGCCGTAGCGACGCAGCTCCTGCGGGGTCCGGGTGCGCACCAGCTTGCCGCTGCGGTCAAAGCGGAGGAAGACGACGCGCTCGCCGGCCAGCGCGGCGACGGCGAGATTGCCGGCGTAGGCGCCCCAGCCGCGGGCCGGGACGAACGCGGCGCCGCTGGTCGCGATCGTCGAGGGTCCCGAGCGCCAACGGGCGGCGCGCTGACGACCGGGCAGGGACTGGTCGGTCATCGGCACCGACTGGTTGTAGCCGGGCACCGGGTTCCACCCGTAGTCCCCGCCCTTGACCAGACGGTTCACCTCGTCGTCGCGGTAGCTGCCGTGCTCGACCGACCACAGGGTGCCGTCGCGGCGCTGGGCGAGACCCTGCACGTTGCGGTGGCCGTAGGTGAACACGTAGCGCTTGGCCTTCTTCTTCGCCCTCACGAACGGGTTGCCGGGCCACGGGGCGCCGGTGCGCAGCAGGCGCAGCGTCTTGCCGCCGTACGACGCGAGGTCGCGGGGGTTGCTCCCGACGGTGCCGTCCCCGGTGCCGACGAGCAGCGAGCCGTCGCGCAGCACCAGCAGCCGGCAGCCGCCGTGACGACCGTCCGCGGTGGCCGGCATCCCGGACAGCAGCGTGCGCACCCGGGTCGCCCGGTGGGCGCCGGGGCCCAGACGCCAGGCGACGACGTCGACCTCGGGGCGCCCGCCCGCGGGCCGGTCGCCCTGGCAGGTGTAGAAGCGGCGGTTGTCGGCGAAGCCGGGGTCGACCTCCAGCGACATCAGGCCGGTCTCACCGGAGCGCCACACCTGGCCGCTGGGGAACCGGACCCGCCGCTTGGCGCCGTCGGAGACGACCCAGAGGCGGGCGGTGTTGCGCTCGGTGACCAGCAGCCGCCCGCGCCCGATCGGCTGGACGTCCCAGGGGATGTCCAGGCCGCCGACGACGGTGCGCACCCGCAGGGCCGGGGCCTTGCGGGCGGCCGGGGCCGGCGCGGGAGCGGTCGCGGCGCTGGTCGCGGCGCGGGGCGTCTCCTCGAGCCCGGGGACCGGGGCGACGCCGGCCGAGGCCGGCGCGAGCAGACCGAGGCCGAGCAGGAGCGCGGACGGGATCGAGACGAGGGCGGGCCGACGCATGGGGAAAGGTATCCCGACGTCCGCGGTCGACACCCGGGTCCGGCACGAGCGCAGACAGCAGCAGCTATCCGCGGCGCGGCTTGATGCGTGCGCTGGGGAACCACGAGGGCAATCAGCGCGTCGAAGGCACCTGGGAGGAGAGTGAGACCATGAGGATCGCCGTCGTAGCCGTCCCGCTGACGCTCGCCTTCGCCGTGTCCGGTTGCTCGGCGGGCGGGTCCCAGACCTCCGGTGACTGCTCCGCCCAGGTGAGGGCTGACGGCATCGTCTACACCTCTCACGGCTACACCGAGCGGAAAGCCAGCAGACACTCTGTTGCCGACCAGGCGGACTGCGACGACGTGGGCGAGGACGCCGCTGGCTCCGTGTTCGGTGAGCACCCACAGCAGGTCACCACGTGGGCGTTTCGTGGGTACCCGCCCGAAGATGTCGTGGGCGTCCGCCTCGACAAGAACTCCTTCGCGGTCTTCGTTGCCGACTCCGTCCCCGATACCGAACGCGAGCGCATCTATCGGGACCTTCGCCGCGATTGAGAACGACCGTTCATCGGCTGCGGGAGACAGCACCACCGCGCCCGCGGCGCTCACGAGGGCACACCCAGTCAGAGCCACCCGTGCCCGTCGGCGGTCAGCACCGCCTCGGCCCGGTTGGTGGCGCCGGTCTTGCCGATCGCCGCGGAGAGGTGGTTGCGGACAGTGCCCTCGGAGAGGAACAGCCGGGCGGCGATCACGGCCACCGAGGCGCCGTCGCGGGCGGCGCGCAGGACGTCGCTCTCGCGCGGCGTGAGCGGGGAGTCCCCGGCCACGAGGGTGTCGGCGGCCAGCACCGGGTCGACGGCGCGCAGGCCGGCGTGCACCCGGCGTACGGCGTCGGCGAGGCGGGCCGCCGGGGTGTCCTTCACGACGAAGCCGGCGGCGCCGGCCTGCAGCGCCCGGCGCAGGTAGCCCGGCCGCCCGAAGGTGGTCACGATCAGCACCCGGGTGTCCGGCGCGGCCCGGCGTACCTCGGCGGTCGCGGCGATCCCGTCGAGCCCCGGCATCTCCACGTCGAGCAGCGCGACGTCGGGGCGGTGCTCGAGCACGGCGGCCAGCACCGCATCGCCGGAGCCGACCTCGGCGACCACCTCGAGGTCGGGCTCCAGGCCGAGCAGCGCGGCGAGGGCGCCGCGCACCAGCGCCTGGTCGTCGGCGAGCAGCAGCCGGATGCTCCCGCTCACGGTCGGGCCACCTGCAGGCAGAACCCCGGCTCCAAGGCGCGGACCCGCACGGTGGCGCCGACGGCGGCCGCCCGCTCGCGCAGGCCGGCGAGGCCGGTGCCGTCGGACACGGTGAGCCCGGCCGGGGACGCGGCCGCAGGCCCGGCCCCGTCGTCGCGCACCTCCACGCAGGTGGGGGAGAGGGCCACCTCGCAGGTGCGGGCCCCGGAGTGCCGGATCACGTTGGTGACGCCCTCGCGCACCGCCCAGGCGAAGAGCTCGCGCAGCTCGCTGGGCACCTCCTCGGCCGAGCCCGGCACCCGGGCCTCGATCTCGGCGGCGGCCAGCGCCGCGCGCGCCCGGGTCAGCTCGCCGGGCAGCGTGAGCTCGCGGTAGCCCTCGACCGCGCGGCGTACGTCGGCGAGCGCGTCGCGGCTGAGGCGCTCGAGGTCGGCGAGCTCGGTGCGGGCCCGGTCGACGTCGAGGTCCAGCAGCCGCTGGGCCAGCTCGGCCTTGACGGTGATGACGGTCAGGGAGTGCCCCAGGATGTCGTGCAGGTCGCGGGCCAGGCGGTTGCGCTCGTGATCGGCCGCGAGCCGGGCGTTCTCCTGCTCCGCCTGCACCAGGGCCTGGTTGCTGCGCAGCACCGCCCGCATCCCGAGGATCGCCAGGGCCGTCGAGACGATCGCGAACATGATGCCTGCCTGGCTGCCCCAGCCCGCGAGCGTCCCGACCGACACGGCACCCACGACCAGCAGGGTGACCAGCGCTGCCGCGGCCCGCAGCGGCAGGACCATCACGGCCACCACGCCGAGGTAGACGGTTGCCGACATGCCCGGCTCGCCCAGGCACACGAGCATGACGACGGCGAGGCCCACGAGGACGACGAGGTACGCCGCCGCCTCCCGTGCCGGGGGGTTCTCGACCAAGCGGTGCGGCTCGGTGCGCACCCGCAGCCACAGGGTCATGTAGGCGGCGGCGAACACGATCGTCGCGAGCAGCCCCACGAGGCCGGCCGCCTCGTCGCGCTGCGACCAGGCCTCGAGCAGCGGGTCGAGCAGGAAGAACAGCCACAGGGCGGCGAAGACCGGACCGAGGTGGTCCAGCAGGGCGGGCCGGCGCGGCTCGGTCAGGGGCACGGGGGCGAGCGTAGTCACGGCGGGCTCAGACCCGGGCGGTGTCCCGGCTCATCCGCCAGGCGGCGCCGGTGACGAGGAGCAGCAGCCAGACCGCGGCGTTGAGCACCGCCGTCCAGGCCAGGTCGTCGGTGAGGGGGTAGCGGCTGATCTCGGCGACCCCGAACATCGGCGTCCACTGGGCCACGGCGTAGACGGTGGTGCCCTCCTCGATCGGGATGAAGACGTTGCCCAGGAAGGAGAGGACCGCCAGGCCGGGGCCGAGGATCTGCATGGCGTTCTCCCCGGGGACCAGGAACCCGACGAGGACGCCGAGCGCGGCGAACACCAGCGTGCACAGCAGGCTGAGCAGCGCGCAGGCGAGCCAGATCCGCAGCGGCATCGCGGGCTTGCCCTGCACGACGCCGACGAGGTTGACCACGACGATCGCGACCGCGCCGAGCACCAGCGCGAGGACGACCTTGGTGGCCACGTGGACCCCGGGGTGCAGCGGGGTCAGCCTGAGCTGGCGCGACCAGCCCAGGGAGCGCTCCATCGCCACCGTGGTGCCGCCGGACGCGGCGGTCAGCGCGGCGCCGTACAGGGCCATCGAGACCATGATGTACGCCGCGACGTTGCCGTTGCCGACGCTCTCCTCCCAGCCCTCGGTGGAGCCGAAGGACAGGAACAGCGCCGCGGGGAGCAGCAGCGCGAACGCCAGGGTGTTGCGGTTGCGCAGCATCCGGCGCAGCTCGATGCGGAGCACGGTGAGGCTGAACCCGCCCAGTCGGGGCACCCGTCGCCCAGAGATGTCCACAGCGATGTCGACGGAGGTGTCGATCGTGCTCATCGGGCCGCCTCCCCGGTCAGGCTGAGGAACGCGTCCTCGAGTCCGTGGGCGGTGATCTCCAGGTCGCGTGCCGCGGTGTGCGTGAGCAGGTGGCGCGCGGTGGTGTCGCTGGCGGTGGTGTGCACGAGCACGCTCTCCCCGCGGACCTCGACGCCGGTGACGCCGGGCAGCGCACCGAGCGTGCGCAGGGCGTCGGGATCGGGCGCGGACAACGTCGCGCGCACCGTCCGGCCGGTGGCGCGCGCCTTGATCTCGGCGGCGCTGCCGTCGGCCACGATCCGCCCCTCGCGGACCAGCACGATGCGGTCGGCGTACTGGTCGGCCTCCTCGAGGTAGTGGGTGGCGAACAGGACGGTGCGCCCGCGGGCGGCGTCGCGGCGGATCGCCGCCCAGAACGTACGCCGGGCCTCGACGTCCATCCCGGTGGTGGGCTCGTCGAGCAGGAGCAGGGCCGGGTCGGGCACCAGCGCCATCGCGAAGCGCAGCCGCTGCTGCTCCCCGCCCGAGCACTTCGCGACCAGGCGGTCCGCGATCGCGGTGATGTCGGCGTCGGCGAGCACTTCCTCGACGGGGCGGGGCCGGGCGAAGAGGCTCGCGACGTAGGCGACGGTCTCGCGCACGGTCAGGTCCTTGAGCAGCCCGCCGGTCTGCATCACCGCGGAGACCAGTCCGCGCGCGATCGCCTCGCGCGGCGTGTGCCCGAGCACCCGGACGGTCCCGGTGGTCGGCTGGGTGAGTCCCAGGAGCATGTCGATGGTGGTGGTCTTGCCGGCGCCGTTGGGCCCGAGGAACGCCACGACCTCACCCTGCTGGAGGGTGAGGTCGATCCCGCGGACCGCCTCGACGGCGCCGAAGGACCTGGTGACGCCCTCGAGGCGGACTGCGGCGGTCCGGGTGAGGGTGCTGGTGGGAGTCATGGCTCCACCCTCGGGCCGCTGCGGCCCGGCGCCCTCGCCCGGACGTCACGACCTGGCCATGACGGATGTCATGGGTGCGTGCGCGGGGTGCGCTTTTCCGCGCAATTGCGCGGAAAAGTACTGCTACCGGTGGGTAGGAGGTGCTTCCCGGCGCAATTGCGGAGTTACGCGCACCCCGCGGCGGCTCAGAAGGTGTGCTCGGGCCCGGGGAACGTCCCGGCCCGGACGTCCTCGGCATATGCGCGAGCGCCGTCGAGCAGGGCGGTGCGCACGTCGGCGTACTGCTTGACGAAGCGCGGCATCTTGCCGGTCCGCAGTCCGAAGGCGTCCTGCCACACCAGCACCTGGCCGTCGCACTGGTTGCCGGCGCCGATGCCGATGGTGGGGATCGACAGCTCGCGGGTCACCTCCGCGGCCACGTCGCCGGGCACCATCTCCATCACCACGGCGAACGCACCGGCCGCCTCGACGGCCCGGGCGTCGGCGAGGATGCGCTGGGCGGTCTCGCCGCGGCCCTGCACGCGGTAGCCGCCGAGGGTGTGCTCGCTCTGCGGGGTGAAGCCGATGTGCGCCATGACCGGGATGCCGCCCTGGGCCATGCGGGTGATGACCGGGGCCATCTCCGCGCCGCCCTCGAGCTTGACGCAGTGCGCGCCGCCCTCCTTCATGAACCGCACCGCGGTGAGGTAGCCCTGCTCCGGGGAGGCCTGGTAGGACCCGAACGGCAGGTCGCCGACGACCAGCGCGCGCCGCGCGGAGCGGGACACCGCGCGGGTCAGCGGGATCAGCTCGTCGACCGTGACCGGCAGCGAGGTCTCGTTGCCGAAGACGTTGTTGGAGGCGCTGTCGCCGACGAGCAGCACCTCGATGCCGGCCTCGTCGAAGACCTGGGCGGTGTACTGGTCGTAGGCGGTGAGCATCGCGAAGCGCTCGCCGCGCTCCTTGAGCTCGCGCAGGTGGTGGGTGCGGATCCGCTTGCGGGGGGTGGCGGCGGTCTCGGTGGCCGCCGCGCCGCTGCCGTACGGCGCGGTCTCTTCGCTCATCGTCGAGCTCCGTTTCCTGTGACGTCTCGAGGCTCCCTCGTGGAGTCCCCGGACGGCCCTCAGGCTAGACCGGTCCCACCGGCGCGATCACCGTGAGGGCCCTCACGCGGGTGCCGCGGCGTCCGCGGCGGCCTCGAGATCGGCCACCACGATCCGGCGCATCTGCAGCATCGCCTCCTGGGCGGCGTACGCGCGCGCCGGGTCCGGGTCGCGCAGCAGCTCATAGAGGCGGCGCGGGGTGACCTGCCAGGAGACGCCGAAGCGGTCCTTGAGCCAGCCGCACATCGACTCTTCCCCGCCGTCGGTGAGCCGCTCCCAGTAGTGGTCGACCTCCGCCTGGTCGGCGCAGTCGATCTGGAAGGAGACCGCCTCGCTGAAGCGGAACTGCGGGCCGCCGTTGATGCCGCGGAACATCACGCCGCCGAGGGTGAAGTCGGCGGCGACCACGCCGCCCTGACCGCCGTCGGGGTCGGAGCGGCGCAGCACGTCGCCGACCGTGGAGTTCGGGAAGACCGCGGTGTAGAAGTCCATCGCCGCCTCCAGGCCGTCGTCGAACCACAGGCACGGACTGATGACGACGGTCGCGGGGGCCGTGGGGGAAGCAGGAGCGGACATCGTTCCTCCAGGAGGGTGGTGGCGCCGGGATGCGCTGGGAGTCAGACTGGATCGACGAGGCGAACTCATCGCCCGACACAGGTGCCGAGTCCCGGGAGCCAGGTGTGTCCTTCGAGGTGTCCGCGCAGGCCTACAACCAGTTCATGGGCCGCTACTCCGAACCGCTCGCCGAGCTGTTCGTCGAGGCCGGCGGGGCCGAGCCCGGACAACGCGCGCTCGACGTCGGCTGCGGCCCCGGGGCCCTGACCGAGCGGCTCGTGCAGCGTCTGGGTCCCGCCCACGTGGCCGCCGTCGACCCGGTGCCCGCCTTCGTCGACGCCACCGCGGAGCGGTGTCCGGGGGCGCTCGTACGCCGCGGCGACGCCAGCCGGCTGCCGTTCGACGACGCGTCGTACGACCTGGTGCTGGCGCAGCTCGTGGTGCAGTTCCTGCCCGACCCGGTCGCCGGGCTGCGGGAGATGGCGCGGGTCGCGGGCCCGGGCGGCACCCTCGCGGCCTGCGTGTGGGACCACGCCGGGGACAGCGGTCCGGTCTCGGCGTTCTGGAGCGCCGTGCGGGCCCTGGAGCCCGACGTGCGCGGCGAGGCCGCGCTGCCGGGCACCGCCAAGGACGACCTGCCCCGCCTGGTCGAGGCCGCGGGGCTGCGGGTGACCGCCGCCGACCGGCTCACCGTCCGGGTGCGCCACGAGTCCTTCGAGGACTGGTGGGAGCCCTACACGCTGGGGGTCGGCCCGGCCGGCGCGCACGTCGCCAGCTGCCGCGGCGACTCCGCCGACCGGTTGCGCGAGGAGTGCCGACGCCGGCTGCCCGAGGGACCTTTCCACGTGCTCGCCTCGGCCTGGTCGATCCTCGCGCAGGCCTGAGTCCCGTCCAGGGTGGTCGCCCGGGGTCGGGCACTGGCCGGGGGTGCGAAACTCACCCGCGTGGACTTCTACTCCGCCTACGCCCACGGCTTCGCGCGCGTCGCCGCCGTCACCCTGCCGGTCCGGGTCGCCGACCCCGCGACCAACCTCGCGCACGTGCTCGAGCAGGCCCGGGCCTGCCACGACGACGGCGTGGCGGTGGCGGTCTTCCCCGAGCTGTGCCTGTCCGGCTACGCCCTCGACGACCTGTTCCTCCAGGACCCGCTGCTCGACGCCGTGCAGGGCGCCCTGGAGGAGCTGGTCAGCGCCTCGGTCGACCTGACCCCGGTGCTGGTCGTCGGCGCCCCGCTGGCCCACGGCAACCGGGTCCTCAACACCGCGGTCGTGGTGCACCGCGGCCGGGTCCTGGGCGTGGCCCCGAAGTCCTACCTGCCGACCTACCGGGAGTTCTACGAGCGCCGCTGGTTCGCGCCCGGCGACGACGTCACCGGCACCGTCGTGCTGGCCGGCGAGGAGGTCCCGATCGGGTCCGACCTGCTCTTCGACGCCGTCGACGTGCCCGGGCTGGTGCTGCACGCCGAGGTCTGCGAGGACATGTGGGTGCCGGTCCCGCCCAGCGCGGAGGCCGCGCTCGCCGGGGCCAGCGTGCTCGCCAACCTCTCCGGCAGCCCGATCACGGTCGGCCGCGCCGAGGACCGCCGGCTGATGGTCCGCTCGGCGTCCTCACGCTGCCTCGCCGCCTACGTGTACGCCGCGGCCGGGCAGGGCGAGTCCAGCACCGACCTGTCGTGGGATGGCCAGACGATGGTCTACGAGCACGGCGAGCTGCTGGGGGAGACCGAGCGGTTCCCCGACGGCGCGCGGCGCACCGTCGTCGACGTCGACCTGGACCGGATCCGCCTGGAGCGGCTGCGCACCGGCACCTTCGACGACAACCGCCGCTCGCTCGCCGGCCGCTCCACGGGCCGGGGTTTCCGCCGCGTCGAGTTCCGGCTCTCGCCGCCGACCGGCGACGTGGGGCTGCGCCGCCGGGTGGACCGTTTCCCGTTCGTGCCCGACGACCCCGCGCGACTCGCCCAGGACTGCTACGAGGCCTACAACATCCAGGTCTCCGGGCTCGAGCAGCGGCTGCGGGCCATCGGCGACCCGAAGATCGTCATCGGGGTGTCCGGCGGCCTGGACTCCACCCACGCGCTGATCGTGGCCGCCAACGCCATGGACCGGCTGGGCCGCCCGCGCAGCGACATCCTGGCCTTCACGCTGCCCGGGTTCGCGACCAGCGACGTGACGCGCACCAACGCCGTACGCCTGATGAAGTCGCTCGGCACCACCTACGAGACGATCGACATCACCCCGGCCGCGCGCCAGATGCTCAATGACATGGGGCACCCGTTCGCCCGCGGCGAGGAGGTCTACGACGTCACCTTCGAGAACGTCCAGGCCGGGCTGCGCACCGACTACCTGTTCCGCCTGGCCAACCAGCGCCGCGGCATCGTGCTCGGCACCGGCGACCTCTCCGAGCTCGCGCTGGGCTGGTGCACCTACGGCGTGGGCGACCAGATGTCGCACTACAACGTCAACGCCGGGGTGCCCAAGACCCTGATCCAGCACCTGATCCGGTGGGTGATCGGCCACGACCAGTTCGACGCCGAGACCGTCGAGGTGCTCCAGGAGATCCTCGACCAGGAGATCTCCCCGGAGCTGGTGCCGAGCCGGGAGGACGAGCGCCCGCAGAGCACCGAGGACACGGTCGGCCCCTACGCGCTGCAGGACTTCACGCTCTTCCACGTGCTGCGCTACGGCATGCGGCCCAGCCGGGTCGCGTTCCTGGCCTGGCACGCCTGGCACGACGCCGACGCGGGGGAGTGGCCGCCCGGTTTCCCCGAGGACAAGCGGGTGGCCTACGACCTGGGGGAGGTACGGCGCTGGCTGGAGGTCTTCGTCCGGCGCTTCTTCGCCTCCCAGTTCAAGCGCTCCGCACTGCCCAACGGGCCCAAGGTCAGCGCCGGCGGCACCATGTCACCGCGCGGGGACTGGCGGATGCCCTCCGACGCGAGCCCGGCCGCGTGGCTGGCCGACCTGGAGTCGGTGCCCCCGTCCTGAGCGCTCGTCGAGCACCGGCCAGGCACCGGCCGGGCCGCGCCGGCTCACAGGTGGGCACCTTCGCCGACTGTCCGTACACGTGGATAGGGTGCGGTCATGGGCAAGCAGGAAGACTTCGTTCTCCGCGCTCTTGAGGAGCGAGACGTCCGGTTCGTCCGGCTGTGGTTCACCGACGTGCTCGGCTTCCTCAAGTCGGTCGCGGTCGCCCCGGCGGAGCTGGAGGGCGCCTTCTCCGAGGGCATCGGCTTCGACGGCTCGGCGATCGAGGGCTTCGCGCGGGTGCACGAGGCCGACATGCTGGCCAAGCCCGACCCCACGACGTTCCAGATCCTGCCGTGGCGCGGTGACTCGCCCAGCACCGCGCGGATGTTCTGCGACATCGAGATGCCCGACGGCTCCCCGTCGTACGCCGACCCGCGTCACGTGCTCAAGCGCACCCTGAGCAAGGCGGCCGACAAGGGCTTCACCTTCTACACCCACCCCGAGATCGAGTTCTACCTCTTCAAGGACACCCCGGTGCCGGGCGCCGAGCCCGAGCCGGTCGACCGCAGCGGCTACTTCGACCACACCGCGCAGTCGATGGGTGCGGACTTCCGCCGCGAGGCGATCCACATGCTCGAGTCGATGGGCATCTCGGTGGAGTTCAGCCACCACGAGGCCGGCCCCGGCCAGCAGGAGATCGACCTGCGCTACGCCGACGCGCTGAGCACCGCCGACAACATCATGACCTTCCGCACCGTCATCCGTGAGGTGGCGCTCAACCAGGGCATCTGGGCCTCGTTCATGCCCAAGCCGTTCACCACCCACCCCGGGTCGGGCATGCACACCCACGTCTCGCTGTTCGAGGGCGACCAGAACGCCTTCTACGAGGCCGGCGCGCAATATCAGCTCTCCCAGACCGGGCGTCAGTTCATCGCCGGTGTGCTGCGCCACGCGAGCGAGATCAGCGTGGTCACCAACCAGTGGGTCAACAGCTACAAGCGGATGATGACCGGCGGCGAGGCCCCCTCCTACATCTGCTGGGGCCACAACAACCGCTCGGCGATGATCCGGGTGCCGATGTACAAGCCCGAGAAGGGCCAGTCCACCCGCGTCGAGCTGCGCACCGTCGACGCCGCCTGCAACCCCTACCTCGCCTTCGCGGTCACCCTGGCCGCCGGCATGAAGGGGATCGAGGGCGGCTACGAGCTGCCCCGCGAGGCCGAGGACGACGTGTGGGCGCTCAGCGGGCGCGAGCGCAAGGCGCTCGGCATCCAGCCGCTGCCGCGCAGCCTGTCCGAGGCGATCAACGTCGCGGAGGACTCCGAGCTGCTGGCCGAGACCCTGGGCGAGCACGTCTTCGACTACTTCCTGCGCAACAAGCGCGCGGAGTGGGACCAGTACCGCGGCCAGGTCTCCGCCTTCGAGCGCGACCAGATGCTGCCGGTGCTCTGAGAGCGCGACGGGTCGAAGCAGGGGGCACGGACTTCACGTGGACAGCGACGGGACGGCCGCGGTGCTCTACTCACCGCGCCGCGCCCGGGCGCTGCACGTCGCCCTGTGGGCGGCGTTCCTCCCGTCGGCGCTGGTGACGCTGGGCGCGCTGGCGGAGGTGCTCGCCGACGGGCGTGAGGTCGAGGACCGGCTCCCGCTCGTGCTCGCCCGGGCGCTGGTCGGGCTGGTGCTCCTCGGGTTGTGCGTGCTCGGGCTGCGCCGGCTCGAGGGCCGCGACCGGGCGACGCGGGTCGCCTGCGTGCTGCTCGGGGTGGCGCTGATCGTGCTCGCGGTGCCGCTGCTGGGCCTGGGGGTGGCGTTCGTGATGCCGCTCGGCGGTCTGGCGCTGCTCGCGCTCGCGCTGCTGCCCGGGACGGTGACCCCGTGATCCGCCCGACCACCGGCAGGATCGCGCTGCTGCGGCTCGGGTTCGTCGACACCGAGGTGGCGCTGGAGCGTCTGCGTGCCCTGGGCGAGGCGGCCGACCCACTGCTCTCGGTGTTCGGCCTGGCCGCCGACCCCGACGAGGCGCTCGCGGGGCTGACCCGCCTGGTCGAGGCGGCGCCGGACGCCGCCACGCTGCTCGACGCCCTCGCCGACGACGAGGGCACCGCGATGCGCATGCTCGCCGTGCTGGGCGCCAGCCCCGCCCTCGGCGACCACCTGGTGCACCACCCCGAACACTGGCACGAGCTCACCGACCCGCTGCTGGGATCGACCCGCCCCCCGGCGTACGCACTGCGCGAGAGCCTGCTGCGCGTCGTCGGCGCCGACCCGCACGCCGACTCCCCGGTGGCCGGCGTGCCCGACGCGGAGGCGGTGGACGCGCTGCGGGTGGAGTACCGCCGGCTGCTGCTGCGCCTGGTCGCCCGCGACCTGGCCCACGGCGTCGGGGTCGACGACGTCGCCGCGGAGCTCTCCGACCTCGCCGCCGGCACCCTCGAGGCCGCGCTCGCCATCGCCCGCCAGCGGGTGGGGGAGCCGGCTGACCTGGTGCGCCTGGCGGTCGTCGCGATGGGCAAGTGCGGCGGCCACGAGCTCAACTACGTCTCCGACGTCGACGTGATCTTCGTCCACGAGCCGGTCGAGGGCGCCCCCGACGCGGCTGCCCTGCGCGCCGCGACCCAGCTGGCGAGCAACCTGATCCGGATCTGCTCCGACCACACCGGCGAGGGCACCATCTGGCCCGTCGACGCCGCGCTGCGCCCCGAGGGCAAGGCCGGGCCGCTGGTGCGCACCCTGGCCAGCCACCGCGGCTACTACGAGCGGTGGGCCAAGACCTGGGAGTTCCAGGCCCTGCTCAAGGCCCGCCCGGTCGCCGGCGACCTCGACCTCGGCGCGGCGTACGTCGAGATGGTCGCGCCGATGGTGTGGAGCGCCGCCGAGCGCGACCACTTCGTCGAGGACACCCAGGCGATGCGGCGCCGGGTCATCGACCACATCCCGGCCAAGGAGGCCGAGCGCCAGATCAAGCTGGGCTCCGGGGGCCTGCGCGACGTGGAATTCGCGGTGCAGCTGCTGCAGCTGGTGCACGGGCGCGCCGACGAGCGGATCCGGGTGCCCACGACCCTGAGCGCGCTCGCCGAGCTCACCCGCGGCGGGTACGTCGGGCGCGAGGACGGCGAGGCGATGCACGAGGCCTACGCCTTCCTGCGCGCCCTGGAGCACCGCATCCAGCTGCGCCGCCTCCAGCGCACCCACGTGCTGCCCGACGACGAGGAGGCGCTGCGCTGCCTGGGTCGCAGCCTGGGCTTCATGAAGAACCCCGCGGCGAGCTTCGCCCGAGTCTTCGAGCACCACCGCCGCGAGGTCCGGCGGCTGCACGAGAAGCTCTTCTACCGCCCGTTGCTCTCGGCGGTGGCGTCCATCCCGGGCCATGAGGTCCGGCTCTCGCCCGAGGCCGCGGAGAAGCGGCTGCGCGCCCTCGGCTACATCGACGCCCGCGCCGCGCTGCGCCACCTCGAGGCGCTCACCAGCGGGGTCTCGCGCCGCGCCAACATCCAGCGCACGCTGCTGCCCGCGATGCTCGACTGGTTCGCCGAGGGCGCCGACCCCGACGCGGGGCTGTTCGGCTTCCGCCGGATCAGCGAGTCGTTGGGCTCGACGCCGTGGTACCTCGCCACGCTGCGCGACGAGGGCCAGGTCGCCCAGCGCCTGGCGCGGCTGCTGGCCACCTCCCGCTACGTCACCGCCCTGCTCGAGCGCGAGCCGGAGGGGGTGCGGATGCTGGCCGGCGACCTGGTGCCCTCGGGCGCCGAGGCGCTGACCGCCGAGATGGTCGCGACCGCGCGCCGTCAGGAGGACCCCGAGGAAGCGGTGCGCCGCATCCGCGCGATCCGGCGCCGCGAGCTGGTGCGCATCGCCTCCGGAGACGTGCTCGGGCTGACCGACGTCGCCGACGTCGGCGACGGGCTGACCCGGCTCACCGACGCCACGCTCGAGTCGACGCTGCGGGTGGTGGAGGCCGCCGTACGACGCCAGCGCGGGCTGGAGGAGGCCCCGACCCGGATGGCGATCGTCGCGATGGGCCGCTACGGCGGCTTCGAGCTGTCCTACGGCAGCGACGCCGACGTGCTGTTCGTGCACGAGCCGGTGCCCGGCGCCGACCCGCAGCAGGCCTCGTCGTACGCCCAGGCGGTGGCCAACGAGCTGCGCCGGCTGCTCGGCGCGCCCGGCTCGGACCCGGCCCTCGAGGTCGACGCCGACCTGCGCCCCGAGGGCCGGCAGGGCGCGCTGGTGCGGACCCTGGACTCCTATGCCGCCTACTACGCGCGCTGGTCGAAGGTGTGGGAGGCCCAGGCGCTGCTGCGCGCCGACGCGGTGGTCGGCGACCCCGACGTACGCCGCCGGTTCACCGAGCTCATCGACCCGCTGCGCTTCCCCGAGGCCGGCATCAGCGCCGACGACGTCTTGGAGGTACGCCGGATCAAGGCACGCGTCGACCGTGAGCGGCTGCCGCGCGGCGCTGACCCGCAGACCCACCTCAAGCTGGGGCCGGGCGGGCTCACCGACATCGAGTGGACCGTGCAGCTGATCCAGATGCGCTTCGCCGGGCAGGTCCCCGGGCTGCGCACCCCGCGCACGCTCTCCGCGCTGTCGGCCGCACTCGAGGCAGGACTGATCGAGGCCGGGGACGCCGAGGTGCTCGAGCACGCCTGGCGGCGGGTGTCGCGCACCCGCAACGCCGCGACCCTGGTGCGCGGCAAGCCCAGCGACCAGCTGCCGCGCGACACCCGCGAGCGGGTCGGGGTGGCCAACATCCTCGGCTACGGGCCGGGGGAGTCGGAGGAGATGGTCAACGACCACCTGCGCTGCACCCGCAAGGCGCGCGCCGTGGTCGACCGGGTGTTCTGGGAGGACTGAGGCGCCCTCGGCCGCCCTCCCTCGGGTGCTTCACCTTTCCTTGAGACAACGTGAGGCAACGCAGGGGGTTTTGCCGGTCCTTGCCTTGAATCGGGGGCGGCAGAGTTCTGGTTATCGAGAGAACGCCAGCCGACACCCGGCTGGCACCAGACCGAGGAGAACCCGATGCGCAAGATCACCCGCCCCGCCCGCCGTGCCACTGCCACGAAGGTCATCGCATCGGTTGCTCTCCTCGCGGGTGCCGCGTCGGTCGCCGGTCTCGGTACCTTCGGTGCCTTCACCGACACCACCACCGCGAACCAGGCGGTCGCCACCGGCACCGTCGAGTTCGTAGACCTCAAGGCCCAGCTCAGCGCCGACGTCGAGGGCATGGTCCCGGGCGACTGGATCGAGCGCCCTGTCACCCTGATCCGGGACAAGGACAGTGAGACCTTCGAGTCGCTGAAGCTCACCACCACCGCGGTCGGCGAGGCGGGGCTGACGGCCGCGGCCACGGGGCTCCAGCTCACGGTTGACGAGTGCTCCGTGCCGTGGACCGAGGACGGCAAGGCCTGGACGTGCACCGGTGGCACGACCACCCCCGTCATCGCGGAGACCGACGTCGTCGGTCAGAACCGCGCGCTGACCGACTCGGTCACCAGGGTGAACGCCGAGGGCGAGGCGTACCTGCGGGTCAAGCTGGCCCTGCCGAACACGGTGGCGGACCAGAACGCGCTCAAGAACAAGAACGCCACCGTCACGTTCACCTTCGACGCGACCCAGCGCGCCGGCGAGGCCCGCTGACGCCTGGCCGCACCAGGCCCCCGGGCGGGCGGGTGCCCCGTCTCCTGCCCGCCCGGGCCAGCTACGACCCGGTCGTCCACCCTCGCGGTGGCCGGCCGGGTCGTTGTCATTTGCCGAGTCGGCCCGAATGGTGCGCCGAGTCGGCCCGAATGGTGCGCCGAGTCGGCGCGAATGGTGCGCCGAGTCGGCGCTTGTGGCGCCGAAGGAGGGGTTCTCGGGATTGCGTGAAGGATCTCCTGGAAACGCTTGCACCTTCCTTGAGGCAAAGGCGTGGATCTTCCGGTCCTTGCCTTGAATCGTGGGCGGCAGAGTTCTGGTTATCGAGAGAACGCCAGCCGATATCCGGCTGGCACCAGACCAAGGAGAACCCGATGCGCAAGATCACCCGCCCCGCCCGCCGTGCCACTGCCACGAAGGTGATCGCATCGGTTGCTCTCCTCGCGGGTGCCGCGTCGGTCGCCGGTATGGGCACCTTCGGTGCCTTCACCGACACCACCACCGCCGACCAGACGGTCGCCACCGGCAAGGTCGAGTTCGTGGACCTCAAGGCCCAGATCAGTGACCCCGTGGCGGGCATGGTCCCCGGTGACTCCATCCAGCGCCCCCTCACCCTGACCCGCCCCGCGGACAGCGTCGACTTCAAGACGGTCACGCTCACCACCACCGCGGCCCAGTCCAACCTGCTCACCAGCGACGCGACCAAGGGTCTGCAGCTCGCCATCGACGCGTGCGCTGTCAAGTGGAACGTCAACGCTGCTACCAAGACCATGACCTGCCCCACGGAGTCTGTCCTGCCCGCGCCGCTGGCCCCGGGAGCGGTGCTCGGCGCGGACCGCACGCTCGCCGGAGTGGCCGAGGCGCTGAACGCGGTGGGCAAGGAGTCCCACCTTCGCGTGACCCTGACGCTCCCGGAGACCGCTGACAACGACTTCAAGAGCCTCAGCACCACCGTGAAGTTCGACCTCACCGCCACCCAGCGTGACGGCAAGGCGATCTGACATCTGGCCGCAGCTCACCACTCAGCCACCGGGCGGGCGGGTGCCCCGTCTCCTGCTCGTCCGGGCCAGCTACGACCCGGTCGTCCACCCTCGCGGTGGCCGGCCGGGTCGTTGCCATTTGCCGAGTCGGCCCGAATGGTGCAGTGAGTCGGCGCCAATGGTGCGCCGAGTCGGCGCTTGTGGCGCCGAAGGAGGGGTTCTCGGGATTGCGTGAAGGATCTCCTGGAAACGCTTGCACCTTCCTTGAGGCAAAGGCGTGGATCTTCCGGTCCTTGCCTTGAATCGTGGGCGGCAGAGTTCTGGTTATCGAGAGAACGCCAGCCGATATCCGGCTGGCACCAGACCAAGGAGAACCCGATGCGCAAGATCACCCGCCCCGCCCGCCGTGCCACTGCCACGAAGGTGATCGCATCGGTTGCTCTCCTCGCGGGTGCCGCGTCGGTCGCCGGTATGGGCACCTTCGGTGCCTTCACCGACACCACCACCGCCGACCAGACGGTCGCCACCGGCAAGGTCGAGTTCGTGGACCTCAAGGCCCAGATCAGTGACCCCGTGGCGGGCATGGTCCCCGGTGACTCCATCCAGCGCCCCCTCACCCTGACCCGCCCCGCGGACAGCGTCGACTTCAAGACGGTCACGCTCACCACCACCGCGGCCCAGTCCAACCTGCTCACCAGCGACGCGACCAAGGGTCTGCAGCTCGCCATCGACGCGTGCGCTGTCAAGTGGAACGTCAACGCTGCTACCAAGACCATGACCTGCCCCACGGAGTCTGTCCTGCCCGCGCCGCTGGCCCCGGGAGCGGTGCTCGGCGCGGACCGCACGCTCGCCGGAGTGGCCGAGGCGCTGAACGCGGTGGGCAAGGAGTCCCACCTTCGCGTGACCCTGACGCTCCCGGAGACCGCTGACAACGACTTCAAGAGCCTCAGCACCACCGTGAAGTTCGACCTCACCGCCACCCAGCGTGACGGCAAGGCGATCTGACATCTGGCCGCAGCTCACCACTCAGCCACCGGGCGGGCGGGTGCCCCGTCTCCTGCTCGTCCGGGCCAGCTACGACCCGGTCGTCCACCCTCGCGGTGGCCGGCCGGGTCGTTGCCATTTGCCGAGTCGGCGCCAATTGCGCGTCCCTCAGGATTCCTGTGCGCAGCTCCGCCACAAGCGCCGACTCGCGCCGCCACAAGAGCCGACTCGGCGAAGGTCGGGGGGCTTGCGAGTTCCTTGAGGTAAAGGCGTGGTTCTCCACGGGTCGACTTGAGGCCGGGACGGCAGAGTTCTGTCTATCGAAGAAGAAACGTCGCCCGGGAGGGCGGCACCCAGAAGTCATCAGGAGGGAGTCGTCATGAGCCGCAGCACCGGGCGCCACGCCGCTCCTCGCCACAGCGACCGTCGTACGCCGGCCCGCCGGCCCGCACGCAAGCCGTCGCGCCACTCGACCTTGACCAAGCTGGTCGCCTCGG
Source organism: Nocardioides sp. dk884 (assembly GCF_009557055.1). Lineage (NCBI taxonomy): Bacteria > Bacillati > Actinomycetota > Actinomycetes > Propionibacteriales > Nocardioidaceae > Nocardioides > Nocardioides sp. dk884. The sequence goes on along the minus strand of NZ_CP045649.1, from coordinate 2,681,931 downwards.
TGGCCTTGGTCGCCGGCTCCGCGTCGGTCGCGGGCCTGGGCACCTTCGGCGCCTTCACCGACACCACCACGGCCAGCCAGGCGGTCGCCTCCGGCACCGTCAAGCTCGGCGCCGACGCGGCCAGCATGAACATGCCGGCCGCCGGCCTGGTTCCCGGAGACACGGTGCAGCGTGCGATCACCCTCACCCGCGGTGGGGGCGAGACCTTCGGCTCGGTCAAGCTCAGCACCACCGCCGGTGCCCAGAACAAGCTCGTCACCGACTCGACCAACGGCCTCCAGCTGACCGTCGAGCAGTGCCCCACGGCATGGACGGCGTCGGGCAACACCTGGAACTGTTCGGTCACCCCGACGTCCGTGATCGCGAAGCGTGCCGTCATCGGCACCGGTCTCGACCTCGTCGCCCCCTTGGCGCGCCTCAACTCCGAGCAGCGGTCCTTCCTGCGGATCACCCTGACGCTGCCCACCGAGGCCAACAACGACTTCCAGGGCCTGAACAACACGCTCACCTTCACGTTCGACGCGCTCCAGCGCGCCGGCCAGCCGAAGTGAGCACCGGTCCCACCCACACCGCATCGACCGGACACCGGCCGACCAGACAAGAGGAGCACCCGATGAGCACGACCACCCGACCCGGCCGCCGTCGTACTGCGACCAAGGTCGTTGCCTCGGTCGCCCTCCTCGCGGGGGCCGCCTCCGTGGCCGGTCTCGGCACCTTCGGTGCCTTCACCGACACCACGACGGCCGACCAGTCGGTTGCGACCGGCACCATCGACCTCAACGGGCCGAACCCGACGCTCAGTGAGCCGGTCCGCGGTCTCGTCCCCGGGGACTGGATCGAGCGCCGTGTCACCCTGACCCGTGCTGCGAACAGTGAGGGATTCGGGTCTCTCACGCTGACCACTGGTGTGAGCGAGGTGAAGGGTGCGGTGACCGACCCGACCAACGGGCCCCTGCTCGTCGTCGACGCGTGCAGCACCCCGTGGGTCGACAAGACGGGCACCGCGGAGCTCATCTGCGAGGGAAGCAGGATCGACCTCGTCGCCAGCAGGTCGGCGCTCGGCAGGTTCGACCTTAAGGACGCGCTGCCCGCCCTGAACGACGACGCCGTCGCCACGTCGTACCTCCGGATCACCCTCAAGCTCGCGGAGACCGCCGGCAACGAGTACAAGAACGCCAGCGCCAAGGTGAAGTTCACCTTCGACGCCGTGCAGCGCGGCGGCAAGGCGCTCTGACCACACGGCCACGACCCGGCCGTCCACCTGCGGGTGGGCGGCCGGGTCGTGGTCATTTGCCGTCTCGGCGCCTGAGGCGCGGATCACCTTGCGGCTTCCTTGAGGGAAAGGCCCGGGTCCGCAGGGTCCCGGCTTGAGGTCGAAGCGGCAGAGTTCTGTCCATCGAGAGAACAGCTCCACCCGACCACACCCCAGGAGGTACGCCGTGAGCACGACCGCACCGGTCCACCCCGGCAGCCACCGCCGCACCGAGCGTCCCGCGGCCACGCCGTCCGAGACCGAGAACGCCGGCAGCCTCCGCCGGGTGATTCGCGGGACGTTCAACGCCCTGGTGACCGTGATCCTGCTGATCGCGCTGGTCGGGTTCCTGTTCCTCGCGATCGGTCCGCACCTGCTGGGCTACCGCACCTCCACCATGCTCACCGGCAGCATGGAGCCGATGATCGCCCCCGGCGACGTCATCGTGATCAAGGAGGTGCCGGCCACCGAGCTCGAGGTCGGGGACGTCGTCACCTACCGCATCCCGGTCGAGGACCACCGCGTCGAGACGCACCGCGTGGTCGAGGTGACCAAGGTCGACGGCAGCATCGCCATGCGCACCAAGGGTGACGCCAACAAGGGCGCCGACCCGTGGACCGCCATCATCGAGGGCGAGACGGTGTGGGTGGTCGACCAGGTGGTGCCCCACATCGGCAAGGCGATCCGTGTGCTGCACACCCCATGGGTCAGCAAGGGCGTGCTGTGGATCGCCGTGGGCGGCATGATCGCGCTCGGCTTCCTGCAGATCTGGGGTCGCCCCGACGACGAGTCCGAGGTCTCCGAGGAGACCGACCCTGACGAGGACGGCGCGCCGTGACCGTCATGGACGACACCGCGTTGGACGTCGGAGTTCTCGAACGCCTGGTCACCGACCTGGGGGACCGGGCGTTCGTCGCCTCGCTGGTCGGCCGGTTCGAGGGCCTGCTCGAGCGCCGGCTGCACCGGATCGCCGCCTCCCTCGAGAGCGCCGACGCCGACGCCGCGATGGACGCGGCGCTCAGCCTGCGCGCCTCGGCCGCCACCATCGGCGCGCTCGAGCTGCTCGATCTCGCTTCGCGCGTCGAGGACGACGTACGCCGCCACGACCTCGCCCACGCTGCCGCTGAGCTGCCGCGGTTGCACGCCGCGGCCCACCGCTGCCGCGATGCCCTCGGGAGCTACCTCGAGCGGGCGGACGGCTGAGTCACGCGCTCCGGTCTCAGACCGGGGACTCCATGCGGTAGCCGACCCCGCGCACGGTGCGCACGAACTTCGTGGCCTTGTCCTCGCCGAGCTTGCGGCGCAGGTTGCCGATGTGGACCTCGACGAGGTGGGTGTCGGAGGCCCACTCGGTGTCCCACACCGAGCGCAGCAGCGCCTCGCGGGTCCAGACCCGGGCCGGCGTGCGCATCAGCTCGGTCAGCAGGTCGAACTCCGTGCGGGTCAGCGAGAGCTCCTGGCCGTCACGGAACGCCCGACGACCGTCGACGTCCACGCGCAGCGGTCCGTGCTCGAGGACCTCGTGGCCGGTGCCGTTCACCGGGGCGACGGTCGCGGCGGGCTCCGGGCCGCGGCGCGGCCGACGGAACATCGCGTTGACGCGCGCCTTGAGCTCGTGGACGTCGAAGGGCTTGGAGATGAAGTCGTCGGCGCCGGTCTCCAGGCCGATCAGCCGGTCGATCTGCTCGTCGCGGGCGGTGATCATCACGACGTAGGCGTCGCTGAACTCGCGGATGCGGCGGCAGGTCTCGATGCCGTCGATGCCGGGCAGTCCCAGGTCGAGGGTGACCAGGTCCGGGTCGTGCTCGCGGGCGTGCTCGACGCCCTCGATCCCGGACCCCACTGCCGTCACCGCGAACCCCTGGGTGGAGAGCGTGAACTCGATCAGCGATCGAATGTCCTCGTCGTCCTCCACCACCAGTGCCTGACGCTCTACCCCCGCAACGCTCCCCATTCGCCACATCGTGCCAGACCTTGAGAATTCCTTGAGCACGACCCACGGGCGACTTGAGGACCGCCGGTCAGAGTGGACCCATCAGGCCGCACCACCGGGTGCGCGCCGCTGCCGAGAGGTGACCATGACCCCGCTGACCGACCGCCTACGCCGGGCGATGACGCTCGTCTTGGTCGTCGCGGGACTGGTCCTGGGTCCGCAGCTGGCGTTTGCGACCTTCGGGTCCTCGAGCGCTGCGCCGGTGATGAGCGTCGGGACGGCGACGATGGTGGCGCCCAGCGGCGTCACGGGGACTTACGATTGCGCTCGTTGGTCGATTGTGCGGGCCCCGATTGTGGAGGTCACCGGCCTCGCTGATGGTGGCCCCGACCGGACGAGGTCCTACGTCTACACCTTGTCGAACGTCCGTAACGGGCAAGACGAGCCCACTGTCGTCGATACGGTGACCTCGCGGAGCCTGCCCTCGCAGCGGACTCCTACGACGCTGAGGGACCCGCGGGGGGTCGGCGACCCCACACCCAACGACGTCTGGACCCTCCGGATCACCGTCAAACTGGACAGCGGCTGGGAGAGTGCCCCCTACATCAGGCAGATCACTTGCCGGACACTCGTGGGGTCCGGCAACCTCTGACCCCCCGCCGGGCCGGCGCTCAGTCCATCCCCGGGATACGGACTGCGACGCCGACCGGCGCGACAGGGTGTCTGGACAAATTTGCCCAGCCCCGTCCGCGGCGAAACCCGTGCGCCCCGTCACGCGCCGCGCGTGCGGCTCAGCCGACGGCGTCGGCCAGCAGCGCGGGTAGCACCCGCAGCTCCAGCAACGGCGCGAGCGCGACGTCGGGGGAGGCCGGGTCGATCCAGCGGGCCTCGGCGATCTCGGCGGCCGCGACCGGCGTACCGCTGGTGGAGGCGGTGAAGATCGTGGACTCCACGATCGCGCCGGGCTCGTTGGCAGCCGGTGCCTCGAAGCAGCCCAGCTCCTGGACGCCGGTGAGCTCGAGACCCACCTCCTCGCGGGTCTCCCGCAACCCGGCGGCCAGCGGGGTCTCGCCCGGCTCGAGCTTGCCGCCCGGCAGCTGGAACAACTGACTGCTCGCCTTGCGCACCACCAGCAGCTGACCCCGCTCGTCGCGCACGCACATGCCCGCCACCACGATCCGCTCCGGCTCCGGCTCCGGCTCAGGCGCCGACGCCGGCGGCTCGGTCAGCACTCGCAGCGCCAGCGCCGTGGTCGACCCGACCCCGAGGAAGTCCACGACGCGTGCCACTCGGTCGTGGTCGAGGGGGAGCAGCCCGCGCGAGCCCGGCACGTCGGGGGTGAGCCCGAGGTCGAGGTCGGTGCGCCCGGACATGATCGCGAGGTTGAACTGGTAGCGCTCGCGGGCGCCGGGCGCGGTGAGCCGCTTCAGGAGCGTGGACCCGATGCGGCGCAGGCCGTGCTCCTCGCAGTAGGAGTCGAGGGTCGCGACCAGATTGGCGCCGCCGCAGTGGTCGATGTCGGCCCAGACCGCCTGCATCGAGCCCATCTGCGAGAGCAGCAGCGGCGCGGTCTTCTCGCCGATCCCGGGCACCCCCGGCAGGTTGTCGCTGGCGTCGCCACGCAGCGCGGCGAAGTCGAGGTAGTGGTGCGCGGCCACGCCGTACAGCGCCTGCAGGCGGGCGGGGTTCAGCAGCGGCGAGGCGGAGATGCCGCCGTTGATGAGCCGCAGCACCTGGGTGTGCTCGCTGATGTGGGCGAAGGAGTCACGGTCGGAGGTGATGAGCACGCAGCGCCAGTCGTGCTCGACGGCCCAGGCCGCGGCGGAGGCGTTGACGTCGTCGGCCTCCAGTCCGGGCGGGGTCAGCGTGAGGAACCCGAGCGCGTCGAGCAGTGCCCCGGCGCGGTCGAGCTGGTCGACGAGGGTGGCGTCCTTCGCCGCGCGCCCGGCCTTGTAGCTGGGGTAGAACCGCTCGCGCTGCGAGGTCACCCGGTCGTCGAGGCCGAAGATCAGGGCGTCGGGGGCGAACAGGTCGATGGCCTCGAGGATCTGGCGCAGCATCCCGTGCAGCGCCCAGGCCGGTCGGCCGTGTCGGTCGCGTAGGTCGGTGTGGGCCCGCGCGTGGTGGTGGCGGTGCAACAGCGACGGCGCGTCCACGGCGAGCAGCAGGCGGCGCTCACCGGACGGGGACTCGGACGTGGGCGTGGGGCTCTGAGCGGGCGAGGGATGGGTGTGCATGGCCGCTCGTACCTTACGTGGCCGCGCCCCCAGGACCCTTGTCGGTGACGGGCGTCACGTGGTCTGCTGTGCCGGCCCGTCCCCCTCAGAAGGAGCCCGCCAGTGTCGATCCGTCTCGGGAGGATGGTGGCCGCCGCAGCGGCCGCCGTCCTGGTCCCACTCGTCTCCCTGCCCGCCACGACCGCTCACGCCGCCGCGGCGCCGACCGCCGAGGCGCCGTTCGCGGAGGAGGAGCTGCCCGCCTTCTACCGCGCCCCCGCGACCCTCCCGGCCGCCGACGGCGACCTGGTGCGCAGCGAGCCGATGCGCTTCACCCTCGACCCGGCCGGCGGCGCCCGGATCGCCCTGAGCACGACGCGGGTGCTCTACCGCTCGACCGACCGCACCGGCACCCCGCACGCTGTCTCCGGCACGGTGCTGGTGCCGAAGGCGCCGTGGATCGGCCCCGGGCGCCGCCCGGTGATCGGGTACGCCGCCGGCACCCAGGGCATCGGCGACACCTGCGCTCCCTCGCGCCAGCTCAGCGAGGGCTTCGAGTACGAGAGCATCTTCATGGCCGGGATGCTGGCCCGCGGCTGGGCGGTCGCGCTCACCGACTACGAGGGCCTCGGCACCGCCGGCATGCACACCTACATGGACCGCGAGTCGCAGGGCCGCGCCGTCCTCGACGCGGTGCGCGCCGCGCAGCGCCTCCCCGGCTCCGGCCTGAGCAGCAACAACCCGGTCGGCCTCTACGGCTACTCCCAGGGCGGCGCGGCCGCGGCGTCGGCCGCCGAGCTCGCCTCGTCGTACGCCCCCGAGCTGAAGGTCCGCGGCACCGTCGCCGGCGCGGCCCCGGCCGACCTCACCCAGCTGCCCGGCGCCATCGACGACAGCCTGTTCTCCGAGTTCAGCTGGTACGCCATCATCGGGCTCACCGCCAGCTACGACATCGACATGGGCCCCTACCTCAACGACGCGGGCCGCGAGATGTACGCCGAGATGGCCGACAACTGCGTCTTCGACCTCTTCGGCAGCGCCTTCACCAGCTCCGCCGACTACACCGCCGACGGGGCCTCGCTGGCCGACCTCATCGAGCGCGAGCCGTTCCGCACGATGATCGACGACCAGCGCATCGGGCGGCGTACGCCCTCCGCGCCGGTGCTGATCACCCACAGCCGCCTCGACGACGTGGTGCCGTTCGCTGTGGGCGAACAACTGGCGCGCGACTGGTGCGCCAAGGGCGCCAAGGTGCGCCTCAGCCCCAACGTCACGCCCCTGCACGTCGGCGGGATGCTGAACAACGCCACCGAGGTCTACGCGTTCTTGGAGGCGCGGTTCCTCTCGCTGCCGGCCGCCTCCTCGTGCGGTCGCCTGTGACAATGGCGGCGTGCAGATCGTCGCCGGAGACCAGCGTCATCTCAGCGCGGCCGCGCGGCTCCTGGAGCTCTCGTTCCCACCCGAGCTCCGGGTGCCGCGGCCCCGGCTGCAGGAGAAGCTGGAGTCCGGGGCGGCGCGGCTGAGGGTCGCCGTCGAGGCCGAGCAGGTCGTCGGCTGCGCGGTCCTCCGCTCGCTGCCGCTCGCGGCGACCTGCCTGGACTACCTCGCGGTCGACCCCGACGTGCGCTCCGGCGGAGTCGGGCGCGCCCTGCTCGACGACGCGGTCGCGGCGGCGGGGGAGCGCGGTGACGACTGGCTGGTCCTCGAGGTCGAGCCCGAGGACAGTCCCGCCGCCGACCCGGCGTACGGCGACGCGGCGCGGCGGATGCGGTTCTACCGTCGCGCCGGCGCCTTCGCCGCCTGCACCGGGTACGCCGCCCCGGACCTGGCGCGCGGGTCGGGGCTCGTCGACCTCGAGCTGCTCGTGATCGCGGCCGGGCCCGGGGCGTCCGGGCCGACGATGAGCCAGGTCGTGGACTGGACCCGCGCGCTGTGGGGGCCCGACGGCTACGGCCGTCCGGCGGACGACCCGGACCTGCGCACCGTGCTCGACCGGCTCGGCTACTGAGCGCACCGTGGTTGGGTGCCCCCGATGTGGGGCGGATGGGGCACATGGTGCATGATTGACCTCGCACCTGCGGACGTAGCTCAGTTGGTAGAGCGCAACCTTGCCAAGGTTGAGGTCGCGAGTTCGAGTCTCGTCGTCCGCTCCAGAGCAGCAGCCCCCAGCCGGTCGGCTGGGGGCTGTTGTGCTGTTCGGGGTCGTCGTGGGCGCCGGTCACGTCCCCGGCGAGTACGTCATGCAGTCCGCCTCGTCCCCGCCCCAGGCGATCGTCACCGAGTCGGCGTGGCACAGCAGATCGTGGTTGTGGACGCAGTCGGCGCGCTGGCAGGCCCCGACATGGGCGCGCACCGTGGGCAGGCCGCCGCTGACGCCGAGCGAGATGAACGTCGCGCAGGTCGCGTGATCGCCGGTGCTTCCGACGGTGATCGCGTCCGCCGTGCAGCCGTCGTGGTTGAACGAGCAGGTCTCGACACTGCAGGTGCCGACATCGGCCATGGTGCTCATCGGGAGACCTCCGGGGTTCGCGGGGTGGGTCTTCCACCGTGCGCCCCCGGTCCGGTGCTGTCCAGGCAGGAGAGGCTTCCCTCACCTTGGGTACGGCGGACCACCCGGTTACCGTGGCCGGTCGGGCCACCTCTGCGGCGGAGGGGGCGGGGCGCTCCGGACGGGTATGCCCCGGCTCAGAGGAGTGGCCAGCCTCTGGAGGAGCAACGCATGCCCCGACGTCTGACCGTGCCCGCGACCCGCACGCGAATCCGTGGCCGGGCCCTCGGACTGCTCGCCGCCGTGACCGCCGGCTCCGTGCTGGTCGCCGTGCCGGGAGCGGCCGCAGCCGACCAGGTGCCCACCCCCACTCCGCCGGACGGCGTGGGCACCGCCGGTCCGCCGTACGACTACACGACCGAGCTGATGGGCCAGTTCCCGTTCATCCCGCTCAAGGAGCAGGCGCGGCTCACCCGCACCGCCCACGGCTACCGCTACGAGACCGGCCAGCAGGACAACCGGATCACCCTGCGGCAGCACGGCAACCGGATCAGGATCACCGACACCGGCACCCAGCGCTTCAAGCGGCTGCCCGGCGCCTGCAAGCGGATCAAGGTACGCCGCGGGGTCAGCGCATCCTGCCGCCTGCCCGAGTCCAGTTCCCGCAAGCCGGTGCTGCTGGAGATCTGGCCGCGCCTGGGCGACGACCACGTCGACGCCTCCACGCTGCCGGCCTCGTTCGCGGTCACGGTGCTCGGCGACGCCGGCAACGACCGGGTGCGCTTCGGCGCCGGCGACGACTTCTTCAACGGCCACACCGGCGTCGACCGGGTCTGGGGCGGCGGTGGGCGCGACTGGATCCGGGCCGGCTCGGGCAACGACGTGATCCACGGCGGCGACGGGCGCGACCAGCTCATCGGCCAGGACGGCCGGGACCGGCTGTTCGGCGACGCCGGGGACGACCGGGTCGGCGGCGACGACGGGAACGACCGGCTGTGGGGAGGCAGCGGCCGCGACTTCGTCCTCGGCGGCAACGGGCGCGACACGGTCTGGACCGACGGCCGCGACCGGCTGCTCACGACCGAGGTCGTCCGCCGCCGCTGAGCCGGCCGCGTCCTCGTGGTCGGGCGTCGCGGCGATGAATGAGCGAGGCAGGTGCGGTCCACCCAGACATGGAGACCATCAACCTCGCGGAGCTCTACCACTCACCGACCATCAGCTGGGAGGCGGTGCGCGAGCGGTTGGAGTCCGACCTGGAACCCGCGGCGAACGACCCGGGGACCCGGTCGGGCAACCGCGGCCCCCGGCGTTACACCTGCTGGCTGCACAGCCTCAACGCCGACGGGAGCCCGCACGCCAACGCGGTGGGTGCGATCTGGTGGGACGGGCGGTTCTGGTTCGTCACCGGGCTGGACACCCGCCGGGGGCGCAACCTCGCCCGTGACCCGCGCTGCGTGCTCGCGGTCAGCCTGCGCGAGCTCGACCTGGTCCTCGAGGGCCGCGCGGCGCTGGTGCGGGACCCGGCGCTGCTGGAGCGCCTCGCCTCCCGGTGGGCCGAGGAGGGCTGGCCGTGCGAGGTGGACGCCACCGCGGGCGCCCTCACCGCGGCGTACAGCGCCCAGTCGGCCGGCCCGCCTCCCTGGCACGTGTTCGGCATCGACACCACGTCCGCCCACGGCGTCGAGGTCGTCGAGCCGTACGGCGCGACGCGCTGGAGGTTCTAACGCCACGGGGAACGCCGAAGGGGCGGGGGCCGCTGGGCCCCGCCCCTTCGTGGTGGTGCTACGTGCTCAGACCCCGGCCGGCTCCAGCGCCGTGTCGCCCGGACGGGCGTCGGTGTCGTCGCTGTCGCTGTCCGCCGACTTCTTCGGACGCTCCGGGCGGTACCGCGGACCCATCGGGGCGGGCGGTCGTGCGGAGGCGCGGTTCACCCACGGGTCGACGACCAGCAGGTTGAGCGCGAGGCCGGCGGCGCCCCAGATGGCCAGCACCAGCAGGTTGCCGCCCACGCCGCTGCCGTCCAGGTAGACCAGCGAGCGGGCGATGTCGACGGCTGCCGGTAGCGGCAGGATGTCGGCGAGCGGGCGGAAGAACTCCGGGACCATGTAGATCGAGAGCCCACCGCCGGAGGCCGGGACGCCGGCGAGCATGACCACGATCATCACCGGGACCAGCGCGCCGAGACCGAACAGGCGGGTGAACACCGCGCTCGCCCAGCCCACGGCGAAGACCGTGAACGCGCCGTACCCGATCATCGCCAGCGCGTGGCCGTTGACGGCGCCGATCAGGACGTCGAAGAGGAACCACAGCCACACCGAGATGCCGACCGACCAGCCCGCGAGGAGCGGGACCAGGCGACGGGTGCGGGTCAGGTCCGGGGCACCGCCGCGCATCACGGCGAAGAAGAGGAAGCCCGCCATGATCCACGACATGCCGACGTAGAGGCTGTTGCTGCCGTTGACATCGTCCTCGCTCAGCGGGGCGATGTCCTCGACGACGAGCTCGGCGCCGCCCTCGGCCGCGACCGCGCTGAAGATCTGGGTCGCGACGGTCTGCTGGCTCATGCCCGCACCGCTCGCCGTCAGCAGGGTCGGCGACTCGCCGGCCGCGGTCGGCAGCACGTAGGCGGCGACCAGCTCCTGGTCGATGATGAGGTCGTTGGCCTCCTCGACCGACTCCACGACCCGCAGGTCGGTGATGTCGCCCATGCTCTCCTCGAGGGCGGTGATGACCTGCTGGGCCTGCGCCTCGGGGGCGACGACGGCGACCGGGAGGCCGGAGACGTCCGGCTTGTGCATGGAGATGCCCATGACGGTGACGACCGTGACCATGATCGCCAGCGGGAAGAGCGCGACCGCGACCAGCCGGGTGCGGTAGCGGGCCACCGGGCCACCGGCGAGCGCAGGCAGGGGAGCGTCCGGGGCGGTGTAGAGCGGACCGCCGACGACGAGCTCGCCGGACTTGCGCTCCTTGAGCGTGGCCAGGGCGAGCGACACGACCAGCCACACGGCGAGGGTGAGGACGTGACGCCATACGCCGTTGCCCTCGAAGTAGAGCACCGAGCGCAGCGCCTCGCCGGCAGCGGGCAGCGGGAGGACGCCGTGGAGCCAGCCGAAGAAGCCCGGCATCGTGTCGACGGACATGGCGAGGTTCGAGGCGGGCATGCCCAGCACCACCCACAGCAGCATGCCGAGCAGCACCGCGAACGGGCCCATCACCTTGGTGAACAGCAGCTGCGCGGTGGTCACGGCGACCACGGCGAGGGTGCCGATGCCGAGGAACAGCGGGTAGTGCCCGGACACCGCGCCGACGATCGGGCCGAGGATCAGCCAGATCAGCGAGCTGGTCAGCACACCCCAGCCGAGCGCGAGCGGCAGGAACCGGCGCACGCGCAGCAGGTTCGGCGTGCCCGAGATCAGTCCGCTGAGCGGCACGTAGCCGGCCAGCATCATGCCCATCGCGGCGAACAGCACGAGGGTGCCCGTGCCGTCGCCCTCGGTCAGGGGCGCGTGGTCGACGGTCTCGACCTGCCAGCCCTCGGCGACCGCGGCGGGGGAGAGCAGCTGGGTGACGAGGGAGGCCTGCGAGGCGCCGCCGCCCATCGCCTGGTGGACGGCCGCGACGTTGTCGCGGCCCGGCATCGTGATCGCGCCGACGATCTCCTGCTCGAGCATGAGGTCCTCGACGGTGTCGTCGTCCGCGACCACCCGCACGTCGAGCGCGCCGTCGGAGCCGGCCTCGAGGCCCTCGGCGAACGCGGTCGCCGCCTCGCCCTGACCGACGACCGCGACCGGCAGGTCACGGGGTGTCGGCTCGTGCATGGTGCCCATGTACGTCGCGTACATCATCGTGACCATCAAGAACGGCATCACGAACAGGGCGATGATGCGGCCCTTGCGCTCGGCCGGCGTCTCGGGCGGGGGCGGGGGGTACTTCTCGGTGGTCGCGACGGGTCCTGCGCTCAACGTGCGTCTCCTCGGGGGCGACCGGCCGCGAGGGAGGGGCGGACGGTCGCGAGTCAGCGGGGTCTGGAGCGACCCACCCGTCCAGAGTAAGTCAGATGGCGTAAAACGGGGAAAGTCCGTACCGTAACCGTCGTCACTGGTCGGTGGGAGGAGCCCCCCAAATGCCCCGAGTCGACGCGAGCCAGTCCCTGCTGGACGCCGCCGAGCGGCTCTTCGCCGAGCAGGGCATCGCTCACGTGTCGGACCGCAAGATCGCCGAGGTCGCCGGCAACAGCAACCACTCCGCGGTCGGCTACTACTTCGGTGGGCGGGCCGGCCTGCTGCGGGCCCTCATCGAGCGTCACCAGCGCGCCCTGGATCCGCTGCGCGAGGCCGCCATCGCGGAGTCCGACTCCCTGGTGGACGACATCCGGTCCCTCGTCGTGCCGCTCACGACGGTGCTCGCGCAGCTGCCCATCCCGAGCTGGCGGGCCCGGTTCCTGGACCAGGCTTTCCACGACCCCGCGATCGCGGAGATGCTCGGCGACGCCGACGACCTCATCCGGGCCGGGGTGCAGGTCTATGACTCGATCGAGGCCCGGCTGTCCCACCTCGATCACGGGATCGTCCGGGCTCGTGCCTCGCTGATGGGGCACATGGTCGCCACGGTCTGTGCCCGCATCGAGGAACGGGTCCAGGAGAGCGGGGACACCACGGAGTGGAGGGCGGCCGCCGACTTCCTCAGCGACGCGATCGCCGGGATGCTCCAGGCGCCGATCACGCACTGAGCCGGGCGGCCCGGCCGGTTGTGTTTCACTGGATGGGCCGGTGCGCCGCCTTGGCCGGTCACTCCATCCAGCAATCCGGCTGAGGGTCGTGGTCGCGTGAACTATCTGGTGAGCGTCATCTTCCGTGCCATCCCGCTCGCGATGATGGGGGTGTGCGTCGGCTTCGGCCTCTACGTCGCGAACGCGGGGGACCAGCCCGGCAACTTCGTCGCGGGACGCGTCGTGACCGCGCTCGGCGCGATCTGCCTGTGCCTGTTCTGCACGGCCGCGACGATCATCCGTCAGCTGATCGGGCGGTTCAACGCCGTGGACCGGGTCGTCTACCCGGCGCTCGGCTACCTGGTCGCTGCGATCACCGTGGGCTACGGCGTCTCGGTGTTCGCCGGGGAGTCGGGCGCCGGCCAGAACGACCACTACGTCGCCGGGCACGTGGTGTTCGGGATCGGGCTGATCAGTGGCTGCGTGGCCACGGTCGCGACGGCGTCCACGAAGTTCTCCCTGATCCCGGCGAACTCCCGGTTGCCGGTGGGGGAGCGGACCCCGCCCGCGGGTGCCTTTCCGCGCTCCGCGGTCACCGTGATGGCAGCGATCCCGGTGGTGCTGGCCGTGGTGGCCTGGGGGTTCGCGATCGTCAACCTGGCGATGACCACGTCGCCCGCTCGCTTCACGGTGGGTCACGTCGTCGCCGGGCTCGCGATGATCTGCACCAGCCTGATCGGGCTGGTGCTGAGCATCCTGCGCCAGATCCAGGACGACTACGGCCCGCGGGACCGATCGCTATGGCCCGGGCTGGTGATCGCGATGGGCACGCTCAGCCTGGTCTGGGGTGTCGTCCTGCTCGTGCTCGACCGCGAGCCGTACTACCGCACCCCGGGGTTCGTGATGATCGGGCTGGGCCTGGTCTGCTTCAGCATCCTCAGCAAGGTCGGCCTGCTCGCCCTGGTCTGGCGCCACACCTTCGCCCTGGCCAACCGGGTGCCGCTGCTCCCGATCGGCACCGCGCTTGCGTGCCTGTTCCTGGCCGCGTTCGTGTTCCAGGCGGCGCTCACCGACACCAACGTCTTCATCGCCGCGAGGGTGCTGGTCGGGCTCGGCGCGATCTGCTTCTCGCTGTACTCCATCGTCTCCATCTTGGAGAGCGGTACGTCGTCCTCCGACTCGTGAGGAGGCGGCGCTCGGGTGGAGCAGCGCGAGCGTGTCGGCGCCGGGGCGGGCCGGTGGACCCGGGCGGCGACCGGCGACCTCAGCTGAACGGCGTCGTCGGCCGCTGCTGGGTGATCCCGTCGACGGTGAGGTCGACCCGCTCGTTGTAGAAGGCGATCCGGCCGGCGATCTTCTCCACCGCAGGCAGCGGGTCGGCATAGCACCAGGCGACGTCGGTCGCGGCGGTGTGCCGGGGCAGGCTCCAGTAGCTGTCGGTGGTGCCCTTGTAGGGACAGATGCTGCGGGTAGGAGTCGGCTCCAGCGCGTCGAGGGCCACGTCCTCGCGGGGCAGGTAGTAGCGGGTCGGCAGGCCGGTCTCGAGCAGCAGCACCGGGCGGCTGCTCTCCGCGAGGCGTACGCCGTCGAGCTCGACGAGCACGTGCCGGCTGCTGGCGAGCGCCTCGACGCGCTTGTGCGGGTCGCGCGGGTGCATGAGGACCGTCTCGTCCTCCTCGGTCCAGCGGTCCAGGACCCCGGGCTGCCAGCTGAGGATCAGCAGGTCGGCGAGCGCCGGGTCGTCGCGCACCCAGGCGGCGTGGGGGACCGTGCGGTCGCCGAGCACCACGTCGTACCACTGCGAGACCGGGCCGTGGGGCCCGAAGAACGGGTGCTTGCCGCGCGGCTCGTCGCTCGCCGGGCGCAGGACGTCGGTGCGGACGTGGTGGCGGGGGAACGCGTAGCCGGGGACGGGAAAGCGGTCCTCCCAGAACAGCAGCGGCTGCCGGCTGTCGACGACCACCTGGTCGTCGAGGTAGGCGCGCACCCACTTGTCGATCGGTTCGGTCCGCACCGTCATCGTGTGCCTCCTCGCCTCCAGCGTGGCACGGGCGTGGGGGAGGTGTCTTTCGGCGCAATTGCTGGGAAAAACACCGGTCCGGGGCGGCGAGGTCAATCGGTGGAAGCAACGGTCATGCTGCTGCCGGGTTGGCGAGCAGCTCGGCCAGCGCTTGGGCTGGGGTCCGTAGGTCCAGGGTAGGGCGGGGTCGCTTGTTCAGGGTCGCGGCGATGCGGGCGAGGTCGTCGGCACTGTGGGTTGAGAGGTCGCTGCCCTTCTCTAGCCAGAACCGGAGGAGTCGGTTGGTGTTCTCGTTCGACCCGCGCTGCCAGGGCGAGTGGGGGTCACAGAAGAAGACCGGCATCTCCAAGGCGGCCTCGACATCGCGGTAGTTAGCCAGCTCGCTGCCGCGGTCCCAGGTCAGCGAACGACGCAGATGCACCGGCAGCTGACCCATCTCGCGGATCATCGCCTGGGCCACTGACTCTGCGTCGTGGCGACCGGGCAGGTGCAGCAAGAGCACGAACCGCGTCGAGCGTTCGACCAGGGTCCCGACCGCGGAGCGGTTGCCGGCACCGAGGATCAGGTCACCCTCCCAGTGCCCGGGCACGGCCCGGTCAGCGACCTCGGCGGGGCGTTGGCTGATGGTGAAGGCCTCGCGGTACAGCCCTTTCCTGCGCCCGTCGGGGTCGGCGTGCGGCTTGCGTGCGCGGCGTTTGGTCAGCAGCTGCGCGGCCAGGTCCTTGCGCAGGCTCCCGCGGGTCTGGACATACAACGCCCGGTAGATCGTCTCGTGCGACACACGGGCCATCCTCGCTGCTGGATCGTGACCGGGGTGGGCGTGGCGCAGCATCGACGCGATCAGTCCTGGCGACCACCCGTCGTCCATCCAGGTCTCGATCCGACGACACAGCCCGGGGTTCTCGATCAGCTTGAACGCCTTGGGTCGGCGTCGCCGTTCGTGCGCGACACGATGCGCGATCGGGGCCCAGTAGGAGCCGTCGGGGCCGCGGTTGCGCGCGACCTCGCGAGAGACCACCGACTTGTCGCGCCCGATCAGTGTCGCGATCCGGGTCAACGCCCACCCTGCACGCAACCCTGCCGCGATCACCGCACGGTCCTCGCTGCTCAACGCCCGCCGTCGGCGTGGGCCTTCTTCGGGATTGCGTATCCCTGGCACTCCTACGGGAGCGCTTCCGGGCAGGCCACCGATCGCACCGAATTGGATGACTGGGCTCACAAGCCCCGAGGATCGCCACCAGTACGTCGCGGTTCGATGCGACACACCGACCCGATCCGCGGCAGCCTGCAGCGCGAACCCACCACAGACCAACGCGAAGAACTCCTCACGAACCTCGTACGGCACGTACCGCCTGCCCATCGCAACACCACCATCACTCGGCGTTGCTTCGACCGATGGACTCCGCCGGCCGGCGGAGGTGCTTTTCCCAGCAATTGCGCGGTTACGGACGCCCCCGCACCGCCGCGGCGGCCAGCGCCGCGCCGGGGAGGTCCCCCGCACGACCGACGCTCAGCAGCGGGGGATGCTCGCGCGCGTCATCGTGCCGCCGAGGCCGCCCACACCGACCTCCGAGATGCCGGAGCCGACGACGTCCCCGCGGGTCAGGCGCAGGGACTTCGTGGCGGACTGCTTGCCGGCAGCGGCGCGCACCTTGACGTAGGTCTCCTTCCCGCCGCGGTAGCGGTAGAGCAGGCCGATGTGGGTGTGCTCGGCCTTGCGGTTGTCGAGGCGCACGCGAACCCGCAGGTCCCCGCCGTCGAGGGGGACCTTGCAGACCAGGACGTTCCCGCCGTGCACGAGCGCGCCGCTCGTCCAGGCCGCCTGGGCGGGAGAGGCGAGCAGGGTGCCGGCGCCCAGGACGGACGCCACGACCGTGGTGGCCGCCGCCCGTCGGAGGGAGGCGCGGGCAGGGACATGGAGGGGATGAGGCATGCCAGGGTCCTACCCCTCCGAGGAGGGGTTCAGACCTCCGTGAGTACGGCGAGCACGGGCCCACCCCGCCGCTCGGGCGCCGATGCCGCCGCCGCCGGTGACCACAGGGTCAGGGGATGCTCCGCCTGACCTCGCAGCTCTGCCCGACGTCACGGCCGGAGCCGCCGTCGCAGCGGTCGCGGCTGGTGCCGCCCACGAGCACGTCGCCTCCGGTCCCACCGGAGATCCGGTCGCGCCCGGAGAAGCCGCGCAGGATGTCGGCGCCGTCCTCGCCCCGGATGTTGTCCGCGCCGTCGCCACCGTTCACCCAGTCGCCGTCGTCGCCGGCCAAGATGGTGTCGGAGCCCGGCCCGCCGTACACCAGGTCCGCGCCGCCACCGCCTCGGATCACGTCGGCGCCGGCATCGCCGCACAGCACGTCGCGCCCGTTGGTGCCGACGAGGACGTTGTTGCCGGCGCCGCCCACCCGCGTGCAGCGCGGGGCGACGGTGATGTCGTCGACGACCTCCTGGAGCTCGACGGGCACACCGTCCGCGGTGACGTAGGTGAGGACCGCTCGGTCGAAGACGCGCGCGTCGGCGTACCTGATCACCTGGTCCATCGTGGAGTTGGCGTTGACATTGACGTCGACCACCCCGACTTGGGACTGGCCTCGGAAGACCTGGAGCCGCGCCTTCGAGGTGGTGTTGACGCGCTCGGGGTTGTCGTTGCCGAAGGCCATCGCGATGCCCGTGGTCGGGCGGGTCAGTCGGATGTCGAGCCCGGCCGTGGGCGTGAACAGGGCGACGATCGCCTGGCCGTTGCTCAACGTCGAGAAGTCGTCGACATAGACCGGTCCCCCACCGGTCTCGCGGAAGTTGACGTCCGGCGTCGCCACGCTCACGAAGCCGGGGGCCTTGGTTCCGGGGGCGTCGCCGGTGAAGTCGATGACGGTGTCGGTCGGGACGACTGCGGCAGCCGGACCGGCGCCGAGCAGCGCCCCCGCGACGACGGCCGCCAGCGACGTGGACACGACGGCGGCGGTTCTGATCGTGGTGTGCATGGGAACCCCTTCCAATCTCCTCTCCTCGGCGCCGGACGACGCCTCCCACCATCGAAGGGCGGTCCTCGAGCAGGGTCAGCGGTGACCGCGGACCTCCCCGAGATCAGGGACGGCGGCGTTCGCTGGGTGAAAGGCAAGCGGAAAGAGGGGCAGGCTCAGCGCCGGCCGAGCACCTCGAGCACCGGCCCGCCCCAGCGCTCGAGCTTCTTCGGCCCGATCCCGGCGACGTCGAGCAGCTGCTCGGCGTCGCGCGGGTTGCGCTCGGCGATCGAGACCAACGTGCGGTCCTGGAGGATGAGGAACGGCTGCAGACCAAGGGCCGTGGCCTGCTCGCGGCGCCACGCGTGCAACGCGTCGAAGCGGTCCCGGGCCGCGGCGTCGAGGTCGCCGAGGACGACCGGAGCGGCGGTGCGGGTCGGCGTACGCGTGCGGCCGCGGGCGGTACGACGACGCGAGCGCGTCGCGGTCGCGCGTCGCTTCCGCGCCCGGGTGGCCCGCGGTGCCGGGGCCGCAGCGACCGGCTGGTCGCGGCGCAGCTCCACCCGGACCTCCCCGCGCAGCACCGGCGCCGAGGTCGGGCTCAGGTGCAGCGTCTGCCGGCCCCGGACGTCGCAGGCAAGGTGGCCCTGTGTGAGCAGCTGTCGTACGACGGCGCGCAGCCGCTCCGCGGGCACCTCCACCTCGCCCAGGTGCTCGAGCAGACCGGCGGTGTCGACCACCCGCCGGTCCTGGGCGAGCTCCGCGACGGCGCCGAGCAGGGCCTGGGCAGCAGCCGTGGCGTCGTACGCCGCGGGCGGGGCGGTGCAGGTGTCGCACCTCCCGCAGCGCTCGGGTGCCGGCTGGGCGAAGTAGGCCAGCAGCTGCCCGCGGCGGCACTGCAGGGTCTCGCACAGCGCGAGCATCGACTCCAGGTTCGCGGCCTGCACCCGGCGCTGCGCCACGCCGCCGGGCGAGCGCGCGATGAAGCGGCGCAGCTGGGCCACGTCGCTGGTCCCGTAGGCGAGCCAGGCGGTGGCCGGGCGACCGTCGCGCCCGGCGCGGCCGGTCTCCTGGTAGTAGCCCTCGATCGACTTCGGCAGGTCCAGGTGGGCCACGAAGCGCACGTCGGGCTTGTCGATGCCCATGCCGAAGGCGATGGTCGCGACCACGACGAGCGGCTCGTGCTGGAACCGGGCCTGGGCGGCGCTGCGGACCTCCGTCGGCATCCCTGCGTGGTAGGCGAGCGCCTCGATGCCGTGCGCGGAGAGGAAGGCGGCGGTCTCCTCGACCGAGCGCCGGGTGAGGCAGTAGACGATGCCGGAGTCGCCGACGTGCTCGCGGGCGAGCAGGTCGAGCAGCTGGCGCCGCGGCTCCGCGTCCTTGGCCACGATCCGGTACTCGATGTTGGGCCGGTCGAAGGACGCCACGAACCGGCCCTCACCGGCCGGGCCGAGTCGCAGGTCCAGCCGCTCGGCGATCTCGGCGGCGGTCGCCGCGGTGGCCGTGGCCGTGAGGGCGATCCGCGGCACGTCGGGGAACCGCGCGGTGAGGCGGGAGATCGTCAGGTAGTCGGGGCGGAAGTCGTGGCCCCACGAGGCCACGCAGTGAGCCTCGTCGATCGCGATCACGCTGATCGGCGCCCGGGCCAGCAGGTCGAGCGTGCCCGGCGCGGCGAGCCGCTCGGGAGAGAGGTAGAGCAGGTCGAGCTCGCCGGCGGCGTACGCACGGGTGACCTCGCGGCGAGCGGTCGGGCCGAGGGATGAGTTCCAGAACGCCGCGCGGATCCCGAGCGCGCCCAGGGCCGCGACCTGGTCGTGCATGAGCGCGATCAACGGCGAGACCACGACGCCGGTGCCAGGTCGCACGAGCGCGGGGACCTGGTAGCACAGCGACTTGCCGCCGCCGGTCGGCATCAGGACCAGGGCGTCGCGCCCGGCGACGACGGTCTCGACGATCGCGGCCTGCTGGCCGCGGAACGCGTCGTGCCCGAACCGGGTCCGCAGGACGTGCAGGGCGGTGTCGGCGTCGGGCACGGGCGTCAGCGTCTCGCACCGACCACGGACGGACCGCCACCGGGGTGGCGGCCCGTCCGGGTCAGAGCGTCAGCGGACGCTGGTGACCGTGACGCTGGGGTCCGCCGCGTCGCCCGTCGTGTAGACGTACGTCGCCGCGGCACTGTCGCCGAGCTGGGCCCGCAGCCAGAGCGCCGACCACCGGGCAGAGGTGGCGATGCTCGCGGCCTGGGTGCTGGTCTGGGCGCTGGTCTCCGCCTCCGCCCCGCTGGGGTTCTGGACGTTGGTGATGCCGTAGTGGTTGGCACCGGAGACCCGGACGATCTGCTTGCGCCCGTTCGCGATCTTGGCGTAGGTCTTCTCGGCCTGCGCCGGCTCGGCCATGCCGTCGGACTGCCCCTGCACGAGCTGCACCGGGATCTGGTTGTCGATGCTCGGGTAGATCCCCAGGATCGCGTTGTTGGTCCCGTAGAACGAGCCCGCCTTCACCGCCGCCGGCAGGTCGAAGGAGAGGGTCGTGCAGAACGGGATGGAGCACGTGTCCTCGGCGATGGACAGCCCGGTCGCACCTCCGAAGGAGTGGCCGAGCAGGACCATCGTGTCGGTGTCGATGCGCCCGTGCAGCGGCGAGGACGCCTTCGCGTTCTCGGTCGCCATCCACGACAGCGTCTCCCCGACCTGGCTGGTCGAGGTGTAGTAGTCGGTGTCGAAGAAGTTCAGCCGGCGGTGGTTGGGGGTCACCACCACGAAGCCGTACGACGCGACCGCCGCGGCGTACTGGCTGTAGTGCTGGCGGTGCACCTTGCCGCCCTGGAGCAGCAGCGCGACCGGCAGCTCGCCGGTGGCGTTCGTCGGGTAGTAGACGCTGGTGCCGTCGTTGGTGATCTGCGACTGGTAGGTCGAGACGGCCGCGGGCGTGATCGGGGATGCGGTTTCCGCGGTGGCCGTGCTCGGCGCCGCCAGCCCGAGGAGGGCGGTGAGCACCAGGGCCGAGAGTGCGCGCGTCGGTAGGGCGCGAAGTCGTGACATGGTCGTCCTTAGGTGGGGGGAGTGCCTGCGCCGCAGCGGCAGGCAGGTGACGAGGGTCAGCGGATCGGCGCGGCGAGCGGCAGGCTGCGGTCGACGAGGTCCTTCACCTTGGCCCCGCAGGTGGAGACGACCGCCGCGTCGGTGCAGTAGTACGCCGCGGTGCGGGTGCCGGTCGCGAGGTCCTTGGCCCACGTGGAGCCGAAGTCACGCAGCCGCGCGGTCTGGGTGCTGTTGGCCGAGCAGCCGGCGCCGGCGATGCCGATGATGTCGGTGTTCTCGCCCTCGACGTCGATGTGGCAGCTGCCGCCGACCGGCACGCCCAGGGTGTACTTCTCCCACACGAGCTGGAGCCCGACGTAGGGGTTGGCCAGCCCGATCAGCGCCTCGTGGGCGTTGTTGAAGCTGTTGGTCAGGCTCGGGCGGGCGGTCACGGCCAGCACCTGCCGGTTGCCGCCGTCGGAGATCGCCTGCAGGTTGGCGGTGAAGCCGCCGGCGGCGACGGGGTCGAACAGGACCGCGCCGGCGAGATTGCCGTAGCCGTTGGCGTCGAGGCGGGCGCCCAGCGCGCTCGCGAAGTGACCACCGGCGGAGTGCCCGCCGACGATGTACCGGCTCGGCAGCGCCTTGCCGGCCGGCGGGGCGAAGGTGCGCGCGGTCATCAGGTCGCCCAGGTCGCTGGCGAGCTCGGGGTTGCCGGCGGTCATGTCGCCGTTGACGCAGAGCACCATCACGCCCTTCTCGGCGATCGCCTTGCTGGTGCCGCGCAGGTGGCCGCAGCCGCGGGTGAACCCGTGGT
Organism: Nocardioides sp. dk884; assembly: GCF_009557055.1. Lineage (NCBI taxonomy): Bacteria > Bacillati > Actinomycetota > Actinomycetes > Propionibacteriales > Nocardioidaceae > Nocardioides > Nocardioides sp. dk884. The sequence goes on along the minus strand of NZ_CP045649.1, from coordinate 2,660,520 downwards.
TGAGCACCATCAGCGCCGAGGCCGTGGAGTTCGGCAGGTACCAGTCGACGCTGTGGCTGGTGCCGTCGATCACGAGCTGGGTGTTGACGCACCTGCTGGTCGACGAGCTGTAGTTGTTGCACGCCTGCTCCGCGGCCTGCGCCGTCGGCGCCATGCCGACCAGTCCGCTGAGCATCGTGCCCGCGGCCAGCAGTCCGGCGAAGAGAGCCCGCTTGTTCTTCTTCACAAACATCCTCCGATGGTCGTGATGCGGCGTCGTACCGCATCCCCACGCGGAAGGTAGGGCCGTCAATGCATAGAAGGATATATGTTATTCCCGATTCGGACGTAATGTGACCGTGCCGTGACCTGGGTTCCGCTGTGCGGACCGGGACCGGCCCCGCACACGGCCCCGGGGCCTGCTCAGCTCCCGCCGGCCGGGAGCGCCTCGAGGCGGATGTCGGGGTTGTCCCGCGCGGTCACGTTGGCGCGCCACTGGTCCACGAAGAGGGCCAGGTGGGTGCCGTCGGTGCGCTGGAGCACCTCCACGCCGCGCTTGCCGCGCAGCGCCAGGGCGCCGTCCGCGTCGGTGATGCGGGCGACCTGGTAGTCGAGGCGGGAGAAGCGGATGGGGGAGTTGAACTCGTTCTTCATCCGGTCCTCGACGACCTCGAACTGCAGCGGGCCGACGGCGGCGAGCACCGGGCTCTGGTCGCCGCGCAGGTCCGAGCGCAGCACCTGCACGACGCCTTCCTGGTCGAGCTGCTCGATGCCGCGGCGGAACTGCTTGTAGCGACCGATGTCGCCGGCGCTGGCGGCCATGAAGTGCTCGGGGGCGAAGCTGGGGACCGGCGGGTACTCGATCGGGTCGCCGACGTAGACCGTGTCGCCGACGCGCAGCGCCTGGGCGTTGACGAACCCGATGATGTCGCCGGGGGCGGCGTGGTCGACCGAGGCGGTGTCGCGTCCGAAGACCGACTGGGCGTACTTGGTCGCGAACGGGCGGCCGGTCGCGGCGTGGGTGACGACCATGCCGCGCTCGAAGCGGCCCGAGACGACGCGGGCGTAGGCGAGGCGGTCGCGGTGCGCCTGGTTCATGCCCGACTGCACCTTGAAGACGAAGGCGCTGAACTCGTCGTCGACCTCGCGCACGGTGCCGTCGACGCCGGCGGTGGCGCTCGGGCCGGGGGCGAGGTCGAGGAGCAGGTCGAGCAGCTGGGCGACGCCGAAGTTCTGCAGCGCGGAGGCGAACATGACCGGCGTGGTCGCGCCGGAGAGGAACCGCTCCTGGTCGTGGTCGGCGCCGTCGAGCTCGAGCAGCTCGTGCTCCTCGACCGCGTCTGCCCAGACGGCGGCGTCCTCCTCGCCGACCTCGTCGGAGGACATCCGCCGCTCCGGCGCGATCGTCGCGCCGCCGGCGGTGCGGGTGTACTTCACGAACTCCCCGGTACGCCGGTCCAGCACGCCGCGGAAGTCGCCGGCCTCGCCGACCGGCCAGGTCAGCGGGGTCGGGCGCAGCTTGATGCGTCGCTCGATCTCGTCCATCAGCTCCAGCGGGGAGAGGCCGGGCCGGTCCCACTTGTTGATGACGGTGATGACCGGGATGCCGCGCAGCGCGCAGACCTGGAAGAGCTTGAGCGTCTGCGGCTCCAGCCCCTTGCCGGCGTCGACCAGCATCACCGCGGAGTCGACGGCCGAGAGCACCCGGTAGGTGTCCTCGGAGAAGTCGCTGTGACCGGGGGTGTCGACCAGGTTGATCACGTGGTCGCGGTAGACGAACTGCAGGGCCGCCGAGGTGATCGAGATGCCGCGGGCCTTCTCCATCGCCATCCAGTCCGAGACAGTGGCCCGCCGGTCGCCCTTGCCGTGGACCGCACCGGCCTCGGTGATGACCCGCGCGTGCAGCGCGAGCGCCTCGGTGAGAGTGGACTTGCCGGCGTCAGGATGGCTGATGACGGCGAACGTACGGCGGGGACGGGTGTCGGACACCCGCTGAACCTACCGGGGAGCGGGCGTCGAGCCTCAGTCCGCGTGCTCGCCCTGTGACGTCACTCATCGTGAGTGATGACCCTTCCCGCGACCCCGCCGTAGCGTCGTAACCCGGACCACACCAGCGGAAGGCGGGGGTCATGTCGCACGCTCAGGACCAACAGCCCGAGGGGCCGGGATCACAGGCACAGGGACAGACGCCCGGAAAGTCGTTCATCAGCTGGACCTCGATGGCCATCCTCATCGCCACGGCGGTCGCCAGCGTGCGCGGCCTCCCGGCGATGGCCCCCTACGGGTGGGCATCGATCTTCCTCTACATCCTCCCCGCGATCCTCTTCATGGTGCCGGTCGCTCTCGTCGCGGCCGAGCTCGCCAGTGGCTGGAAGGGCGGGGTCTTCGTCTGGGTGAAGGAGGCCTACGGCGACCGGGTCGGGTTCATCGCGATCTGGCAGCAGTGGATGCAGAACGTCGCGTGGTACCCGGCGCAGCTGGCGTTCTTCGCCTCGGCGCTGGCCTACGTGTTCGACCCGAAGCTGGCCAACTCCGGCCTCTTCACCGGGATCGTCATCCTCGCCGTCTACTGGCTCTCGACGCTGATCGCGACCCGCGGTGTCGACGCCTTCGCCAAGGTGGGCACCTGGGGGTTCCTGGTCGGCACGCTCGTTCCGGCCGCGGCCCTGATCATCTTCGCCGTCGTGTTCATGGCCGATGGCGGGACGTCGAACCTGCAGTCGATCGACGACGCGAACTGGTTCCCGAAGTTCACCGGGCTGGCCAGTGTCGTCCTGATCGTGAGCAACTTCCTCTCCTACGCGGGCATGGAGATGAACGCCGTGCACGTGAACGAGATGCGCCGGCCCGCCCGGGAGTTCCCGAAGGCGATCGTGCTCTCGGTCGTCGTCATCCTCTTCGTGTTCATCCTGCCGACCCTCGCCATCTCCGTGGGCGTTCCGGGCTCCAGCGTCAACCTGACCCAGGGCGTGCTGCAGGCCTTCGACGTCTTCTTCGGACATCTCGGGATCCCCTGGGCGACGACCGTGATGGCCCTGCTGATCGTCATCGGGATCCTCGCCTCCGTGGTGACCTGGATCCCTGGCCCGAGCAAGGGCCTGCTCATGGTGGGCAAGGAGGGCTACCTCCCGCCGAGCCTGCAGAAGACCAACAACCGGGGGATGCAGGTCCCGATCATGCTGGTGCAGGGCCTGATCGTCACGGTCCTGGCGGTGCTGTTCGCGGTGCTGCCCTCGGTGCAGTCGGTGTTCTGGATCCTCACCGCGATGGCCGTGCAGATCTACCTGATCATGTACATGATCATGTTCCTGGCAGCCATGAAGCTGCGGCGCAGCCACCCCGACGTGAAGCGCGGCTTCCGCACCCCGGCGATGACCCTGGTCGGATCGGTCGGCTTCGTGGCGAGCCTCGCCGCCTTCATCCTCGGGTTCGTCGAGCCGTCGGGCAACGCGGACTCGACGCCCCAGAGCATCTACATCCTGATCCTCGTGGCCGGCATCGTGCTCCTCGGGATCTGGCCGCTGGTGCTCTACAAGCTCCGCAAGCCCGAGTGGAAGGTCGAGCCTTCCGCTGACCACACCCACGACGCGCCGGTCCAGGAGGCCTGATCGCGATGACCACGAACCGTCTCCACGCAGCCGCCCTGGTCGTCGCGGCCGGCGTCGCGCTGACCGCCTGCTCGTCCGCGGGGACCGCGTCCGACCCCGACAGCGACCGGGCCAAGGAGCTCGCCGCCCAGCTGAACGAGAACCTCGCCGACGAGGGCCTGGTCCCCATCGACGAGGACACCGCGACCCAGCTCTACGGCACCGACGGCGGGGTGAGCTGCGAGAACGTCGGGGAGCTTCAGCAACAACTGTCGCTGTCGCAGTTCGGCAACAACGCGCTGCACCTGCGCCGCGTCGTGCTGGACCCGAGCGTCGTCGCGTACGACCTCACCGTCGTCGACACCTACTGCCCGGACAAGGCCGACGAGCTCCGCGACGAGCTCGACGACCTCGGCACCGAGGAGACCATCCCGACACCGTCCAACTAGCCGGGGCAGCCGAGAGCGCGACCCGGAGATGTACGGCGAACCCGGCAGCCGATGGTGGGCGCGGGCCTCGCGGCCATCGTCCTGACCGGAGACGAGCACATCCATGGACCCACGAGAGCGGCTTCGCCGGTTGGCCTTCGACCAGCTGCCGGCCGACGCCGAGGGGAGGGCCAGCGCCGGTGCCCGATCCGGACGCCCGCTCGACGCCAAGACCGTGAGCCTGGCCCGTCTCGCCGCGCTCGTGGCGATCGGCGGGGGAGCCGGGCCGTCGTACGGTCAGCTCGCCGACGACGCGCTGAGCGCCGGGGCCAGTGTCGAGGAGATCGTCGACGTCCTGGTCGAGCTGCTCCCGGTCGTCGGGCGGGTGCGCGTGGTGGCGGCAGCCCCGGCGCTGGCGCTGGCCCTGGGCCTCGACACCGACGACCTTCCGCAGGCGTGAACGGTCGCGGGCGACCCGCGGCTCATTCGCCGAGAAGGCCGAGGAGGGTCGCCCGGGTGACCGCCTCGCCCCGGGAGGACACCCCCAGCTTGCGATAGATGGCAGCCACCTCGGAGGCGACGGTGTTGCGGGAGACCCGCAGGCGCTCGGCGATGTCAGCGATCTTGAGGTGCGTCTGGAGGTAGGGCAGGAGCCGGAGCTCGGCCGGGGTGAGCGGCACCTCGTGTCGGATCGCCCGGGTGGTCGAGGTCGTCGTCAGCGTGCGGAAGTCCTCGACCTGGCCGACCAGCGTGCCGAGCTCGGGTCGGTGCCGCAGCACGTCGTCGATCTCGCGCAGGAGGTGCCGGGTGCTGGCATGGTCACCGCGGGCCCAGTAGACCTTCGCGAGCTGGAGCCTGCCCCGTGTCGCCAGGCAGGGCATCGCGAAGGTGGAGGCCGCTCGGGAGCGCATGGCGCGGGTGAGCTGGCGGTCGGCCGCCACCGGCTCCGCGCGGTGCAGGGCGAGACGCGCCGCAGCCGCACAGGGCAGCAGACTGATCGCGTAGTCCTCCAGCTGGTGGAGCTCGACGGTGCGTTGGGCGCGCTCGACGTGGGCGGCCGCGTCGTCCCACCGCCCCTCGTCCATGTCGATGAGGGCCAGACCCGCCTCGCTGAGCACCACTGCCTCGGTGTTGCCGGTCCGGCGGCCCGCCGCTGACGCCTCCTCGAAGGACCTCGTTGCCCGCGCCGGGTGGTCGAGGAGCAGCTGTGCCTCGGCGAGGAGGCACAGCGCCGTGGGACGCCACGGGCTCCACTCCGGTTCCGCCCGTGCTGCGAGGTCGGCGTCCGCACGCATCTGTGCGGGGCCGGCGGCACACATCAGGGCGCGCAGCATCGATCGCGACGACGCCAGGGACGCCGATCCGTCCGTCGGCGTCAGGTCGAAGGAGCTCCGCTCAGCGACGCTCGCCCACCGCTCCGCGCCGGCGGTCTCGCCCTCCATCGCCGCCAGCCGGGCGGCGAGGACCGCCAGCGGTGGGTAGGCCTCGATCGTCGCGTCGCCGAGCGCGGCGAGCCAGCGCCGGACCACGGAGATCTGCCCGTCGCCGTACGTCTGAAGTGCCAGCTCGGCCACGAGCTGGGCGCACCTGTCCCGCTGACGGGTTGCCAGGAGGTGCTCGACCGCCATTCCCGGGGACCCGTGGGCCTCGAACCAGTCGGCCGCGCGCAGGTGCAGCTTCTCGATCAGCTCCGGCTCCGTGCGGCGCAGCTCGGCGAGGAGGAAGTCGCGGAAGAGGGCGTGGTGGCGGTACCAGTCCCGCCTCCTGTCCAGGGGCGTCAGGAAGGAGCTCGACGCCTCGAGCTCCCGCAGCAGGCTCGTGGCACCCACCTGCTCCAGGACGGCATCGCAGAGCGGCCCGTGGAGCCGGTCGAGGATCGCGGTGCGCCGGAGGAACTCCCGCACCGCGGGGTCCAGGCGGCGGAACACGGCGAGCTGGAGGTAGTCGGCGATGAAGGGGTCCTCGCCCGAGAGCTCCCAGTCGTCGCTGCGCACCTCGTGGGCGATCAGGGAGGCGAGGCGCAGCCCCACCGGCCAGCCCTCGGTCCGCTGCGTCACCGCGATCGCCTGCTCGGGTGTCAGGTCGACGTCCGCGGCGGCGAAGATCTGCTCCGCCCCGCCGGCATCGAGGGCGAGGTCGGCCGCGGTGAGCTCCACGGCGTCGCCGGCCGCGCGGAGCAAGGGCAGGTGCGGTTGCTGGTGGCGGCTGGCGGTCACGACCTGGGAGCCGGGCGGGACGGCGGCGAGCACGACGCCCAGGACGTCGTGACAGGCGGGCGCACGGAGCTCGTGCAGGTCGTCGACCAGGAGCACGAAGGGCGTCGGCGCCCGGCTGAGGGCGGCCGCGACGTAGGGGGCACCCCGCGCGAGCGCGGCCGCTCCCAGGCCCTTGACCGCGGCGGCCAGGCCGGCCTGCTCGGGCATCGCCCGCTCGTAGGCCGAGGCCAGGAGGAACAGCAGCCTGCCCGCGTCGTCGTCGAGCCGGTCGAGCGAGATCCAGCCGACCCGGCGGCGTTCGCGGTTCGCCCACTCGATCAGCAGCGTCGACTTGCCGTAGCCGGCGGGGGCCGTGACCCCGACGGCGATGGCGCCGCTGCCACGCACCTCATCGGTGAGCGGTGCCCGGCTGACGAGACCGGGACGCACCGGCGGGAAGGCGAGCTTGACGTCTAGCAGGACGCCGTCGAGCCGCGCGCGCGGCTGCCCGGGCTCGCCGGCGCCCGCGGGGCGGTTCACAGGACGAGCTCCGGCTGGAGCCGGTTGGGCGTCCAGACCTTCTGTCGTCGCGCGGCGAGCGCGGTCGCGAGCAGGGCGATGAGGCAGACGCCGAGCAGCACCCCGAGGTTGCGCGCCACGATCGCGAGCTCCCCGCCGTACAGCGTCTGGCGCAGGCTGTCGACGGCGTAGGTCATCGGCAGGAACCAGTGCATCGAGCGCAACGGCTCGGGGATCGTCTCCCACGGGAAGGTGCCGCCCGCGGTGACCAGCTGCACGAGCATCAGCACCAGCCCGATGAACTCACCGACCGTGCCCAGCCAGGCGTTGAGCGCCTGGATGATGGCCACGAAGGTCACCGACGCGACCAGCAGCACGGCGGCTGTGGCGAGCTCGTGCGCCGGGTCGATGTCGAGGCCGAAGCGGACGATCGCGAACATCACGGCGGTCTGGAAGGCCGCGACGACCGCCGGTGGCACCAGGCCCCCGAGCGCGGTGCGGGCCGAGGGGCCGTCGGCCGCCAGCGAGCGCACCGAGAGCGGACGGACCAGCAGGAAGAGCATGTAGGCGCCGATCCACACGGCGAGGGACATGAAGAACGGGGCGAGGCCGGCGCCGTAGGACCCGGCACGCGCGAGCGTGTCGTCGCGGACGCCGACGGGGTCGCCGATGGTCTGCGCCGTACGCCGCTCCGTCCGCTCGTCGAGGTCGGGGACCTTGCGCAGCCCGCGGGCCAGGCCGTTGCGCAGCTCGGTCGTGCCGGACTCCAGCCGCGCGCCCCCGTCGCGCAGGGTCGCGCTCGAGGACGCGAGCCGGTTCGCGCCGGCGGACAGCTCGTCGGCACCGGCCACCAGACGGCCGGTGTCGTCGGCCAGCGTGCGTGCGCCACTGGCCAGCGTGGTGCTGCCGGAGGCGACCTCGCTGCCGCCGGACGCAGCTCGCTCGATGCCCTCGACGAGGGTGGGCGCGGCCGCGGCCAGCCGGCGCGCGCCGGACGCGACCTCGGCGGACCCGCGGCTGAGCCGGTCCAGCTGGGCGGCGGCGCGCTGGATCCGGGTGTTCACGCGGTCCACCGGGATCGCGGTCACGCTGAGCTGGTTGAGCAGCTGGTCCGCCGCGGTCCGGGTGAGCAGGCCGTCCTGGACGAGCACCGCGAGCGCGTCGGCCAGCGACCTGCGGGCGGCGCGCAGCTGGTCGACGACCACCCGCGAGACGGCGGCCGCCTCGCGCCCGATGGTCGCGACCTGACGGTTGCCGTCGGCCACCCGTTGCGCGCCGCTCGCCAGCCGGGCGGTGTCGGCCGGCAACGTCGCGGTCCGCGATCGCAGCGTCTGCAGGCCCGAGGCCAAGGTGGCGGTGCCCTGTTGGAGACGCTCCGCCCCCTCCGAGAGTCGGTTCGTCCCCTCCGAGAGGCGGGCTGCGCCGCTGGCCGCCTGCTCGGCGCCGCCGGCCAGGCGAGCCGTGCCCTCGACGAGCTCGACGGTGCCCCGGGAGAGCCGGGTGGTCCCGTCGACCAGCCGCTGCGCGCCTCGCACGCCGCGGGTGAGATCGGTGTGGACCACCCCGAGACCCTGGAGGAACCGGCTGGCCGCCTTGGTGCCGACCTGCTGGGCGATCGTCGTGCGCACGTCGTCGGCGATCGTCGTGGCGATGGTGGTGGCCAGGTAGTTGGTCGCGTCGTTCGTCAGCAGGTCCAGGCTGGCCTTGCGCGGCTTGAACCGCGAGGTGGAGACCAGATCGGCGGAGAAGCGCGGCCCGATGATGAGCGCCGCGTCGTAGCGCCCGGTGTCGACGCCCTCCTCGGCCTCCTTCTGGGTCGTCTCGACCCAGCCGAACCCACCGGATCCGTCGAGCAGTCGGCGGGCGACGTCGTCGCCGTAGTTCACCTGCTCGGTCTCGCCGGTGGCCGAGTTGCGCAGCTGCGCGCCCTGGTCCTGGACGACCAGCGCGGCCGGCACCCGCTCGAGGGAGTCGTAGGGGTCCTCGTTGGCGTAGACGTAGAGGCCGGCGTACAGCGACGGGATCACGATCATGGCCAGGACGGCCATCTTGGGCAGCACCCCGGCCGTGATCCGTCGCAGCTCGGTGATGGCCAGCCGGACGACGATCATGGCTCCTGCTCCCTCCGCTGCGGAGCCGGAGGCCCCGGGTGCGGCTCGCCGGTCGGTGGAGCGCCGAAGAGCCAGATGGTGTCGACGAGCGCCGACGCCGGTGGTGGCGTGCCGCCGTCGGAGTCGCGGGGCTCGCGCTGCGGCCGGACCCGCAGCGCCTCCAGCGGCGTCGTGTGCTGGTCGCTGCCGTGCTCCGGCGGGGGCAGCCTCATCCCGAGGTCGCGCGCCGAGGACAGCCCGCACTGCACGAGCACGCCGTAGCCGACGGCGGCGTAGGCCTGCGCGATCGACCACCACTGCGAGGGGTCGCCGCCGTGCCGGTCGGGCAGCGAGAGCACGAGGAACCGCACGCCCTTGCGCTCGGCGGCCAGGGCGGTGAGCAGGGCGGTGCGCACCGGGCCGGGCAGGGTGTCCACCCGGTTGCGCTCCAGCGAGGCCAGCCGGTGCGCCGAGAGCCACTTGACCGGCACCCCGGGCCAGACGGTGCGTCGCGCGAGGGAGAGGTCCTCGGCGACGACGGTCCCGACGCGCACCGCCTCGACGGGCTCGGAGACCGCGGGGAGGTCGACCACGGCGCTGCGTCGGCGCAGCTCCTTGCGCTGGGCGGTCTGCGTGCCGTCGTCGCGCAGCAGCCGGACCCGGCCGGCGTCCGGCGCCAACCGACCGGTCAGTGCCAGCGCGAGGGCGGTGTGGCCCTGGCCGGGCTCACCGGCCAGCAGCACGCACTCGCCGGTCTCCACCTCGAGGTGGTCGAGCCGGAGCAGCGGGCCGCGGCGGCCCTGGACGTGGATCCGGTCCAGTGAGAGCTGCACGTCAGTGCCTTCCTGGTGCGGCGCGGAGGCCGGGTGCCGGGCGGGAGTGGGTGTCCCCGCGCGGCGTGCTCATGGCCGCCGCAGTGCGGGGATGTAGGCAGCGATGACGAGCAGGACGGCGTAGGCCCAGGCGGCGGCGTTGCCGACCAGGAACACCGCGGCCAGCGCGATGGCGGTCAGGACGCCGGAATAGCCGGAGAGTCCCTGGTCGATGGTCGCCGAGCTCTCGCCCATCGCCCAGGCGCACAGCGTGCCGATCACGCTGCCCATGGCGGCCGCGAGCCCGACCTTCCAGGAGGCGACGAAGAGCCCGATCAGGATCAGTGCGCCCGACCGGACGCTGTTGACCAGCACCACCTCGGAGACGTTGGTGAGCAGAGAGCGCAGCATCGACTCGCCGGTGCCGTCGGCGATGTGCTGGGGGGGGCGAGCGCACGTGCACCCTCGTGGTCAGGGCATGAGCTTCGTGCCCCGCTCCCGACGACGCCGGGCGAGGTCCGCGACCTGGTAGACGTAGAGCTTGTCGATCTCTCGAGGGGTCAGGTTCATGGCCTCGACGACCTTCCGGGTTGGGGACCGCCAGCACAGCCGGTGACGGAGTGTCGAATATCACGAACACCCTCGCCGAGAGCCGATGGGGCAGGTAGGGCCGAAGTCCCGCCCCGGGGGAGGGCCCTTGTCCTCCCCCGCCCGAGGGGGCCCAGATACAGGAAAACCCCGGCCCTGATACCCGCGCCCCAGATTCGGCAGGCTCTGGCCAGGCCGACACCTCTGTGTGGTAATGGGGCTATGTCGTCTCCGCTCGCCAGCGAGCCACCCTCGACGAGCGGTTAGCCGGGTTGATGGACAACCTGTGGCTTCTTCTCGGGATCGTCGTCCTCACGGCGGCGCTGCTCGACGTCGTCCTCACGGCGCTGGACTTCGACGAGGACGGCTTCATCTCCGGGCGACTGAGCCGGGGCGTCTGGCTCGTCGTGCGCCTGTTCACGCGCCGCATGTCGCGGCGCTGGCGGCGCGCCGTCCTGCGCCAGGTCACGTGGGTGCACATGGTGGTGATCATCATCGCCTGGCTGCTCGGGATCATCGTCGGGTTCGGCCTCATCTATTACGGCCAGATGTCGCGCAGCGCCTTCTCGGTCTCGGGCACCGACGCCGGCCTGACCCTCTTCGATGCTCTCTACTTCAGCGCCGCGCAGCTCTCGACAGTGGGCGGCTCCGCCCTCACCGCCGAGACCGACCTGCTGCGCTTCCTCAGCATCGCCGAGACCCTGAGCGGGGTCCTCCTGCTGTCGCTGATCCTGACCTTCCTGCTCGGCGTGTTCTCGGTGATCAGCGACCTCAGTGCCCTGTGCCGGTATTTCTTCACCGCCGAGCGTGGGGCGGGGTCACCGGTCGCGAGCCTGGCGCCGTTCTTCCGTGAGGGCGAGCCCAGCGGTCTCGATGGCCACCTCGACGGCATCGCGGGCTCGTTCTCCTCCTACGTCGACGGACTGCGGTTCCACCACTCGGCGTACTACTTCCAGAGCGGGCAGGACCAGTTCGCGCTGCCGTACGCCGTCCGGATGCTCGCGGGGACACTGAGTGCGCTGCGGTGGGGGCTCCCGACCGGCCACCCGGCCGCCACCGAGCCGGGACTGGTACCGCTGACCTTCCAGTTCCTGGAGTTCGAGGACTACCTCGAGCGGATGGCCACCTGGCGCAACGTGGCGGTCCCGGAGGTCGTGAGCCGCGAGGAGTTCGAGCGCATCGTGGGCCACCCGGAGCGTGACACGCGGGACCTGTGGGTGACGCGGTTCGTCGAGCTGAACGCCGCGATGGGCCAGCTGGCGCGCATCGACCCGCTCGCGGACCTCGACGACGCCTACCAGCGCTACCGCCAGTGGCTGCCGTTCGAGTTCCGCGCGCAACGCATGACCCTCGCCGTGAGCGACGACCTCGACTACCAGCCGGTGATCGTCAGCGACCGGCCCGTCTCCATGCTCCAGGCCGAGGACAGCGTCGCCCTGAGCAGCGTGCAGACGGGGACGGTCCCGGACATCGACCCGCGCCTGCTGTCGGTGCGGGCCAGCCGTGAGCCCCCGACGCGTCGCCAGCTGTTCGCGGCCCGGTTCCTGTCCCTGACCGACCCCGGCAACGCCCGCCTCCGCGCGGCCACGCGTGCGATGCTTGCCGCGGTCGCCTCCGCGGGGGCGCTGTACGCGGTCTTCGACGGGCTCGACCGGACATCCGTCGAGCCGGCGGTCTTCGGCGGTTTCGTGGCGATGCTGAGCTCGGGCGCGGCCGTGGGCCAGACCCAGCGGGATCGGCGGATCACCAGCCTCGTCGTCGCGGTGCCCATCTCGGCGCTGGTGCTGCTCGGAGCGCTCGTCTCGGACTCCGTCTGGCTCACCGGTGTGCTCGTGGTGGCGGTGGCGACCCTCGCCGTGGCGGCCAGACGCTTCGGGCCACGCTGGTCGACGCTGGGGCAGGTGTCGTTCATGGGCTACTACTTCGCGCTGATCCTGCGCCTCGAGCCCTCCGACGTCCTCGCCTACGTCGCGGCCGCGGTGGTCGGCGTCGGGGCGGCGTTCGTCTTCAACCACGTCCTCATCCCCGAGCGGCCGCCGGTGGTCCTGCGTCAGGGCCTCGAGGGCTACGCCCGACGCATGGTCTCCTCGATGGACGCACTGCTGGATGCTGTCTCCTGGGCGCGCTGGGACCGCGCGGTGCGCACGCACGTCGAGGTCGAGCTCCAGCAGCTGCGTGCTCACGCGACGTTCGTCGGCGGTCAGCTCCGGCAGGGAGAGGCCACGGCCGGGATGCCGGCCGGGCGCGCCGTGGCCCTGCGGCTCCGGCTCTTCGATTCCGAGCTCGCCCTGATGAGCCTGGTCGCGTCGGCTCGCGGCCTCGCCGGCGTCACGGTCTCGTTGGAGGCGCGTGCCCGCCTCGCCGGCCGTGTCGATCTGCTCCAGGCCCATCTGGCCGAGCTGACGGTGGCCTCGCTGCCCGGCTCGGACGGGGGGAGACGGGCGCCGAGCGGGCTGGCGCCGTGGGTGGACGCCGACCCGCCCGCAGCATGGCCGCGTGCGGCGCGCCTGGTCTTCGAGTCCGTCGACGAGCTGCACCGTTCGGCCGTGCGGTTGCGTGACGCGGCGATCGCCGCGATGGACCCGCCGGTCGCCGAGGTGGCCGCGACCGCACAGGCCGAGGAGGAGCGCGAGGAGGAACGCCAGGAGGTCGCCGACACCACCACCATTCCCGCCGCGGGCGACACCGGTGTGGCAGCAGCGCCCGACGCAGGCCGGGGGAGCGGACTGCTGGCGCCGGCGGTGCGGCGGGCCGTCCAGGCCGGGGTCGCGAGCGCGGCCTCGCTGCTGGTCGGCTGGCTGGTCTCCACCACCCATCAGTACTGGGCGACGCTGTCGGCGTTCCAGGTGCTCGGCGACACCGACGGGGACACGTTCGTGAAGGGCGCGCGGCGGGTCGCGGGCACCGTGGTCGGCGCAGCCGTGGGCTTCGGGATCGCGCTGTCCGAGGCTGCGATCGCCCCCGTCATCATGCCGCTGCTGGCCCTCGCCGTGTTCGCCTCCGTCTACTACCGCCAGGTGAGTCCGGCGGTCGCGACGTTCTGGACGACCATGATCTTCGCGCTGCTCTACGAGTACCTCGGCAACCTGACCACCTTGGCGCTCGCGCAGCGGGTGGCGGAGACGCTTCTCGGCGCCGTCATCGCTCTCGTGGTGGCCTACGTCGTCCTGCCGACGCGGACCCGGACGGTGCTCGACGAGAACGTCAGCGTCCTGGCCCGCGACATCGATGCGATCGTCACCGCCAGCATGGGGCGGCTCGCCGGGGCGCCCCCGACCGCGCTCCCGGAGCTGAGGCAACGGGTGCTCACCGCCAGCCAGGACGTCCGCACGGTGGTGGCGACGGCCGAACCGCTGCGGCACGCGCCCGGGGCGCTCGGACCCGAGGGCATCGAGGGCCGCCTCACTGCGGTGTGGGCGCTGACCAGCCACGCGCGCCGTCTCGTGCGTGCCGCCGAGCGGGCGATCGTGACGGGGGTGGGGCCGCACGACCAGGACTGGCGCGGGATGGCCCGGTCCACGAGCACGAACATCGCCGCGCTCACCACCGCCCTGGACGGGCGGCTCCCCGGCCCGCTCGTGCTCGAGGTCGCGTCCTTCGAAATGAGCGGTAGCGGCCCGACGGACCGGCTGATGGACGACGTCATGCGCGAGCTGACCCGGATCAACCAGACGGTGCTGGCGCTGCTCGAACTGGTCTCTCCGGGTGCCCTCGAGGGTGTCGCCCCGGCGCACGCCAGTACGGTCGCCTGATGCTCGACACCACCAGCACGCCCGGGGACTCCGGCGGCCGGCGACGCAGGCGTCCGGCGCACTTCCAACCGGCGTCGATCGGTCTGGTGCTGGTCGGCGGCGGCATCGGTGCGGGGTGCCGCGAGGTGCTGTCGCGGGAGATCCCGGACCTCGACGGGATCCCGGTGATGATCCCGGTCGTGAACGTGATCGGCGCCTTCCTGCTCGGGTTCCTCTACGAGGGGCTCAGCCGCACCGTTCCCAGGCCGATGGACACCGTGCGCCTCAAGGCGCTGCTCGGCGCAGGCTTCTGTGGCGGCCTCACCACGTACAGTGCCTTGGCGACCGACACCGCCGTGCTGCTCGACAACGGCCGGATCGGAATGGCGCTGGCCTACGCATGCGGCACCGTGGTCGTCGGGGCCGCGGCCACGATCGCGGGCATCGTGGCTGGGGCCCGGATCCAGCGGCACCCGGCACCGAGTGAGGAGGTGGAGCGGTGACCCTGCCGCTCTACTTGCTGCTCGTGCTCACCGGCGGCGTCGGCGCTGCGCTGCGCTATGTGCTCGACGGCCTGATCGGGTCCCGGACGAAGGGGTCGTCGTTCCCTTGGGCGACCACGATCATCAACGTCAGCGGCGCCTTCGTCCTCGGTCTGCTGACTGGCCTGGTGGCCGGGCGGATGGAGGACACCGACGTGCGCGCGATCCTCGCTGTGGGACCGCTGGGCGGGTACACGACCTTCAGCACCGCCAGCTACGAGGCGGTGCAGCTCGTGCGGCAGAAGCAGTACGGCCTGGCGCTGGCCTACGGCGTCGGCGTGCTGGTGGTCTGCGTCGGCGTCGCGTTCGTCGGCTACTACTACGGGTCGCGGGCCTAGGCGCCACTCGCGCGGCCGCGTGGTCGGCTCAGGCGACGTCGCGGCGCCGGAACCCCGCGAAGCCGACGGCGAGCAGCGCGACGACGACCACGCCCAGCCCGGTGAGGCCGGCCCAGTCGGGGGAGTCGGCCGTGACGTCGGGGACGTGGCGCAGTGGGCTGATGTCGAGGGCGCAGTCGGGCAGCTTGAACGTCGGGCCCAGCAGCGTGAGCCCGAAGGTCGCCACGACCCCGAGCCAGCCCACGAGGCGACGCGAGGGCTCGGCCCCGACGAAGGCGAGGGCCAGGGCCACCAGGGCCCAGACCCCCGGAACGGTCACCGCCGCCTGCGCCACGACGTCGCGGAAGGCGACCGTGTCGTCCCGGGTGGAGGCCACCAGCGCGAGCGTGGTGCCGGCGACGAGCATTGCGATCGCTGACCCCACCAGGGCGATGGTGACGTGGCTGGCGAGGAACGTCGTACGCCGCAACGACCCGGCCAGGAGCGGCTCGACGCGGTGCGCGACCTCCTCGCCGTGGATGCGCTGCGCGACCTGCACCCCGGTGATGGCGGCGACGATGGCGATGATCTGCAGGATCGTGGTGATGAACGCCGACGTGAGGTCGACGCCGGCGCCGCCGCCCGAGGCGACGATGTCTGCCAGTGCCGGGCTGTCTGCGGCGACGTCGCCGACCGAGGTGGCCAGGTTGCCGAAGACGAAGCCCAGGGCGACGAAGGCGATCAGCCAGGTGGCCAGGGCGCCGACGTTGAGCCGCAGCGCCAGCCCCCAGACGCTGCCGGCCAACCCGGCACGAGCCGGTCCCGGCCGTTGCGAGAGCATCCCCTGCGCGAAGTCGCGGTGCTGCTGCAGCACGAACGCGACGGCCACGAGCGCGATCGCGAGGACCAGGGCGAGGAGCAGCGGCCACGGGTTGTCCTCCGTGCCCGGCCGGGTCTGCGACAACCAGCCCAACGGCGTGAGCCAGGTGGCGTCGCCGTCGGGGTCCGAGGAGTCGACGTAGCCGCGCGCCACGTAGCAGACACCGAGGGTGCCGATCGCGATGCTCGACGCAGCGTGGGCGTCCGAGCCCAGCTGCGCAGCGACCGCAGCGACGCCGGTGAACATCAGCCCCGAGGCGGTGAACGTCGCCGACAGGATCAGCGTGGCGCTCACCCCGCCTCCGCAGGCGAGGGTCACCGCGAAGCAGACCACACCGAGGGCGACCGAGGCGGTGCTCGCCATCAGCACGGCGACCGCGAGCCGGGTGCCCCGCGCCATGACGCCCGAGGCGACCAGCTCCGCCTGCCCCGAGTCCTCCTGGGCGCGGCTGTTGCGCACGACGATCAGGATCGCCATCAGTGCGGCGAAGAACGCCCCCAGCATGCCGGCGCGCCAGCTGTTGAACCCGTCCGCGGTCCTCAGGTCACGGGCCGGGCCGAAGATGAGGGCGAGGGCGGGGTTGACCCCCAGCGTCCGGGCGAGCTGCTCGCGGTCGGAGGCATCGGGAAAGATCCAGGCGTAGGCCAGGATCGAGGACGCGGAGAGCGCCGAGATCCCGGCCACCCACGGGGCGATGTGGCGGGCGTCCTGTCGCAACGACACCTTCAGCAGCGGACGGGTCCCGGTCAGCGCCGCGCTCACGGCTCGGCGTCCCCTGCGTCGTAGTGGCGCAGGAAGAGATCCTCCAACGACGCCGGCGACACGGTGAGCGCGGACAGGTCGTAGGCCACCAGCGCGGCCATCGCCTCGTTGATCCGGTCCGGCTCGACGCTGGCGGTGAGGCGGTGCCGCGCGTCGAGCACGGCGTCGTGGAGCACGCCGTCCAGCGCGCCGAGACCGGACGGGTCCGCGGGTGGACGGCCGAGGGTGGCGCTGATCGCGACCCGCGCCTGACCACGCAGGTCGGCCAGTGTCCCGGTCTGGGCGATGGTGCCCTGGCGGATGATGCTCACCCGGTCGGCGAGCGCCTCGACCTCGCTCATGATGTGGCTCGACAGCAGGATGGTGCGTCCTCGGGCCTTCTCCGCGCCGACCTCGTCCTGGAACACCGCCTCCATCAGCGGGTCGAGGCCCGAGGTCGGCTCGTCGAGGATGAGGAGCTCGACGTCGGCGGCGAGGGCGGCGACGATCGCGACCTTCTGCCGGTTGCCCTTGGAGTACTGCCGGCCGCGCTTGGTCGGGTCCAGCTCGAAGCGCTCGATGAGCCGATCGCGCCGCGCCGGGTCGAGCCCGCCGCGCAGGTTCCCGAGCAGGTCGATCGCCTCGCCGCCGGACAGACCAGGCCAGAGCACCACGTCACCCGGCACGTAGGCCAGCCGGCGGTGCAGCGCGACCACGTCGCGCCACGGGTCGCCGCCCAGCAGCTCGACCGTGCCCGCGTCGGCCCGCAGCAGCCCGAGCAGCACCCGGATCGTCGTGGACTTGCCAGCGCCGTTCGGACCGAGGAAGCCGTGCACCTCGCCCCGCCCAACCCGCAGGTCCAAGTGGTCCAGGGCGGTGAACGACCCGAACCTCTTGACCAGGCCCTCGATGCGGATCGCGGCGTCCGGGTCGGGTGTCGTCGTGGCCACGGCCCCTCCCTCGTCGCCGGGGTGCGCGCTCCTCACCGTACGCCTGCCGACGCCGAGCGGAGGCTCGCTGCGGCCTGCTGCCGCCCGCGGCGGCGCAGGAGGCGGTTCCGCTCCCGGCCGATCCGCCCTAGCGTGCACACCAGCCCTGTCGGCCAGCACCTCCTCACCAGCACAGGAGAGCCCCATGACCGAGCACGCCCTCGACGACGACCAGCTCGCGGACCTCGACGCGTGGTGGCGGGCGGCGAACTACCTGTCCGTCGGCCAGATCTACCTGATGGACGACCCGCTCCTGAGGACGCCGCTGACCCGCGAGGACATCAAGCCGCGCCTGCTCGGCCACTGGGGGACCACCCCGGGTCTCAACCTGCTGTGGACCCACCTCAACCGGCTGATCCGCGAGCGCGACGTCGACATGATCTTCCTCGCCGGCCCCGGGCACGGCGGGCCGGCCGCGATCGCGAACGCGTGGCTGGAGGGCACCTACAGCGAGGTGTACCCGCAGGTCAGCGAGGACGCCGAGGGGATGCGCCAGCTGTTCCGCCAGTTCTCGTTCCCGGGCGGGGTGCCCAGCCACGTGGCGCCGGAGACCCCCGGCTCGATCCACGAGGGCGGCGAGCTCGGCTACGTCCTCTCCCACGCGTACGGCGCGGCGATGGACAACCCCGACCTCGTGGTCACCGCCGTGGTCGGGGACGGAGAGTTCGAGACCGGCCCGCTGGCCGCGTCGTGGCACGCCAACAAGTTCGTCGACCCGGTGCACGACGGCGCCGTACTGCCCGTCCTGCACCTCAACGGCTACAAGATCGCCAACCCGACCGTCCCGGCACGGATCCCGCGCGAGGAGCTGCTCGCGCTGCTGCGCGGCTACGGCCACGAGGTGCTCACGGTCGAGGGCGACGACCCCGCCGACGTACATCGTCAGCTCGCCGCGGCGCTGGACCAGGCGCACGACCGGATCACCGAGATCCAGCGCGCGGCGCGTGAGGACGGCGACCTGGAGCGCCGGCCCTGGCCGATGGTGCTGCTGGTGACCCCGAAGGGCTGGACCGGCCCGCACACCGTGGACGGGGTGCAGGTCGAGGGCACCTGGCGCGCCCACCAGGTGCCGCTGTCGGGCACCCGCGACAACGCCGAGCACCGCGCGATCCTCGAGTCGTGGCTGCGTTCCTACCGCCCCGACGAGCTCTTCGACGCTGAGGGCCGCCCGGTCCCGCGGCTGCAGGCGCTGGCACCGCGGGGCAACCGGCGGATGAGCGCGAACCCGCACGCCAACGGCGGCCTGCTGCGCCGACCGCTGCGCCTGCCGGACTTCCGCGGGTCCGCGGTCGACGTCGCACACCCCGGGGCCTCGGTCCACGAGCCCACCCGGGTGCTGGGCCGCTACCTCGTGGAGGTGGTGCGCCAGAACCCTGACAACTTCCGGGTCTTCGGGCCCGACGAGACCGCCTCCAACCGGCTCGACGCGGTCTACGAGGTCACCGACAAGGTCTTCGCCGGGGAGATCCGCGACAGCGACGAGCACCTCGGCCACCACGGCCGGGTGGTCGAGCTGCTCTCCGAGCACACCTGCCAGGGCTGGCTGGAGGGCTACCTGCTGACCGGGCGCCACGGGCTGTTCAGCTGCTACGAGGCGTTCATCCACCTTGTCGACTCGATGCTCAACCAGCACGCGAAGTGGCTCAAGACCACCCGCACGATGACCTGGCGCCCGCCGATCTCCTCGCTCAACTACCTGCTCACCTCGCACGTGTGGCGCCAGGACCACAACGGCTTCTCCCACCAGGACCCCGGGTTCATCGACCACGTCGTGAACAAGAAGGCCGAGGTCGTGCGGGTCTACCTGCCGCCGGACACCAACACCCTGCTCTCGACGATGCGGCACTGCCTCGAGACCACCCACTACGTCAACGTCGTGGTCGCGGGCAAGCAGCCGACCTTCGACTGGCTCGACGCCGACGCCGCGGACCTGCACTGCGCGCGGGGGCTCGGCATCTGGGACTGGGCCTCCAGCGACGACGGCGACCCCGACGTGGTGATCGCCTGCGCCGGCGACGTACCGACCGTGGAGGCGCTGGCGGCCACCTCGATCCTGCGCGAGTACCTGCCCGAGCTGAAGGTGCGCTTCGTCAACGTCGTGGACCTGATGCGCCTGCAGGACGACACCGAGCACCCGCACGGGCTGTCCGCGCGCGACTTCGACACCGTCTTCACCGCCGACAAGCCGGTGGTGTTCGCCTACCACGGCTACCCCTGGCTCATCCACCGGCTGACCTACCGCCGCACCAACCACGCGAACCTGCACGTGCGCGGCTACAAGGAGGAGGGCACCACCACCACGCCGTTCGACATGGTGATGATGAACGACCTGGACCGCTTCCACCTGGTCATGGACGTCATCGACCGGGTGCCCTCGCTGGGGCAGCGCGCCGCCACCCTGCGTCAGCGGATGGTCGACACCCGCCGCCGGGCCCACCTGTGGACGCGAGAGTACGGCGAGGACCTGCCGGAGGTCCGCGACTGGTCCTGGACCCCGGGGGCCGCTCCTGCCCGGGGCGCCTCGCCCTCGACCACCGCCCGTCCCGAGGTCCTCGCCGAGCAGCACTGAGGGGAGTCAGCCCGCCAGCACCTCGACGACCTGTCGCGCGATCGAGAGCTCCTCGTGGGTGGGGACGACGAGCACTGCCACCTCGGAGTCATCATCGGAGATCCGGGCGGGGCCCACGGCGGCGGAGTTGAGGACGGGGTCGAGGCGGATCCCGAGGCGCTCGAGGCCGGTGAGCACGTCCGCGCGCAGCCGGGGGACGTGCTCACCGGCACCCGCGGTGAAGGTGATGACGTCGGCGCCGCCGAGCACGGCGAGGTAGGCGCCGAGGTACTTGCGCAGCCGGTGGCAGTAGACGGCATACGCGGTCGTGGCCGCCTCGTCGCCGGCGTCGAGGGCCGGCTCGAGGTCGCGGAAGTCCTGCAGGCCGCACATCCCGCGCAGGCCGGAGCGGTGGTGCAGCAGGTCGTCGAGCTCATCCACGTCGAGGCCGCCGACGCGCAGCAGGTGCAGCAGCACGCCGGGGTCCAGGTCACCGCCGCGGGTGCCCATCACCAGCCCCTCGAGCGGGGTCATCCCCATCGAGGTCTCCACCGGGCGCCCGCCCCGGATCGCGGTGGCCGAGGCGCCGTTGCCGAGGTGCAGCACGATCTGGTCGAGCTCGGCGAGCGGGCGGCCGAGGAAGGCCGCGACCTCGCCGGCGACGTAGTGGTGGCTGATGCCGTGCGCGCCGTAGCGCCGGATGCCGTGGCTCGCCGCGAGCTCCCGGTCGAGGGCGTACGTCGCTGCCTCGACGGGCAGGTCGGCGAAGTAGGCGGTGTCGAAGACGGCGACCTGGGCGAGGGCGGGGTAAACCTCGCGCGAGTGGCGCATCCCCTCGATGGCCGGTGGGTTGTGCAGTGGCGCCAGCGGCACGAGCTCCTCGAGGCCCGCCAGGACGGCGTCGTCGACCAGCGTCGGCACCACGAAGCGGGAGCCGCCGTGGACCACGCGGTGTCCGACGGCCGCGAGGTTGTCGACGCCCAGGCCGGCGCCTTCGAGCTCCTCGGCGACGCGGACCAAAGCGGCGCCGAAGTCGTCGTGGTGCAGCCGCTCGAGGTGGCCGCCGAGCAGCGACTCGCCGGTCCTGGGACGCAGCACCTGGTACTTCAGCGAGGAGGAGCCGGCGTTGAGCACAAGCACGGGCCGATCGGTCATGCCGGACTCCCTTCGCGGTCCCTGCACGGTAGCCGCGGGCGCCGACGCTGTCGCGCATTGTGCGAGGGGCGGCCGGGTACCGCGAGCGCCGTACCTGCATCGACGCGGAGGTGAGCAGAGATGGCCGGCAGTTCGGGGAGCTCGGGAAACATCAAGAACGAGAAGCAGTACGAGGCGCTCAAGGACAAGGGCATGTCGAAGGAGCGCGCCGCGAAGATCGCCAACGCCGAGGACTCCTCCAAGCACGGGGGCGAACAGTCCGGCAAGGGCGGCAACAGCAAGCAGGGCGGCACGACCGCGCAGAAGAAGGAGGCCGGCCGCAAGGGCGGCAAGGCCAGCCACTGACCATGACCCTGTTCGGACTGATCCTGACGATCCTGCTCACCGCCGGTGTCGTGGCGGCGATCCTGCTCTTCGAGCGCAGCCGCGCCGAGGGCATCCGCCGCGACCTCGCCGACGACGCCCGCCGCGACCGCGAGGAGCGCGAACGCCGGGAGCGCTGACCGCCCACCCGATGGTCGAGCCGCCTTCGTTGGTCGAGCCTGTCGAGCTCCTCAGCTGTCCTGCTGCTCCCGACCGGCCCCCCGCACGTCGTCGACGATCTTCTTGTCGCGCGCGGCCCGCACGCAACCCGCGACCAGCCGGGACAGGTCCCGGCGCTCGACCAGACCGGCCAACGCCTCGGGGGAGGTCGGCAGCCCGAGCCGGGCTGCTCCCTTGGCGGTCAGCTCGTCGACGTACGGTGCGAGGTCGGGCCAGACGCCCTGCACCTCGCGGCAGAAGATCGCCGCGCCCGCGGGGCCGATCCCCTTGAACTGCTGCAGGTCCCGCCCGAGGTCGTCGCTCTGCTCGTGCAGGCGCCGCAGGTCCCCGGCGTACCGGTCCAGGACGGTGTTGGCGAGCTCGGCGAGCTGGGTCGCCGTGCGCTCGTCGTAGCGGCGGTACCCGGCTCGGCCGAGGGCGGCGATGAGCCGCGATCGCGGGGTGTCGCGCGTGCGCGGGGGAGTCGTGCACCCGGCTGCGAAGAGCTCGCGCGCGGCGGCGACGGCGATCTCGGAGCGGATCCGCGCGGACAGCAGGAGGCTGAGCACGAGCAGCTGCCACAGCGGGGCCGGCTCGTCGGCGAGGTTGATCCCCGCGTCCTCGGCGTACGTCCTGCCGTGCCGCTCGAGCAGGGCGGCGGCCGTGTCCTTCTCGTCCATGGTCGAGCGGTACCCGGCGGGATGGGCCGGCGTGCAGCGGGTTCGGATCCCCGCGGCCGGGGTACTGCGACGACGAGCGAGCGGGAGGTCCGTCATGAGCGAGATCCACGATCCAGCGGCCACGAAGAGCGCCGACAGCAGTGCGCAGACCCCGTCGGCCAGCAGATGGGTGCTGGTCGGTGCCGGGCTCCTGCTGCAGTTCTCCATCGGCGCGGTCTATGCCTGGTCGGTCTTCGCGAAGGCCTACCAGGACGCCGAGCCGTGGCAGCTGTCCAAGGTCGAGTCCTCGCTGCCGTTCACGGTGACGATCGCGATGATCTTCATCGGCAGCTACCTCGGTGGGCGGATGCAGGACCGCCGCGGGCCGCGCGTCGTGGCGCTCGCCGGTGGCGTGATCTACGCGGTCGGCATCATGCTGGCGTCGTTCTCCCGCGGCTCCGAGGACCTGTGGCTGCTGGTGCTGAGCTATGGCGTGATCAGCGGTTTCGGTCTTGGTGTCGCCTACATCGTGCCGATCGCGATGCTGCAGAAGTGGTTCCCCGACAAGAAGGGCCTGATCACCGGGCTCGCGGTCGGCGGCTTCGGCTTCGGCGCGGTGCTGACGTCCCCGGTCGCGAGCTGGCTGATCGGCATGGACGAGGACCAGCCCTCCAAGGCGTTCCTCTGGCTGGGGCTCGCCTACCTGGTGATGTCGCTGGTCGGCGCGTCGTTCTTCCGCAACCCGCCGGAGGGGTACGTCGTGCCCGGGCACGAGCAGGAGACCGGTGCCGCCAGCGCTGAGGCGGCCAAGGACTACAGCGAGAAGGAAGCGCTGCGCACCCCGCAGTGGTACCTGCTGACCGCGATCCTGACGCTGAACGTCGCCGCCGGCATCGCGCTCATCTCCCAGGCGGCCGGGAGCGCGGAGGGCATCGCGGGATACAGCGGCGCGGCAGCGGCGACGGTCGTCGGCGTGCTGGCGATCTTCAACGGCGGTGGCCGCATCGTCTGGGCGGCCGCCTCGGACTACACCGGGCGGATGCCGGCGTTCGCGGCGATGCTGGCGCTGCAGGGCGTGTGCCTGATCGTGCTGCCGCACGCGAGCAACCAGGCGCTGTGGTTCGTGCTGGCCGCGGTGATCTACCTCTGCTACGGCGGCGGCTTCGGCACGATGCCCGCCACCGCGGGGGACTTCTTCGGCGTCAAGAACGCCGGCGGGATCTACGGGCTGATGCTCATCGGCTGGAGCCTCGGCGGCGTGCTCGGCCCGATCCTCATCTCGGCGCTGTTCGGCGACGGCGACGACCCGAACTACACCCTCGGCTACACCACGATCGGCATCATCGCGCTGGTCTCCGTCGCCCTCACGCTGGTCACCAAGCTGCCGGGCGACCGGCGTCAGGTCGTCGCCAAGGGGTGAGCACGCGCTCGCCGGCGAGCCCGCGCTCCCGGCCTCGGGGGGGGGTGCCTCGAGGAGGTGTCTTTCGGCGCAATTGCTGGGAAAAACACCGTGTTCGCAGCGGCAGCGGTGTTTTTTCCAGCAATTGCGCAGTTGTGCGCACCCCGAAGGCGACCTCGTGGCGCTCAGCGCGCCACCCCGACGGGATCGCGTCGACCGACGCGCAGATCCCACCCGCACCCGGCGGCGAGCACGGTGGCGCCGGCGGCCAGCAGGAACGTACCCGGAAGGCCGAGAGTGGCGCTGAGCCCGCCGGTGACCGCGGAGCCGATCGCCTGGCCGACCACGAGGGCGATGAAGACCGCCGACGTGCCCGGGGCGGCGTGGTCGGGAGCCAGCTCGGCGACCCAGGCGATCAGCGCCGAGCTCGCCGCGACGAACCCCCATCCGAAGAGCGCGCACGCGGCGACGGCGACAGCGAGACGGTCGGGGGCGAAAAGCGCCGCCGTGGCCACCGCGGCGCTCGCCGTCGTCAGCCACCAGGCGCGCCGGGCCGGCAGTGAGCCGAGCCGGCGGGTGGTCAGCACCGTTGCGCTGCCGCCCACGCCCAGGGCGATCCAGGCGACGACGGACGCGGACTCGCTGGCCCCGGAGTCGACCAGGTGGGTGCGTCCGTAGGTCCACACGGTGCTCGACGCCGCGCCGAGCAGCAGTGCGCCGAGGGCCGGGCGGCGCAGCGTCAGCAGCCACCGCCGATCTCCCGAGGTACGGCGCGGGGCCCCTCCGGACGTCGGGCGGTCCAGTGCCAGGACGCAAAGCCCGGCCACGGCGGTGAGCACGGCGCTGATCGTGAACCCCAGGCGCCACTGCGAGACGAGCAGCGCGAGCAGTCCGGCGGCGACCAGGCCCGGTCCGGTGCCGGCGTTGACGGTGGCCTGGGCTCGAGCCACCCGCTCAGCGGCGATGTTGCGCGCCACCACTCCCACCAGTCCGGGGGAAGCGAAGCCGGCACCGGCGGAGGCGAGGACCGCCGCCGGCACAAACAGCCACAGGCCGGGCGCGAGCGCCATCCCGAGCGCGCCGAGGGCCGCGGTTGCCAGGGCCGCGAGCACGAGGGGGCGCGGCCGGTCGCCCGCCAGCAGCCCGACCAGCGCGCCCGCGCAGTACGCCGCGGAAGCACCGGAGGAGACGTACCCGGCCAGCGCCGAGCCGAGCGGGAGCGAGGCCGAGATGTCGGGCAGGAACAGCCCGTAGGCGAGCCGGACCAGCCCGTAGGTGCCCGCGATCAGGCAGGTCCCGGCGACGACCAGGGCAAGCTCGCGTCCGGACCGCCGCCCGGTCGGCTCGTCCGCCACGGGGACAGCAGATAACGATAACGATCGTTTCACTTGGCGAGCCTATAGTCCGGGGCATGGGCACCCGCGAGACCACCCGGACCCGGCTCCTCGACGCGACCGACGAGCTGGTCTTCGCGGCCGGCGACACGCAGGCGCCGGTCGACCGGATCCTCCAGCGGGCGGGGGTGTCGCCGGCGACGCTGTATCGCGCCTACGGGAGCCGGGACGCGCTGGTCGCCGCGGCACTCCAGCGTCGCCACCGCGAGTGGCTGGAGGTGTGGGACACAGCGATCGAGCGAGCGACGGACGGCCGGGGCCGGCTGCTGGCGATCTTCGACGCCCTGGAGGAGTTCCGCGCCCGGGCGAGCGGAGCGCGGTGGTGCGCCTTCCTCGGGACCGCAGCCGCGTACGCCGACCCGCCGCCGGTCCTCGCCGAGGCGCTGCGCATGGAGACCGAGTCGCTGCGCCGCCGGCTGCGCCACCTCGCCGAACCGGTCGCGGGCGAGCACGCGGACGCGCTCGCGGAGGCCCTCGAAGTGGCGTACTCCGGGGACCTCGCGAGGCGGCTCCGACCGGGCGATTCCGCGACCCCGGGCGCCGCCCGGGCGGTCGCGGCTCTGCTCGTCGACCACCCGGAGCGGCTCGAGGCCTGAGCCACGGCACTCAGGCGAGCGCGGGCTCCTGCCGGGCGAGCGCGATGCGGGCCACCACCGGCACGACCGTCAGCAGCGGGATGAGCAGCACCGCGGCGCTCAGCGCGGCGTACGTCGTGAGGGCGAGCGGCGGCACGGCGAGTCCGAGCAGCCCCACGCTGGCACCGATGACGGCCGGGACGACGGTCGCGGTGCCGACCAGCCACGCGACCAACCCGATGAGCAGGGCCTCGACGCCGGCCATCGTCACCAGCTGGCGCCGGGTGGCGCCGGTGCGCCAGAGCAGCAGCAGCTCCGCGCGGCGCCCGGCCGTCGCCAGGACCAGCGCGTTGGCGGCCGCCACGGCGACGAACACCAGCAGCAGGAGCAGGAGCAGGGTGGAGAGGTCGCGCGCCTCGTCGCTCGCGGCGCCCGCGGCGGCGACGTACTGCTCCTCGTCGGTGACGCTGAGGCCCAGGTCGGCGACCGCGGCGCGCGCGGCGGGGTCGCTGGTGCGCAGCAGGACGGTGTCGGGGGCGACGTCGAGGCCGTGGGCGGCCGGCGTGCCCTGACCGACGAGGTAGCCGCCGAAGCCCAGGCCGCGGTCGTAGACCGCCACGACGGTGGCCCAGGTCAGGTCGCCGCCGTCCCAGCGCAACGCGATCCGCTCGCCCATCCCCTTGCCGGTCTCGAGTCGGGCGTCGCGGCTGATCGCGATGGTGTCCTCGCGTTCCAGGTCGGCCAGGGTCCCGTCGCTCACCTGCGGGTCGAAGGTCTCCTCGACGTCGCCGGCGGGCAGGGTCCGCATCTGGGTCGGCTCCCAGGCGAGCGAGCCGAGCCACTCGCCCTCGTCGTCGGTGCGCACCTGGACGGGCACGGAGGCGAGCGGCGTGGTCACCTCGACGCCGGGGACGGCGGCGATGGCGGCGAGCCGATCCGCGTCGAGGTCGGTGCCGGTGACGATCAGGTCGGCGTGCAGCCCGTCCTCCAGCTCGCGAGCCCCGGCGGCCGCAAGGGTGTCGTCGAGCGTGGCCTGCACGGTGCCGACCCCGAGCGCGAGCGCGAGGGGTACGACGACCGTCGTGAGCCGCCGCGCGAAGCCGCGGGAGTTGGTGAGCGCGAGCTGGGTGGCTGCGCCGCCGTGCCGGACCCCGGTGCGCTGCACCAGCCACTCGACCAGCGCCGGTCCCGCGAGCGCCGCCGCGCCGATGAGCAGGAAGGCGGAGACGGCGGCGGTGGCGCTGCCGAGGGCCCCGGGCACGATCGCCGGGCTGAGCGCCGACGCGAGGCCCAGCGCGGCCACGACCACGGCGGCGGTACGCCGGGTGCGCCCGATGCCGGTGGGCTCGACCACGCTCTGGGTGACGGCGGCGGTGGGCGAGGCGCGCAGGGTGCCTCGGGTCGCGACCCGAGCGGCGAGGTAGCTCACCGGCAGCAGGAACAGCACGGCGGCGAGCACCGGCAGCGGCGAGAGGGACATCGCGAAGCCGGGCTCGACCATGCCGGCGTCGCGCAGCTGCGGGGTCAGGGCGCGTACGCCGAGGAGCCCGGCGACCGCGCCGATCGGCGTGGCGATCACCGCCACCAGGCCGACCTCGCGAGCGACCAGGCCGCGGACCTGGCTGCGCGTGGCACCGACCGCACGCAGCAGTGCGAAGTCCCGCTGACGCTGCTGCAGCGCGAGGGAGACGGTCGCGGAGACCACGAAGACCACGAGGAGCAGCGCGGTGCCGGCGAAGGAGAGCGCGAGCGCGACCAGGAACTCGGCCTCGCCGGGGGAGCGCAGGCCGGACTCGACGAGGACGCCGGTGCCCGAGACCAGGACCGCCGCGAGGGCGAGGACCAGGAACGGCGCGACCAGGCTGGGGACGTGCGCGCGGGCGCCGGAGCGGGCGAGGGGCCACATCGCGCTCACCGTTCCAGGCCCAGCATGCGGTCCGCGACGCTCTGCGCGGTCGGGTCGCTCAAGCGGTCGACGAGTCGACCGTCGGACAGGAACAGCACCTGCTCCGCGGTCGCGGCGACCTGGGCGTCGTGGGTCACCATGACGACCGTCTGCCCGAGCCGCTGGGCGGTCTCGCGCAGCAGCGCCAGGACCGCGGCGCCGGTGCGCGCGTCCAGGGCGCCGGTCGGCTCGTCGGCGAAGACCACTGTCGGGCGTGAGAACAGCGCCCGTGCGATCGCGACCCGCTGGGCCTGGCCACCGGAGAGCTCACCGGGCCGTCGCTGCGCCATGCCGTCCAGACCCACGGCGCGGAGCAGCTCGTCCTGCCAGGCCGGGTCGGGTTCACGCCCGGCCAGGATCATCGGCAGCCGGACGTTGTCGGCGACGCTGAGGTGCGGGATGAGGTTGTAGGACTGGAAGACGAAGCCGACCTGGTCGCGGCGGAACCGGGTGAGGTCGTCGGGGGAGAGCACGCTGATGTCGCGCTCGCCGACGAGGACCCGGCCGCTCGTGGGGATGTCGAGGCCGGCCGCGCAGTGCAGCAGGGTGGACTTCCCGGAGCCCGAGGGCCCCATGACGGCGGTGAACGAGCCGGTCTCCAGGGTGAGGGAGACGCCGCGCAGGGCATGGACGGGCTCCGGCGCCCCGGCGTACTGCTTGTGCACGTCGAGGAGCCGCAGCGCGGCGGTGGTGGAGGCGCCGGGGAGCGGCGGCTGGACGGTGCGGGTGGGCGTGGGGACGGTCATCGGGCTTCCCTCGGTCGCGGAATGGGGACACCCATGAACCTAGGAATTCCGGCGGCCGGCCGCGAGCGGCCTGAGAGGGAGATCTCGAGGTTGCATCCTTCGATGTAAGCGGCCCCGCCCGGCTCAGTCCGGGACCGCGACGACCTTGTTCTGGTAGGCCCAGACCGCGGCCTGGAGGCGGGAGCGTACGCCGAGCTTGGGCATCATCCGGGCCAGGTGCGACTTCACCGTGGAGGTCTCGAGCACCAGCTGGGCGGCGATCTCGTCGTTGGACAGCCCCTGGGCGAGCAGCAGCAGGATGTCGTGCTCGCGGGCGGTGAGCAGCTCGGAGGCGCGGCCGGCGGTGACCGGGACGATCTCGCGACGGGTGACCACCTCGCGCAGGACCCGCTTGGTGAGCGCGTCGTCGAGCGTGCCGTTGCCGCGGGCGACGGTGCGCACGGCGGCGACCAGCACCTCGGGCTCGGCGTCCTTGAGCAGGAACCCGGACGCGCCGGCCTCGAGGGCGCCGAAGAGATAGTCGTCGATGTCGAACGTCGTGAGCACCAGCACCGGGATCGGGTCCTCGACGCCGGGGCCGCACAGCTCGCGGGTGGCGCTGATGCCGTCCTGCCCGGGCATCCGGATGTCCATGCAGACCACGTCGGGGCGCAGGGTCCGGGCGGCCTCGACCGCCTCGCGCCCGTCGGCGGCGACCGCGACCACCTCGAGGTCGGGCTCGGCGCCCAGCAGGGTGCGCAGGCCGGCGCGCACCAGCGGCTGGTCATCGGCGACCACGACCCGGATCATGCGTGTTCCCTCGTGCTTCCCTCGAGGCGGTGGTCGCGCGGTATCTCCAGGGCGACCTGCCAGCCGCCGTCGGTCGTGGGCCCGACGGCCAGGCTGGCGCCGGTGAGCTCGGCCCGCTCGCGCATACCGAGGATGCCGAACCCGTCGCGTCCCTCCGGTGGCGGAGCCGCGGTGGGTCGCTCGTTGTGGACGGTCACCTCGACGGCGTCGGGGTCACGGTCGTCGATGACGACCTCGGCGCGGGCCCCGGGGGCGTGGCGAGCGGCGTTGGCGAGCGCCTCCTGGGCCATCCGGTACGCCGCGAGCTGGGCGAGCGGCCCGACCCCGTCGCCGAGCGGCCGGCCGCCGGAGAGGACTGTCAGCCCGACGTCGCGACCGGCGCCGGTGACGTCCTCGACCAGCGCGGCGATGCCGGCGAGCGACTCCGGGCGCACCCGGTCGGGACCTCCCTCCTGGTCGTCCTCACGCAGCAGCCCGACCAGGCTGCGCAGGTCGCGCAGCACGGCAGTGCTCTGCTGGCGCACCTGCGCGACCGCGGCCTTGGCGCCGGCCGGGTCGGAGTCGATCTGGGTGCCGATCGCGGCGGTCATCACCGCGATGCCGGAGAGGTGGTGGGCGGCGATGTCGTGCAGCTCGCGGGCCATCGCGGTGCGCTCGCGGGCGACGGCCGCCTGCACGAGCGCCCCGTGCTCGCGCTCGAGCGCCTCGGTGCGGCTGGCGCGCGCCTGCCGGATCTCGCGCCGCGTCGAGACCACGATCGCGACGACGAGCGGGACCCCGACCGTCGAGACGCCCTGCAGCATCCCGAACCCCACCGCGGCCGCCAGCTCCTCGCCGCCAAACAGCCCGGCGACGGTCGTCCCGGCGCCGGTGAGCAGCGCCGCGAGGGCGAAGGTGGGCACGGTGTCGCGCGACAGCGGCCGCTCGACCCCGAGGGTGTACGCCGCGATCAGGACGGCCGGCTGGGCCAGGCCGATCGCGTCGCCGAGCCCCCAGACGCCACACAGGAGCATGCCGAGCGCAGTCGCGAGGAGGGTCGCGCGCGGCGCCGTACGACGCCACAGGAGCGCGGCTGCCTGGAGCAGCAGCGTCACCGCGCCCAGCACCCACGCCGTCGTCGACGGCACCGGCGCGACCACGCCGGCGTCCGGGGCGGCGGAGGTGACGGCGACGAGCGCTGCCAGCCCGAGCAGCACGATCGCCCCGGTCCCCGCCGCGACGCGCACGTCGATGGGCGCGACACTGCTTGGTTGACTCACGGCCGGAACGCTACCTGCCCGCACACCGGTCCTTGCGTGATGGCGGTGCTCCGCAGCCACGGGCTGACTGCGGAGCACCGCCATCAGCCAAGGGCGTGCCGGTTCCGCTGGACGGGAACCGCCGACAGGGCGGTGCGACGGTGTGGCACACAGGCACATGCGCACGATCACACCCAGCGAGATCCAGTCCGTGACCTACGGCCCCGACGGGGCGGGCTACCTCATGCGCGACTACCTCGGCAGCCACGCCGCGAAGCAGTCGGGGGAGCAGGCCTACCTGGTCGAGCAGCAGGCGGGCGAGCTGCGCGCGCACTTCCACGAGGTCGACCAGTTCCAGGTCGTGGTCGGCGGTGCGGGGACGATCGGGCGCGACCGCGCCGTGCCGGGCGTCGTGCACTACACCGATGCCTACGCCTCCTACGGTCCGATCTGCACGGACCCGGAGGTCGGGATCTCCTACCTGACCCTGCGCCGCGACCCGACCACTGGCATCAACTACATGCCCGAGGAGCGGGAGAAGCGACGCCGGCTGGCGGGCTGCGGAGAGCACTTCACCGTCCTCCTCGACGAGCGGGTAGCCGTCGGCGCGGGACTGGTAGAGCTGGGCGGCAGCGGCCGTGGTGCGCGGGCCTACGGCGTACGCCTGGCACCCGGCGAGCCGCTGTGTCTCGTCGACCTCCCGGCTGGGCAGGCGGGGTACGCCGTGGTCCTCGCCGGCGCGATGATCGCGGACGGGCGCCCGCTCCCGGCGGGGAGCCTGGTGTCCTTCGAGGGCGTCGCCGAGGTCGCCGGCCTCTCCGCCGGCCCCGAGGAGGTCGAGGTCGCGGTGGCGCTGTTCGCGCCCTCGCGCTGAGGGCCGGTGTCGGCGCCCGCCGTCAGACTCGGGAGCACCGCCCGCGGACGGAGGAGCGCCAGGCGTTTTCGGTGAGCGGGAAGCCCTCGCCGTGTGACGCGGGTCGCGGCTAGCGTCCGAGCGTCCGAGCCGTCCCGAGGAGCCCTCATGCGTACCCCCGTCATCGCGGACGCCGTCCGCACGCCGCACACCACCAGTGAGCGGAGCCGGCGCCGATGATCACCCGAGACGACGCCCTCGCCCGGCTCACCGCGCCCGGCCAGCCCTTCGAGATCCGCCTCGAGGAGGTCCGTGGCCAGCAGCTCCAGGTCTTCGCGAACCGCCAGCGAAGCCTCGGCCGGCTGCTGCTCGACTCCGCGCGGCACGGGGACGCGGAGTACCTCGTCACCGAGCGCTCCCGGATGAGCTTCGCCGAGCACCTCGACGCCGTCGCCGCGCTCGCGGCCGCGCTGCGCACCGAGCACGGCGTCGGGCGCGGCGACCGGGTCGCGATCTGCGCCGCGAACTCCCCGGAGTGGATCGTGACGTTCTGGGCCGCGCAGGCCCTGGGCGCGGTCGTGGTGGGCATGAACTCGCTGTGGGCGGGACCGGAGATCCGCTACGGACTCGAGCGCACCGAGCCGACCGTGCTGGTCGCGGACGCGCCGCGCCGTGCGCTGGTCGGCGACCCGGGCCTGCCGGTGGTCTCGATCGAGGAGGACCTGCCGGCCCTCATCGAGCGGTACGCCGGGGCGACGCTGCCCGCCGACCTCGACACGCTGGTCACCGAGGACGACCCGGCCGTCGTGCTGTTCACCAGCGGCACCACCGGTCGGCCCAAGGGCGCCACTCACTCGCACCGCAACGTGGTGGCCGCGGTCTGGTTCCACCTGCTCAACGACGCGGTCGCCGCCGAGCTCGGCATGGCGCCGCCACCGCGCCGCTGGCTGCTCGCGACCCCGCTGTTCCACATCGCGGCGCTGCACAACATCGCGGTGATCCGCCTGGCCGTCGGCGACACCGCGGTCATCCACCTCGGCAAGTTCGACATCGACCGGGTGCTGCGCCTCGTCGAGGCCGAGAAGGTCACCAACTGGGGCGCGGTGCCGACCATGGCCAGCCGCCTGATCGAGCACGCCGACAGGCACGGCCTCGACGGCTACGACCTGTCCTCGCTGCGCACCTTCACCGTCAACAGCGCGCCCTCCGCGCCGGCGCTCAAGCAGCGGGTGCGCGAGGTGCTGCCGGTCGCCGGCCGCTCGCTCGGCACGACGTACGGGCTCACCGAGTCCTCGAGCGCCGCGACCCTGGCCAGCGCCGCCGACCTGGTCGCCGACCCCGAGACCGTCGGCCGGCCGGTGCCGACCATGGAGGTCGAGGTCCGCGACGCCGAGAACCGCCGGGTGCCCGACGGCGTCGAGGGCGAGGTCTGCCTGCGCGGCCCGCTGGTGATGACCGGCTACTGGCACGACCCCGAGGCCACGGCCGCGGTCACCGCCCCCGACGGGTTCTTCCGCACCGGCGACCTCGGCACGATGCACGACGGACAGCTGCACATCTCCAGCCGCCGCTCCGACCTGATCCTGCGCGGCGGGGAGAACGTCTACCCGGCCGAGGTCGAGAACGCCCTCGACGCCCACCCCGAGGTCCGCGAGAGCATCGTGCTCGGCGTGGAGCACCCCGACTGGGGCGAGGAGGTGGCCGCCGTCGTCGTGCTCGACGAGGGCTCGGCGACCACCGCCGAGGACCTGCGCGAGCACGTGCAGTCGCTGATCGCGCGCTACAAGGTCCCCACCCGCTGGACGCTGACCTCCGAGGCGCTGCCGCGCAACGCCACCGGCAAGGTGATGCGACGCGAGGTGCGGGTGTCATGAGCCCGTCCGGGCACCGCGACGAGTGGGAGCCGCTGCTGGCGGACCTGGCGCGGCGGCGTACGGCCGCGCGGTCGATGGGTGGCCCGGACAAGCTCGAGCGGGTACGCCGTGCGGGGCGCCTGGACGCCCGGGCCCGGGTCGCGGCGCTGCTCGACCCCGACACCTTCGCCGAGCTCGGCACCCTCGCCGGGGACGGCTCCACCCCGGCGGACGCGTTCGTCGCCGGCTCCGGACTCATCGACGGGCGCCCGGTGCTGGTCGGGGTCGAGGACTTCACGGTCGCCGGTGGCTCGATCGGTACGGCGGGGGCCACCAAGCGCGCCCGCCTCGCCGCGCTGGCCCGCCAGGAGCGGGTGCCGCTGGTGCTGGTGCTCGAGGGGGCCGGGCACCGGGCGACCAACGCGCTCGCCGTGCACCGCCCCGCTCCGAACGACCTGCAGGCCCTGGTCGAGCTGGCCGGGCTGGTCCCCACCGCTGTCGTCGTGACCGGACCGTCCGCCGGGCACGGTGCCCTCGCCGCTCCGCTGGCCGACCATGTCGTGCTGGTCGAGGGCGACGGCTCGCTGTTCACCGCCGGCCCGCCGCTGGTGAAGGCCTCGCTCGGCGAGGTGGTCACCAAGGAGGAGCTCGGCGGCGCCGCGGTGCACGCCGAGGCCAGCGGGGTCGTGCACGAGGTGGCGCCCGACGTGCACGCGGCGCTGCGCGCAGTGCGCCGCTGGCTGTCCTACCTGCCCGCCAACGCCTGGGAGAACCCGCCCACGACCTCCGGGCCGGACACCGGCGAGCGGCTGCTGGAGCGGGTGCTCGACGTGGTCCCGCCCAATCCGCGCCGGCCCTACGACATGCACCTGCTGCTCGAGGAGCTGCTCGACGCCGGGTCGCTGCTGGAGATCGGCGCCCGCCATGGCCGGTCGCTGATCACCGCGCTGGGACGCCTCGGCGGCCGCCCGGTCGCCGTGGTCGCCAACCAGCCCGAGGTGCTGGCCGGGGCGATCGACGTCGCGGCCGCCGAGAAGGGCGCGCGCTTCGTCGAGCGCGCGGCCGCGTTCCACCTCCCGCTGCTCCAGCTGGCCGACAACCCCGGCGTGCTCGCGGGCAGCGCCTCGGAGAAGGCCGGCATCCTGCGCGCCGCGGCGCGGATGTTCGCCGCCCAGCACCGCGCCGAGGTGCCCAAGCTGCACGTCACGGTGCGCAAGGCCTTCGGGTTCGGCAGCTCGGTGATGGGCCAGAACGCCTTCGGCGGCCAGACGCTCTCGCTGGCCTTCCCCGGCGCGATGCTCGGCGGCATCCCGGCCGCGGTCGGCGGCGCCACGTCGGGTGCGGACGCCGAGACCCGCGAGGCCCTGCTCGCCAACGAGGCAGCCGGGCCGTGGCGCCTGGCTGCGTCCGCGACGTACGACGAGGTGATCGACCCGCGCGAGCTGCGCAACGCCCTGCTGGCCGGGCTCCGCCTGGCCCGGCCGTCGGCCCGTCCCGAGCCGGTCGTGCACACGGGCTACCTGCCGTGAGCGCGAGCAGCGTCCTGGTCGATGTCGCCGACGGGGTCGCCACGCTCACCCTGCACGCGCCCGAGAAGCGCAACGCGTTCGACGCCGCGACCGGCCGCGAGCTGGCCGCGGCGTATGAGCGCTGCGACGCCGACGACGAGATCCGCGCGGTCGTGCTCACCGGCACCCCGCCCGCGTTCTGCGCCGGCGCCGACCTGAGCGCGGGGGAGTCCACCTTCGCCGGCACCGACGCCGGCTTCAGCGCTGCCGGGGTGCGCTTCCCGGCGTTCGCGGTGCGCAAACCGGTGATCGCCGCGGTCAACGGCCACGCGCTGGGGATCGGGCTCACTCTGGCGCTGCAGTGCGACGTGCGCTTCCTCGCTGCCGACGCGTCGTACGGCGTGGTGCAGGCGCGCCGCGGCCTGCTCGGCGACGCGTGGTCGCACTGGGTGCTGCCCCGGATGATCGGGGTCTCCCGTGCCGCGGAGGTGCTGCTCTCCGGGGCGACCTTCGACGGGCACCGGGCGCTGGATCTCGGGCTCGGCAGCCGCGTGCTGCCCGCCGAGGAGGTGCTCCCCGCCGCCCTCGCCTGGGCCCGCGACGTGGCCACCCACACCGCGCCGCAGTCCGTGGCCGCGAGCAAGCAGCTGCTCTGGGCCGCCTTCGACCTCGACGCCGCGGAGGTCGAGCGCCTCGAGACCGCCTGGCACCGCCGGCTGATGGGCCACGACGACGTCCGCGAGGGCGTGCGCGCCTTCCGCGAGCGACGGGCCCCGCGGTGGACCGGCAGGGTGAGCGACCTGCCGCCGGCGCCACGACCGTTCGCCCCCGACGCCGGCTGAGGCCCGTCGGCGACCAGAGCCGTCGACCACTGCGGTCCGTCGCCACCCGGCGTGAGACCGCCGTTGACACCACCCCGGCGATGTCGTTGACTGCATATGCCGAACAGGAATAGTTCGGATCAAATGGACGAAGGGTGGCCCGCCGGTGGACTTCGAGCTCGACACCGAGCAG
Organism: Nocardioides sp. dk884; assembly: GCF_009557055.1. Lineage (NCBI taxonomy): Bacteria > Bacillati > Actinomycetota > Actinomycetes > Propionibacteriales > Nocardioidaceae > Nocardioides > Nocardioides sp. dk884. The sequence goes on along the minus strand of NZ_CP045649.1, from coordinate 2,624,924 downwards.
CGTGCGTGGCAGGAGGAGGTCCGGGCGTTCCTGCGCGAGCACGTCACCCCGGCGCTGCGAGCCGAGCTGGCCGAGCACGACCTGGAGAAGCGCGACGGCGAGCTCATGGCGTTCCGCCGCAAGATCGGCGAGAAGGGCTGGTTCGGCCTGAACTGGCCGGTCGAGCACGGTGGTCTCGGCCTGGGCCCGATCTACCAGCACCTGCTGGTCAGCGAGTTCGAGTACTGGGGCGTCCCGGGCCCCGACCTCACCGTCACCTCGGTGGCGCCGATGATCATGCGCCACGGCACCGAGCGCAACAAGGCGGAGTTCCTGCCGCCGATCGCGCGCGGCGAGATGGTCTGCGCCGTGGGCTACTCCGAGCCCGGCGCCGGCACCGACCTGGCGAGCCTGCGCACCCGCGCGGTGCTCGAGGGGACCATGGAGGACGGCGAGTGGGTGATCAACGGCGCCAAGACCTGGAACAGCGGTGCCCAGCGCTCCACCCACGAGTGGCTGTGCGTCCGCACCGACCCCGACGCCCCCAAGCACCGCGGCATCTCCGTGATCATCGTGCCGATCGACCACCCGGGGGTCACCATCCGCCCGCTCACCGCCTGGTCGGGCTACCGCACCAACGAGGCGTTCTTCGACGACGTCCGGGTGCCCGCCTCCCACCTGATCGGCGAGGTCAACAAGGGCTGGCTCTACATCACCGGCGCGCTGGACCTCGAGCGCGGCGCCCTCACCAACGCCGGCGACCTGCGCCGCGCGGTCGACGACCTCCTCGAGCTCGCCCGCCGCCCCCGGCGTGACGGCGCGGTGCCGGCGCACGACCCCGCCGTACGCCGCCGGCTCGCGTTGCTGGACGCCGACGTCGAGGTGGCCACCCTGATGGGCTTCGAGGCCGCCTCGCTGCTCGACGAGGGCATCATCCCGAGCATCGAGGTGAGCGTCGAGAAGGTCTTCACCAGCGAGCTGCGCCAGCGCATCGCCGAGGTCGCGCTCGACCTGCTCGGCCCCGACGGCCTGCTCGGCCACCGCACCACGGCCGCCCCCGACGACGGCCGCTTCGAGCGGCTCTACCGCATCGCCCCGCTCCTGCGCTTCGGCGCCGGCACCAACGAGGTGCTGCGCGACGTCATCGCCCAGCGCGGGCACGCCATGCCGTCCTACGGTCGCTGAGAGAGGAAACCGTGAAGCTCGTCCGCACCACGCAGGAGCGTGACCTCGCCGCCAGCCTCCGTGAGCTGTTCGCCACCCACTGCCCGCCCGACCTGGTCCGCGCGCTGCGCGAGCCCGGCGGAGACCGGGTCCCGGAGAAGCTGTGGGAGTCGCTGGTCGCCGCGGAGGTGCTCGCGCTGCCGTTCGCCGAGGACGTCGGCGGCGCCGGTGGCACGCTCGACGACCTGGCCGTCGTGTACGCCGAGGCCGGGCGCGCGCTGTGCCCCACGGTCGTGCTCAGCACCCTCCACCTCGGCCTCGCGGTCGCCGCCCTGGGCAGTGCGGAGCAGCAGGCACGTGTGCTCGCCCCGCTGTGCCGTGGTGAGCTGCGCGGCGCCGTGGCGCTGGGGAGCCCCTACGACGCCGCCGACGTGCGCCCGACGCTGCGCGCGGAGCCGATCGGCGGGGACCGGGTCGCGGTGAGCGGTCGCCTCGACCACGTCCTCGACGCCGACCTCGCCCACCGGGTGCTGGCCACCGCCACCCTCGCGTCGTACGGCGAGCCGGACCGGCTGGTCGGGGTGCTGCTCGATCCGCGGGCCCCGGGGATCACGCGAACCGCGCTGCCGACCAGCGACGCCGACCGGCTTCAGCAGCTGGACCTCGACCACGTCGTGGTGCCGGCGGCGGACGTGCTGACCGGGCCCGAGGGGGTCGGCCTCGCCGCGGACGGGGTGCGCCGCGTCGCGCTGCTCGTCCGGGCGCTGCAATGCGTCGACATGGCCGCCGGCGCGGACGCGGTGCTCGAGCGCACCGTGGGTCACGTCCGGGGCCGTGAGCAGTTCGGCCGGGCCATCGCGTCCTTCCAGGCGGCCCAGCACCTCGTGGCCGACGTGCACATCGCGGTCCAGGCGGCCCGGCTGGCCGCCCGGAGCGCGGTCTTCTGGCACGGCCGCGGCCGACCGGCCGTCCGGGAGACGGCGGTCGCGGTGCTGCACGCCGCCACGGCGTACCGACGCGCGACGCTCGATGGCCACCAGCTGCACGGCGGCATGGGCTACGTCGTGGAGACCGACCTGCACCTGTGGTCGGAGCGGGCCCGGCTGCTCGGGGCGCTCGGCGGCGGGCCGGACGTCGCCGCCCGCTGGCTGGAGGAGGAGATCACCCGTGGCTGACACGACAGGGGTCGACCCAGCGAAGCAGGTGCTCTCCGGGGTGCGGGTGCTCGACCTCTCGCGCTGGGTGGCGGGCGAATACGCCACCAAGCTCTTCGCCGACTTCGGTGCCGACGTCGTCAAGGTCGAGAAGCCCGGGGAGGGCAGCCTCACCCGGCGCTGGGGCCCGTTCCCCGACGACCGTCCCGACCCCGAGCGCAGCGCGCTCTTTCTGCACCTCAACACCAACAAGCGATCGGTCGCCCTGGACCTGCACGATCCCGTCGACCGCGAGCTGCTGCTCGGCCTGGTGCGCGACGCCCACGCGGTCGTGGAGTCGTTCCGCCCCGGCCACCTCGAGCGGCTCGGCCTTGGGCCCGACGTCCTGCGCGCGGCCAACCCCCGCCTGGTGCTCACCCGGATCAGCGCGTTCGGCCAGACCGGTCCGCGGCGCGACCACGAGGCCAGCGGCCTGGTGCTCCAGGCGGCCGGTGGCCCCATGCACGCCACCGGGCAGGCGGACCGCGCGCCGCTGCGCAAGCCCGGGCTGCTCGAGCACTACACGGTCGGTCGCAGCGCCGGGCAGGCCACGCTCGCCGCGGTGCTCGGCGCCCGACGCACCGGTCGCGGCGCGACCCTCGACGTCTCCGGCCAGGAGGTGCTGCTCGCGGGCGCCGACCGGCGCGCGTCGTACCTGCTCTCCGCGTCCTACTCCGGGATCACTGCCCCCCGCGGTGCGCGCAGCCCGCACCGGCACGGCGCCACCTTCACCGGGCCGTTCCGGGCGGCCGACGGCTTCGTGATGGTCTACGTGACCAACCAGGCCTTCTGGAACCGCTTCGTCCACCTCGTCGGCGCCGAGGACCCCGCGTTCCGCGAGCGGTTCCTGGACCGCCAGACCGTGGCCGGCGAGGACCGCGAGGAGTTCCTGGCCCACGTCGCGGGATGGATCGCGGTGCGGCCGAAGATCGCGGTGATGGAGGCGGCCGAGGCGGCGCGGATCCCGGTGACCGCCTACCTCTCCGTCTCCGAGGTGCTGGCCCACCCGCACTTCCGCGAGCGCGGCGCGTTCGTCGCCGCCGACCACCCCCGGGCCGGCCGATTGGAGTACGCCGGCCCGCCGTGGCGGATGGAGCGCGGCTACGCCCTGCGCACGCCTGCTCCGCTGCTGGACCAGCACGGCGCCGAGGTGCGCGCCGAGGCTGGCGACACCGCGCCCACCCAGGAGGTGCTCGCATGAGCACGCGTGCCGATCTGCCCCTGTCCGACCTGCCCCTGTCCGGCATCCGCGTCATCGACCTGACGGTCGTGTGGTCCGGGCCCGGGGCGACCGCGCTGCTGGGCGACCTCGGCGCGGAGGTGATCCGGGTGGAGGGCAACGACCGGCTGAGCCGCCAGGTCTCGGCGAAGGTCACCAAGGCGTCCTTCGAGAAGACCGGCTACCACGGCGGCACCTACCCCGACAAGGATCCCGGCGCCCGCCCCTACGACCGCTCGGCGCTGTTCAACTGGCACGCGCGCAACAAGCTGTCGGCCTGCATGAACCTCGACACCGCCGAGGGCCACCGTGCGTTCCTCGACCTGGTGCGGGTCAGCGACGTGCTGGTGGAGAACAACTCCAACGGCGTGCTGGAGAAGCTCGGGCTGGGCCACGAGCGGCTGCTCGAGGTGAACCCGCGCCTGGTGGTGGTCCGGATGCCGCCGCTCGGCATGAGCGGGCCGATGAGCGACTACCTGGGCTACGGGCCGAACTTCAACAGCCTGGTCGGCATCGCGGCGATGGACGGCTACGAGGGCGAGGACCCCGACTCGGCCGGCGAGAACTACCACATGGACGAGGCGGCTCCGGCCGGCGTCGGGTTCGCGGTCCTGGCCGCGCTGTGGGATCGCGAGACCACCGGTCGCGGCGGCCTGGTGGAGTTCGCCCAGGCCGAGAACGTCATGGCGGAGGTGGGCGAGCTCTTCCTCGACCACCAGCTCAACCACCGCGACCCGGCGGTGCTCGGCAACGCCGACCCGTGGGCCGTGCAGGACGTCGTACGCGTGGCCGGGGACGACCGCTGGGTCGCCGTGACGGTCCGCGACGACCGCGACTGGCGGGCCCTGCGCACCGTTCCCGGGCTCGGGGAGGACCCGCGGCTGCCGGACGCAGAGGCCGACGGCGAGCTGCGCCGCAGCCGAAGCGCGGACATCCGCGCGGCCCTCGCCGACTGGTGCGCCGGTCGCGAGGCCGACGACGTGGTCGCGACCCTCCAGGGTGTCGGCGTGCCCGCGGCGGAGGTGGTCAGCGAGCCGCAGCTGCTCACCGACGCCCACCTCGAGGCCCGTGGCTGGTGGCGCGAGCGCAGCCACCCGGCGATCGGCACCCACCGCTATCCGGGCCACCCCTGGCGCAGCGACGACCTGGACCTCGCCTTCGGCCGGCCCGTGCCGGGCTTCGGCGAGGACAACGAGCACGTCTACCTGAGCGTCCTGGGCTGGTCCCGGGAGGAGTACGACGACCTGGTGGCCCGCGGTCTGGTGACCGACCACCAGCTGGCCTGAGAGGACACGCATGACCCAGCAGACGGAGAAGCCCGGGCAGGTGCCGGACCTGGTCCCGCCCGAGGCCGCGGCCCAGGTGGGCCAGGTGGTGGCCCGCGCGAGCGGCGAGGTCGTGCGCCGCGACTGGCAGCGGTGGGCGGTCGCGGTGGGGGAGGACAACCCGCTGTGGTTCGACGCCGACCATGCCCGCGCGCACGGCTACGACGACGTGGTCGCACCCCCGCTCTACCTCCAGTACGCCGTCCTGGGTGTCACCCCGCTCGAGCGGCTGCGAGCCGACGGCTCCTCCGGGGCCTCGTCCGGCGACCTGGCGTTCCCGGACGCCCCGCGGCGGATGGCCGGCGGGGAGAGCACGACGTTCCACCGCTACTGCGGGCACGGCGACGTCGTGACGATGGAGCGCCGGGTGGAGTCGATCGTGCAGAAGCAGGGTCGCAGCGGCCCGTTCGTGCTCGTCACCTGGCGCACGACCTACACCGACCAGCGCAACGAGCTGGTGGCCGAGGCCACCACCTCGATGATCGCGCGCCCGTGAGGAGCACAGGAGTGAGCACCAGCGTGAGCGACAGCCCGAGCACCGGAGCGGGTGCAGGTCAGCTGCACGTCGAGGACGTCGCCGTGGGCGACGAGGTCCCGGCCCTGGAGGTCGTGGTCGACGAGACCCAGATGTTCTTCTTCAGCGCCGCGACCTACAACGGGCACCGCATCCACTACGACAAGGACTGGGCACGCGAGCGCGAGGGCTACGACGACGTGCTGGTCCAGGGGCCGTTGCAGTCCGCGCTCCTGGCCCGCGCGGTCACCGACTGGATCGGCGGCGCCGGGCGGCTGGTGAGGTTCGCCGCGCAGAACCGGGCCGTCGCGTTCCCCGGCCAGACGCTCACGTTCGGCGGTCGGGTCACCGCGACCCGGGTCGAGGACGGCCGCGGCCTCGTCGAGCTCGAGCTCGCCGGTCGCCGCGGCGAGGACGTCTTGATGCCGGGCAGTGCCACCGTGTCCCTGCCGCTGCGCGGGAGTGGCGCGTGAGCGGGCTGCGCGGCGAGGCCGCGATCGTCGGCATCGCCGAGCTGCCCGCGGAGAAGAAGCAGAGCGGTCCCGCGATGTTCAGCCTCGACCAGTACGCCCGGCTGGCCCGGATGGTGCTCGACGACGCCGGGCTGCCCGCGTCGGTGGTCAACGGCCTGGTCACCCACGGGGTGCAGGAGTCCGACATGTTCGCGCCCGCGACGCTCTCGGAGTACCTCGGCCTGCCGCTCGACTTCGGCGAGCGCGTCGACCTCGGCGGCGCGACGTCCGCGGGCATGGTCTGGCGTGCGGCGGCCGCGGTCGAGCTCGGCATCTGCGACGCGGTGCTGTGCGTCGTCCCGGGCTCGATGATCCTGCCGCGCTCGACGCGCGCGGGGGCCCCCGCGACCCCGCCCTGGTACGGCGCGTCCAGCGGCAAGTACGGCTCGCCCCAGGCCGAGTTCGAGATCCCCTACGGCAACGTCGGGCAGAACGCGCCGTACGCGCAGATCGCGCAGCGCTACGCCGCCGAGTTCGGCTACGACCCGCGTGCCACCGCCAAGATCGCAGTCGATCAGCGGACCAACGCCGCGGCTCACCCGGGTGCTGTCTTCCACGGCAAGCCGCTCACCGTCGAGGACGTGCTCGCCAGCCCGGTCATCGCCGACCCGATCCACATGCTCGAGGTGGTGATGCGGGTGCAGGGCGGTGCCGCGGTGCTGGTGGCCAACGCCGACCTCGCCCGGCGCTCGCGCAACCGCCCGGTGCGGATCACGGGCTTCGGCGAGCACGTGGCGTTCAAGACCCCGACGTACGCCGAGGACCTGGTGCGCACCCCGATCGCCCGTGCCGCGGATCGGGCGTTCGCGATGGCCGGGCTCGAGCGCGCCGACGTCGACATGGCCTCGATCTACGACTGCTACACGATCACGGTGCTGATGAGCCTGGAGGATGCCGGGTTCTGCCCCAAGGGCAAGGGCATGCAGTGGGTGACCGAGCACGACCTCACCTTCCGCGGCGACCTGCCGGTCAACACCGCCGGCGGCCAGCTGTCCTTCGGCCAGGCCGGCATGGCCGGCGGCATGCACCACGTCGTCGACGCCGCGCGCCAGGTGATGGGACGCGCGGACCAGGCCCAGGTCGCGGACTGCCACACGGCGTTCGTCACCGGCAACGGCGGCATCATGAGCGAGCAGGTCGCCCTGCTCCTGCAGGGGGAGTGAGCGATGACCCAGACACCCGCCGGGACCGCGCCGGCCGAGCCGCGCCCGCTGCCCGAGCCGACGCCGGTCTCCCAGCCCTACTGGGACGCCCTGCGCGAGCACCGGATCCGGATCCAGTTCTCGCCTTCCGGGCAGCAGTGGGTGTTCTACCCCCGTCTCCTGGCGCCGGGCACGCTCGCCGACGACCTGGAGTGGCGTGAGATCTCGGGCCGCGGGACCCTGCACACCTTCACGGTGGCGCAGCGCCCGACCGCCCCGCCCTGGGCCGACGCGGTGCCGCAGCTGCTCGCCGTCGTGGAGTGGGACGAGGGCCCACGGGTGAGCACCGAGCTGGTCGACGTCGACCCGGCCGACCTGCGGGTCGGCATGCGCGTCGCGCCGGTGTTCCACGACGACCCCGACAGCGGCGTCACGCTGCTGCGCTACCGACCGGAGGACGAGGGATGACGGGCAACGAGCACGACCTGGTGGTACGCGGCGGCACCGTCGTCGACGGGACCGGCTCGCAGCCGTTCACCGCCGACGTCGCGGTGCGCGACGGCGTGGTGGTCGAGGTGGGGCGGGTCTCCGGCCGCGGGCACCGTGAGGTGGACGCCGACGGCGCGCTGGTGATGCCCGGCTTCGTCGACGTGCACACCCACTACGACGGGCAGGCCACCTGGGACAGCCGGCTCCAGCCCTCGTCGTGGCACGGCGTGACCACCGTGGTGATGGGCAACTGCGGCGTCGGCTTCGCGCCCGCCGTGCCCGCCGACCACGGTCGGCTGATCGCGCTCATGGAGGGCGTGGAGGACATCCCCGGCGTCGCGCTCACCGAGGGGCTGGCGTGGGACTGGCAGTCCTTCCCCGAGTACCTCGATGCGTTGGAGCGGCGGCCCCACGACCTCGACTTCGCCGCCCAGGTGCCGCACGCCGCGCTGCGGGTGCGGGCGATGGGCGACCGGGCGGCCGCCCACGCGCTGGCCACCGACGAGGAGGTCGCGCTGATGGCCAAGCTGGCCGCCGAGGCGATCGAGGCCGGGGCGCTCGGCTTCACCACCTCGCGGACGCTCAACCACAAGACCCGGGCCGGCGAGCTGACCCCGTCGTACGCCGCCGGGCGCGAGGAGCTGGTCGCGATCTCCCGTGCGGTCGGACAGACCGGGCGCGGCGTGCTGCAGCTGGTGACCGACTGGGACGACGACACCATCGAGACCGACTTCGACCTGATCGCCTCGATGGCGTCGGCCGCCGGCCGGCCGATGTCGTTCTCGCTGGGACAGAGCCCGTCCTACCCCGACCGGTTCCGCAAGGCGCTGGCGTTCCTCGAGCGGGCCAACGCCGACGGGCTGCGACTGCGTGCCCAGGTGGCGGCGCGCGGCATCGGCATCCTCATGGGCCTGGACTGCACCCTCAACCCGTTCGCGGCGAACCCCGCCTGGCTGCGGATCTCGCACCTGCCGATCGCCGAGCAGGCCCGGGCGATGCAGGAGCCGGCGCTGCGCGAGGAGATCCTCCGACTCGGCATCGTGGACGCCGAGAACATCATCGGCGGCGCGCTGCTGGACCGCTTCGAGATCATGTTCGAGCTCACCGATCCGCCGGACTACGAGCCGGACCCGGCCTCGACGATCGCCAACCGGGCGGCCGCGCGCGGGATCAGCCCGTTGGAGCTGGCCTACGAGATCCTGGTGTCCGACGGGGGACGCGGCATGTTCTACCTGCCGTTCACCAACTACGTCGACGGGTCCCTCGACGGCTGCGCCGAGATGCTCGGCCACGAGTTCACGATCCCCGGGCTCTCCGACGGCGGGGCCCACGTCGGCACCATCTGTGACGGCTCGTTCCCGACCACGCTGCTCCAGCACTGGGTGCGCGACCGTGGCACCTTCCCGGTCGAGATGATGGTGGCGCGGCAGGCCAGGGCCACCGCCGAGGCTGTCGGGCTGCTGGACCGCGGCCTGCTCACGCCCGGGCACAAGGCCGACCTGCTCGTGGTCGACCTCGACGGCATGCACCTGCACAAGCCCGAGATGCACCACGACCTGCCCGCCGGTGGGCGGCGTCTGCTGCAGCGCGCCGACGGCTACCGCCACACGTTCGTCTCCGGAGTGGAGACCTACACCGACGGTGAGGCGACCGGTGAGCTCCCGGGCCAGTTGGTGCGCGGCGACCGGCCGGGGCCGCGCTGACCTCCGCTCGCAGATGGAGTAACTAGTCGCTACATGCTTGCCCGCACTATTCCTAATCGATATGGTCCAAGATCTGGCGACCCCTTCCAGATGGGGCTGCTCGACCAGGAGGATGCGATGAAGCGACGCAGGAACGCGCTGCGGCCCGCAGTGGTGCTGGTGGCGGCCCTGGCACTGGTGGCTGGCTGTGCGAGCGACAGCTCGGACGACGGCGGCGGTGGTGACACCGAGGCCGGGGGTCGGTTCGAGTACACCGAGGGCATGGTCGGCGGGGAGGACGCCGGTGGCGAACCGAAGACCGGGGGCCAGATCAGCTATGCGTTGTACTCCGAGCCCCGCAGCCTCGACCCGGCGGTCTCCATCGCCGCGGTGACCACGGGCGGCGCCGAGATGGCGGCCCTCTATGACGTGCTGCTGCGCTACGACACCGACACCCGGGAGTTCGTCCCGCAGCTCGCGGAGGCGATCGAGGCCAACGGTGACAACACCGAGTGGACGCTGACCCTGCGCGACGGGGTGAGCTTCTCCGACGGCACGCCGCTGGACGCCGCGGCGGTCAAGGCCAGCCAGGAGCGGTACGCCGCGGCGCCGGCGCCGGAGGCGGCGCTGTGGAACGACAACGTCGCCGGCATCGAGGTCGCCGACCAGCGCACGCTCGTCTACTCGCTCAACAAGCCGTGGGCCATGTTCCCGGCGATGCTCGCCTCGGGTCCCGGCATGATCGTGGCCAAGTCCTCCGGCCCGGTCGGCGAGGGCTTCAAGCCCGTCGGCGCCGGCCCGTTCACCCTCGTCCACCAGCGTCCCGCCGAGGAGGTGCTGGTCGAGGCCAACGAGGACTACTGGAACGGCCGGGCCCACCTCGACGAGGTCCGCTTCGTCTACCTTGGCGATCAGGCCACGGTCGAGGACTCCTTCAACAACGGAAGCCTCGACCTGGCGTTCTTCCGCGACCCTGACGTGGTGGATGCCGTCCTCGAGGATGGCACCCGTGGCTACTCCAACCTGGTCGCGGTCAGCGACACCGCGCTGATCAATGGCATGGAGGGCCGACCGGGCGCCGACGTCCGCGTGCGCCAGGCGATCCAGCTGGCGCTCGCTCCCGACCTGGTGCGCCAGCGCGTGTACGACGGGCACGGCATGGCCAGCACGCTGCTCTTCCCGGAGTACTCCCGCTGGTACTCCGAGGAGATGACCGGTATCGAGCCCGACCAGGACGCCGCGCGCGAGCTGCTCGAGGAGGCCAAGGCTGACGGTTACGACGGCGCGATCACCTACCTCGACGCCCAGACCTCGGCGGCCCGCGACACCGCGCAGGTCGTCAAGGCGAGCCTGGAGGCAGTGGGCTTCGAGGTCGAGATCGAGATGGTCCCGACCGTGACCGACCTCATCACCCGCCTGGCCGCGGAGCGTGACTACGACCTGGCCGGCTGGGGGATCAACTACCGAGAGGGCGACCCGTTCTCCAAGCTCTACGCCTCCCTGCACAGCACCGGCACCCAGACCTACGGCATGCCGACCACGCCCGAGATGGACGCCGCGCTGGAGGAGTTCCAGGGGGCCGCCGACGAGGAGGCCCAGAAGGCCGCGGTCGTGAAGATCCAGAAGGCCTGGAACGACAGCGTGCCGTTCCTGGCCTGGATGCCGATGGCCGAGCTGACCGCCTGGAGCGACGAGGTGCACGGCGTCAAGGGCGCCGCCAACTCCATCGTCCTGCTCGACGAGGCCTGGTTGGGCTGAGCCCGCCGCACACGTCGAAGCGCCCGCCCCGGTGACGGGGCGGGCGCTTGTCGCGTGCGCCGTGCGATCAGCCGATCAGCAGCCCGGGGTAGCCGTCGCGGGCGACGCGGTCGCAGTGGGCCCGGTAGTTGCCCACCCCGCCGATGTAGGGCAGGAACACCCGCGGCTTGCCCGGGACGTTGGCGCCCATGTACCAGGAGTCGGTGCGCGGGTAGAGCGTGGCGTTCCCGGCGAGCTGCACGTGCTCGGTCCACTCCTTCTGCGCGCCCTCGTCGGCCTCCACCAGCGGCGTGCCCTGCGCGCGCAGGTGCGCGATCAGGTCGGCCACCCACTCGACGTGCTGCTCGATCGAGACGACCGCGTTGCTCAGCGCCGAGGGGCTGCCGGGCCCGGTGAGCGTGAACATGTTCGGGAAGCCGGACACCGCGACCCCCAGATAGCTGTGCGGGCCGTCGCTCCACGCCTCGCGCAGGCTGCCCCCGTCGCGCCCGCGGATGTCGATGGCCAGCAGCGGGCCGGTCATCGCGTCGTACCCGGTGGCGTAGACGAGGTCGTCGAGCTCGTGCTCCACGCCGTCCACGACCACCCCGGTGCGGGTGATCCGCTCGATGGGGGTGCGGCGCAGGTTCACCAGCGTGACGTCGTCACGGTTGAACGTCGCGTAGTAGCCGGTGTCCAGGCAGGGCCGCTTGGTGCCGTAGGCGTAGCCGCGCGGGGTGAGGTCCTCGGCCACCTGCGGGTCGTGCACCAACTCCGCGATCTTGCGGCGCACGAACTCCGCGGCGGTGTGGTTGGACTCCTCGTTGCGGACCAGGTCGTTGTAGGCCTGCAGGATCCCGGTGAGCGTGCCCTCCTCCCAGCGCCGGCGGTACTTCTCCTCGCGCTCCTCCTCGGGCACCTCCAGGGCGCTCTGGGTCGGCGGCTCGAGCAGGATGCCGTACGACGAGGTGCGCAGCTCCTGCTTCACGCTCTCGTGGTCCTCGCGCAGCCGCGCCACCGTCTCGGGGTCCGGCGCGCCGTTCTTGGCGGGGAGGCTGAAGTTGGGCGTGCGCTGGAAGACCGTCAGGTGCTCGGCCTGGTCGGCCACCAGCGGGATCAGCTGGATGCCGGAGGAGCCGGTGCCGATGACGCCGACACGGCGTCCGCTGAAGTCGACCGGCTCGTGCGGCCACGCGCCGGTGTGGAACGTGCGTCCGGCGAACTCCCCGCGGCCCTCGATCTGAGGCAGGTTGGTGCTGGAGAGCAGCCCCACCGCGAGCACGAGATAGGTCGCCGAGAGGCGCTCGCCGGCGTCCGTCGTGACCGTCCAGCGGCCGGCCGGCTCGTCGAGGTGGGCCGAGACCACGCGGGTGTCCAGGGTGATGTCGCGACGCAGGTCGAAGCGGTCCGGGACGTGCTGGAGGTAGGCGAGGATCTCGGGCTGCGCGGCGTAGCGCTCCGACCACTCCCACTCCCGGGCCAGGTCGGCGTCGAAGCTGTAGGAGTAGAAGACGCTCTCGATGTCGCAGCGGGCGCCCGGGTAGCGGTTCCAGTACCAGGTCCCGCCGACGTCTGAGCCCGCCTCGACGACACGCACCGACAGGCCCTGTCCGCGCAGGCGGTGCAGCGCGTAGAGGCCGGCGAAGCCGGCACCGACGACGACCGCGTCGACGCGGGTGGGGTCGGTCTCGAGGGGATCGGCGGCGCTCATGCGGGCTCCTCGGTGGGTTGGGCGGGGCGGGTCCCGGCGAGGTGCCGGTCGAGCTCGGTGGCGACGTGGTCCAGCGCCTCGGTGGAGGCGGGGAGCAGGCCGACCATCGTGAAGAAGCCGTGCATCTGCCCCTCGAAACGCCGGCACGAGGCCGGTACGCCGGCCGCGCGCAGGGCCTCGGCGTACGCCTCGCCCTCGTCGCGCAGCACGTCGTGCTCCGCGCTCAGCACGACGGCGGGCGGCAGTCCCGCCAGGTCCGCGGCCCGGGCCGGCGAGACGTCGGGGTGGTCGCGGTGCTCCTCGGGGACGTAGTGGTCCCAGAACCAGCGCAGGGTGTCGCGGTTGAGCGCGAGCTGGTTGGCCGGGTCGGTGTAGGAGCCGTTGTCGAAGTCGTGGTCGACGACCGGGTAGACCAGGACCTGCGCGGCGATCGACGGGCCCCCGCTGTCACGCGCGTGCCGGGCCACGATCGTGGCGAGGTTGCCCCCGGCGCTGTCCCCGGCGACGACCAGCGGCGCGCCGGGACCGGCGAGGTCGGCGCGGTTCGTGTCCACCCAGGCCAGCAGGTCCCAGGCGTCCTCGACGGCGGCCGGCCACGGGCTCTCCGGTGCCAGCCGGTAGCTGCCGAGCACGACCGTGCACCCGGTGCGCTGGGCGAGCTCGCGCCCGAGGGTCTCGTGCTCCGCGGGCGAGCCCACGACCCACCCGCCTCCGTGCAGGTAGAGCAGGACGCCGCGCGGGGACGCGGGCGCCAGGACGCGGACGGGCAGCGAGCCCGCACGCGTCGGCACCGACACGTCCTCGGCGCGCGCCGGCTCCGGGCCGGGCGGGTAGAGCGCGGCGAGGCCCGCCATCCGCGCGCGGGCGGCGGCGGGGGAGACCTCGTGCATGGGCGGCCCGCCGGCGGCGGCGAGCTGCTGGAGAAGGGCGGTGGTGGCGGCGTCGAGGGCCAAGGGATCCTCCGGGGTGGTGGGCGGTCAGCCGCGCGGTGGCGGCTGGATCGACTTGACCTCGAGGAACTCCTCGAGGCCGAAGCGGCCGTACTCGCGGCCGAGGCCGGACTGCTTGTAGCCGCCGAACGGCGCGAGCCGGTTGCTGTTGATGCCGTTCACGTGCACGGTCCCCGAGCGGATCCGGCGGGCGACGGCGAAGGCGCGGTCGGGGTCGGCAGCGAAGACTCCGGCCGAGAGCCCGTAGTCGGTGGCGTTGGCGAGCCGCACGGCGTCGTCGTCGCCGCGGTGGGCCTGCACGGCCAGCACGGGGCCGAAGACCTCCTCGCGGCCGACCGCCATCTCCGGGGTGACCCGGCCGAGGACGACCGGCCCGAGGTGGAAACCGCGCTCCGGCCGGACCGGGGCGGGATCGCCGTGGACGACCTCCGCGCCCTCCTCGACGGCGCGTGCCAGGTGGGCCAGCACCCGGTCCCACTGGATGCCGGAGGCCAGCGGGCCGAGGTTCTCGCCCGGCACGAACGCCGCGGCGGTCGCGGTGGCAACCGCCACCGCCTCGTCGTAGCGCTCCTCCGGCACGACCAGCCGGGTCCACGCCGCGCAGGTCTGGCCGGTGTTCATCAGGCAGAAGCCCACGCTGGTGCGCACCGCGACGGCGAACGCCTCGGCATCGAGGTCGTCGAGCAGGACGCTGGGGGACTTGCCGCCGAGCTCCAGCGCGACGCGCTTGACGGTGCCGGCCGCGGCCCGCTGGATCGCCCGTCCGACCGCCGTGGAACCGGTGAACGACACCATGTCGACACCGGGATGCTCGGCGAGCGCGGCGCCGACCACGTCGCCGCGCCCCGGGAGCAGCTGCAGCCACCCGGGCGGTACGCCGGCGTCCCGTGCCGCCTCGACCAGCAGGTAGGCCGTGAGCGGCGTGGTCTCGGCGGGCTTGAACACCACCGGGCATCCGGCGGCCAAGGCGGCGCCCACCTTGGCCAGCGCCTGGTGGAGCGGGAAGTTCCACGGCGTGATGGCCGCGACCACCCCCACCGGCTCGCGCGCGATGGTGGAGTCACCGAGCGCCTCGTCGAAGGCGTAGCCCTCAAGCACGTCGACGGTGGTGGCCAGGGTCGCCAGTGGCATGCCGACCTGGACCTGCCGGGCGAAGGCGTCCGGCGAGCCCATCTCCGCGGAGATGGTCTCGGCGAAGACCTCGGCGCGCTCGGCGATCCGGTCGTGCAGCGCACGCAGTGCCGCGACCCGTGCGGCGACCGGCCACTCCGGCCCTTCGTCGAGGACCCGGCGCGCGCCCGCGACCGCGCGATCCACGTCCTGGGCGTCCGCGAGGCGCACGACCGCGTGCACCTCGCCCGAGCGGGGGTCCACCAGCTCCAGACGCTCGGTGCCGTGGGTCTCGACCCACTCGCCGTCGAGGTGGATCCGGTCCCTGGTCTCCATCGCATGCCCCTTGACCAACGTGAATGTATTAGGTTGAACTATTCCTAGATGACATATTGCGACATGGCAAGAGGTGTCACGCGACGAGAGGTGAGGGGACCGGATGCAGCAGGTGCGGGCGACGTACGTCGACGGGGCATGGGCGGAGGGCGGCGGCGCGGAGCTCGAGGTGGGCAACGCCGCCGACGGGAGCGTGCTGGCGCGCTTCCGTGGCGCCGGGGCCCCGGACGTGGACCGGGCCTGTGCGGCGGCCGACGCGGCGTGGCCGGGCTGGGCCGCGACGAGCGTGGCCGACCGCGCCGAGGTGCTGCGCACCACCGCCGACCTGGTGACCAAGCGCGCCGAGGAGCTCGGCTCGGTCGCCGCGCTGGAGGTCGGGACCCCGGCCCGGATGGCCAGCACCGTGCACGGCCACCTGGTCGCGGCGACGATCCGCGACGTCGCCTCCACCCTCGAGTCCTTCGCCTTCGAGGAGCGGGTCGGCACCTCCCTGGTGCTCAAGGAACCGATCGGGGTCGCGGGCGCGATCACCGCATGGAACTACCCGCTCTACCAGCTCGCCACCAAGCTCGTCCCGGCCCTCGCCGCCGGCTGCACGGCGGTGCTGAAACCCTCGGAGGTGGCGCCGCTGACCAGCATCGCCTTCTTCGAGATGCTGGCCGAGGCCGGCGTACCGGCCGGGGTCGCCAACCTGGTCGTCGGCACGGGTCCGGAGGCCGGCGAGGCACTGGTGACCGACCCGCGGGTCGGGATCGTCAGCTTCACCGGGTCCACCCGCACCGGCGCCCGGATCGCCGAGCTGGCCGCGCCCGGCATCACCCGGGTGACCCTCGAGCTCGGCGGCAAGTCCGCGAGCGTGGTGCTCGACGACGCCGACCTCGAGCAGGCCGTGGCGGCCTCGCTGCGCGGCTGCCTGCTCAACAACGGCCAGACCTGCGCCGCGCTCACCCGGCTGATCGTCCCGCGGGCCCGGCTCGCGGAGGTCGAGCAGCTGCTCCTCGCCGGCGTCGAGGCGCTGGTGACCGGCGACCCGCGTGACCCGTCCACCGACGTCGGCCCGGTCGCCTCGGCGACGCAGCACGAGCGGGTCCTGACGCATCTTCGCGGCGCGCTCGCCGAGGGGGCGGTGCTCGTGGCCGGCGGTCCCGAGCCGGTGCCGGGGGCGCCGCGCGGCGGTCACTACGTGCGCCCCACGGTGCTGCGCGTGGAGCCGCACCTGCGGATCGCCCGGGAGGAGGTCTTCGGCCCGGTCCTCTGCGTGATCGCCGTGGACTCCGAGGACGAGGCCGTCGCGGTGGCCAACGACACCGACTACGGACTCTCCGGTGCGGTCTGGGCCGGCGACCCGGACCGGGCGCTGGCCGTGGCCCGCCGGATGCGGACCGGCCAGGTCGCCGTCAACGGCGGCGCCTTCAACATCTCCGCGCCGTTCGGCGGCTACAAGCGCTCCGGTTACGGGCGCGAGGGCGGCCGGTTCGGCCTGGAGGAGTACTTCGAGACCAAGGCGGTACAGCTGTGACGACCTTCCCGACCACCGACTTCGTGCCCGCCACCACCCCGGGCGCCACCCGCACCCGGATCCGGGGCGCGGTGCTCAGCGCCGCTCCCGGCCACCTCGAGGTTCACGAGCTGGAGCTCGACGACTGGCTGGCCCCCGAGGAGGTGCGGGTGCGGGTGGAGGCCTGCGGGCTGTGCCACTCCGACCTGCACATGATCGACGGCGAGCTGCCGGTGGTGATGCCGACGGTGCCCGGCCACGAGATCGCCGGCACCGTCGAGGCGGTCGGCCCCGCCGTCACCGACCTCGCCCCGGGGGACCGGGTGGTCGCCTGCCTGTCGATGTTCTGCGGCACCTGCGCCGAGTGCCGCGCCGGGCGCACGATTCCTGTGCGACCCGGCGCAACGACCTCGGCCGCGCCGAGCGGCCGGTGCCCCGGCTGCTGCGCGACGGCGAGCCGGTCGGCCAGGTCGCCGGCCTCGGGGGTCTGGCCGAGCGCACCGTGCTGCACCGCAACTCGGTCGTGCGGGTCACCCCCGACGTGCCGGTCGACCGCGCGGCGCTGCTGGGCTGTGCGGTCCTGACAGGCGTGGGGTCTGCGCTCCACGGTGCCGGGGTGCGGCCGGGCGACAGCGTCGCGGTGATCGGCTGCGGCGGCGTCGGTCTCAACGTGGTCCAGGGCGCCCGGCTGGCCGGGGCCACCCGGATCGTGGCGATCGACCTCGGCGCCGACAAGCTCGAGCTGGCCCGCCGGTTCGGGGCCACCGACACCGTCGACGCCGGCTCGACCGATCCGGTCGCGGCCGTCGTGGAGCTCACCGGCGGAGTCGACCACGCCTTCGACGTGGTCGGTCGCCAGGCCACCGTCACCCAGGCGGTCGGCATGGTGCGCGTCGGCCGGACGGCGTACGTCGTCGGCATCCCGCCGGTCGGCGAGCAGCTCGTGCTGCCCGGGCTCCCGCTCGTGACGTCCGCCAAGGGCGTGCGCGGCCTGCTCATGGGGGCCAACCACTTCCCGCGCGACATCCCGGTCCTCGCCGACCTCTACCTCCAGGGGCGCCTGGAGTTGGACGCGCTGGTGTCCGCGCGGATCCCGCTGGACGAGGCGGACGAGGGCTTCGCCCAGATGCGCCGCGGCCAGGCCACGCGCGTGGTCGTCACCTTCGACTGACCCGGCGCCTGACCCGTCTCCCCGGACGCCGGCCCGGCGTCCGGGGAACGGCCCGTGGTCAGGCCTTGTGCGAGCGCAGCTCCTCGGAGGAGCGGCGGCCGGTCTCCTGGCGTGCCGACGCGCGCGTGCTCTTGGCGACCGCCTCGTCGAGCTCGGCCAGCATCTGGTCGGCGCGGTCCCGCTCGTCGGCGTAGTAGCGCTCCGACCAGCGCAGCACCATCTCGGGGAACGCCCACCCGGGCTCTTGGCGTGCGCCCTCGGCGTCCACCTCCGCGCGCACCCGCATCTTCTCGCTCTGCGTGCGGTGCTCCTCGAGCATCGAGCGCAGCAGGTCCGGGTCGCTGGCGTGGCCCAGCCACATGCGCAGCATCACGCCGTGCTTGAGGACCACCGGCTCGACCGGTGCCTCTGCGGCCCAGCGGGCCACCGCGCGCTCGCCCTCCGGGGTGATCCGGTAGAGCCGCTTGCCCCGCACGTCGTCCTTGTTGACCACGTGGGACGTGGCGAAGCCGAGCTTCTCCAGCTTGCGCAGCTCGCCGTAGATCTGGCTGTACGACGGGGCCCAGTAGAAGAACCGCAGGCTCCAGTCGGCCCACTTCTTCAGGTCGTAGCCGGAGAGCTCCTCGCCGAACGAGAGCATGCCCAGCACCGCCCAGCTCGTCGCGCGCAGGTCGGGGAGCGGGGACTCGTCGTCGTTCGCCATGCCTCAGCCTAACCCGGTGCATCTGCCCGGCATGTTCCACATCGGCACATGCCGAGAGTGATCTCGGTCCCTCTTGTCGTGAGCGACTATTTCGGTTAGTAATAGTTCTGACCGAAGGAGAAAAGTGTGACTGCCTTGGACGACGCACTGGGCGGCGAGGTGGCGGGACTGCTCGCCGTCCTCGAGGAGGGCTTCCCGCCGGTGCACCTGATGAGCGGACCGGAGGCGCGCGCCGCCGTGGCCGCCCGAGCGGTGCCGGTGAGCAACCTGGACGACGTCCGGGCGGCTGAGGACCACCACGTGGCCACCGACGCGGGACCGCTGCGCGTGCGGGTCTACCACCCGCACGGGACCGGCGAGGACCGGCCGGCGGTGCTGTTCCTGCATGGTGGCGGCTTCGTGTTCTGCAGCGTGGAGAGCCACGACGGCTTCTGCCGCTCGCTCTCGCGTGCCCTCGAGGCGGTGGTCGTCTCGGTGGACTACCGGCTGGCTCCCGAGCACCCGGCCCCCGCGGCCGCCGACGACGCGGTCGCGGCGCTGAGCTGGACCCAGGACAACGCGGCCGCCCTCGGTGTCGACCCGGCGCGAGTGGTCGTCGCCGGCGACAGCGCGGGCGGCAACCTGGCCGCGGTCACCGCCCTGCGAGCCCGCGACCGGCGCCCGGCGCTGGCCGGTCAGGTGCTGCTCTACCCGGTGGTCGAGCCGGACTTCGAGTCCGAGAGCTACCAGCGCTACGCGACCGGCCACTTCAACACCCGTGCCGCGATGGAGTGGTACTGGACCCAGTACCTCGGCGGGCAGCCCGCCACCACCCCGCTGCCCGAGCCGCCGGAGCACGTCGTCCCGTCCCGGGCGCCGAGCCTGTCCGGCCTCGCCCCGGCGGTGGTGGTCACGGCGGGGCGCGACCCGCTGGCCAGCGAGGGCCGCCGCTACGCCGGGCTGCTGCGCGACGCCGGCGTACCCGTGCGGCACCGGCACTATCCCGACCTGTTCCACGGCTTCGCCACGATCGGCCCGTTCCCGGCGGCGGCCGCCGCCCGCGAGCTGCTGTGGCACGACGTACGACGACTGCTCGGCCCGGCACACGCCGAGGTCGGCGGCCCCACGAAGGAGAACCATGACCAGCTCATCCGTTGACGTCCTCGTGGTGGGCGCCGGCTTCTCCGGCCTGTACGCCGTGCACAGCGCGCAGCAGCGGGGCTGGAGCGTCGCCGGGGTGGAGGCCGCGCCCGAGGTCGGCGGCACCTGGTGGTGGAACCGCTACCCGGGGGCCCGGTGTGACGTCGAGAGCCTCGACTACTCCTACTCCTTCGACGAGGAGCTCCAGCGCGAGTGGAGGTGGAGCGAGCGCTACGCCACCCAGCCGGAGATCCTGCGCTACCTCCAGCACGTCGCCGACCGCTTCGACCTACGCCGCCACTACCGCTTCGGCACCCGCGTCGAGGGTGGCCGGTTCGACGAGGACTCCTCGCGCTGGGTCGTGACGACCGATGCCGGTGAGGAGCTGCGGGCGCGCTATCTCGTCCTGGCCACCGGCAGCCTCTCGGCCCCGCTCGACCCCGCCATCCCCGGCCTGGGCGGCTTCGCCGGCCGGATGCTGCGCACCTCGAGCTGGCCGCAGGAGCCGGTGGACGTGAGCGGAATGCGGGTCGGGGTCGTCGGCACCGGCTCGTCCGGCATCCAGGTCATCCCCGAGCTCGCCGAGCAGGCCGCGCACCTCACGGTGTTCCAGCGCAGCCCCAACTTCTCGGTCCCGGCGTTCAACCGCCAGCTGTGCGACGAGGAGTGGGAGCAGGTCCAGCGCGACTACGCCGAGCGGCGCCGGCTGTCCTGGGCGGGCGCGGCGGGCTCGCCGCACACGAGCCACCCGGAGGACCCGTTCACGATGTCGGAGGAGGCGCGGCGCGAGGTGCTCGCGGACTTCTGGACGCGCGGTGGCGTGCTGTTCGGCAAGGCCTTCCCGAACCAGTCGATCGATCCGCGGATCAACGACCTCGCTCGGGCCTACGCCGAGGAGCGGATCCGCGAGATCGTCCGGGACCCGCAGGTGGCCGACGACCTGGTGCCGACCGACCACCCGATCGGCACCAAGCGGATCTGCACCGACACCGACTACTACGAGACCTTCAACCGCGACGACGTCACGCTGGTCAACCTGCGTCGAGACCCGATCGAGACCGTCGAGCCCACCGGGGTGCGTACCGCGTCGGGCCTCCACGAGCTCGACGTGCTGGTGCTGGCCACCGGATTCGACGCGATGACCGGCGCGATGACCCGCATCGACCTCGTCGGGCCGCGCGGGGACCGGATCGGCGATGCCTGGGCCGACGGTGCGGTGACCTACCTCGGGCTGTGCGTGCCGGGCTTCCCGAACCTGTTCAACCTCGCCGGCGTCGGCAGCCCCTCGGTGCTGGCCAACATGGTGCTCGCAGGGGAGCAGCAGGTGAACTGGCTCGTCGACCTGTTCGAGCACTGCGCGCAGGAGGGCCACACCCAGGTCGAGGCCCGCGCCGACGCGGCCCGTGCGTGGACCGCGCACGTCGACGCCGTCGCCTCCCGCACGCTCTTCGTGCAGGCCAGCTCCTGGTACATGGGGGCGAACGTCGAGGGCAAGCCCCGCGGGTTCATGCCCTATCTCGGCGGCTTCGCGGCGTACGGGCGGCTCTGCGACGAGGCACGCGACGCCGGGTACGCCGGATTCGTGCTGGGCTCGTGAGCGCCCCGCTGATCGACCTCACCGGCAAGGTCGCGCTGGTGACGGGTGCCGCCCGGGGGCAGGGCGCCGCCGAGGCCGAGCTGTTCGTCGACCTGGGCGCCACGGTGGTGCTCACCGACGTCCTCGCCGAGGAGGTCGGCGCGCTCGCGAAACGGCTCGGGGACCGCGCCAGCCACCACCGGCACGACACGTCCTCCTCAGCGGACTGGGCGCGCGTGCTGGAGGCGGTCCGCGCCGAGCACGGCCGCCTCGACGTGCTGGTCAACAACGCAGGGGTCTACCGCACCGGGGACCTGACCGAGTGGCCCGAGCAGGACCTGCGGGCGCTGCTGGACGTCAACCTGCTGGGACCGGTGCTCGGCATGCAGGTCGCCGTACCGCTCATGCCGAGGGGGTCCTCGATCGTCAACGTCGCCTCGATCTCGGGGCTGCGCGGGCACGACGGCGCTCTGCCGTACGCCGCCTCCAAGTGGGGGCTCCGCGGCGCCAGCCGATCGGCCGCGCGGGAGCTGGGGCCGCGAGGCATCCGGGTCAACTGCGTGTGCCCCGGCTCGGTGGACACCCCGATGATCGCCAGCAGCACGATGGACCTCTCGCACCTGCCGATCCCGCGGCGCGGCACCGCGGAGGAGGTGGCGGCGATGGTCGCGTTTCTGGCCAGCGACGCCAGCGCCTACACGACCGGCGCGGACTTCGTGGTCGACGGGGGCGCCACCGCCTGAGTCCCAGGTTCGATGGGTGGGAAGAGGAGGACACGCGCGCGCGGGCTTTGCTTGGATGCGGGCATGGCCGACATCGGTGGTGCTCGCACGCTCGGTGAGCTGTGCGAGCTCCGCGCCGGCACCCACCCGGACCGGTCAGCCGTGCAGGACGACGAGGTCAGGCTCAGCTATGCCGAGCTCGCGTCGCGGGCGCGGGCAGTGGCCCGGTTGCTCCGCGAGCGGGGGGTGGTCGCGGGTGACCGGGTGGTCGTGCAGGGCCCCAACCGGGTCGCGTGGGTCGTCGCGGCGTACGGCGTGCTGCTGGCCGGCGCGACCGTGGCACCCCTGGGACACCGGGTCCCCGAGGCCGAGCGCGAGCGGCTGCTGGACCGGCTCGCCCCGCGCCTGGTGCTCCAGGACGACACGGTGCCGGCCGTGGCCGGTGCGGTGAGGTTCGCCGAGCTCGAGGCGCTGGCTCCGGTGCCGGAGCCGGAGCCGTTGATCAGTGCGGGTCTGAGGCTGGCGCGGGCCGACGATGCGGCGCTGGTGCTCTGCAGCTCCGGCACCTCGGGGGCGGTCAAGGCGGTGCCGATGACCCACGCCCAGCTGCTCCGGGTCTACGACCACGTCGCGCGGGTCCTGGGGGCCGTGGACGACGACGTCTGGCTGGCGACGGTGCCGCTGGCCCACTCGTTCGGCTTCAACGGGATCCTGCTGGTCGCGATGATGGCCGGGGCAACGGTCCGGCTGCTGCCCGGCTACGACCCGTCCCGGCTGACGCGACTGCTGCACGAGGAGCGGATCACCGTGCTTGCCGGACCGCCCACGATCTACCACGACCTCGCCGCGCTGGACGCGGACGCCGCGAGACGCCACACCCGCCTCGCCATCGTGGGCAGCACCGAGGTCTCGGCCCCCGACATGGCGCGGCTCGCGGAGCACCTCGCGATCCCGCGCGTGGTGGCCGGCTACGGGATGACGGAGACCAGCGGCACCGTCGCGCTGGGTGAGCTGCCGGCTCGGCCGGACGGCCCGGTGCCGTGGATGGTGCCGCTGCCGGACTGCGAGGTGCGGATCAGCGACGACGCCGGAGCCGCCGTCTCGGCCGGCCTGCGTGGCCGGGTGCAGGTGCGCGGCTACCACGTGTGCCGCCCGGACCTCGCCGCTCCGGACGTCGACCCCGACGCCTGGTTCGACACCGGTGACCTGGGCGAGCTCGACGCCGCCGGGCGCCTCGCGATCACGGGTCGGGCGGGGGACACGATCATCGTCTCCGGCTTCAACGTCGACCCCCGTGAGGTCGAGGCGGTGCTGCGTGAGCACCCACAGATCGCCGATGTGGCCGTGGTCGGGGTGCGCGACGCGCGCGCGGGCCAGCGACTGCTGGCGTGCGTGATCCCGGCGGGCCAGGCGCCCACCAGTGCCGAGCTGACCGCCCACGCCCGCGCCCGGCTCTCGCCGTACAAGGTGCCGGGGGAGTACGTCGTGCTCGAGCAGCTGCCCCGCACCGCCACCGGCAAGCTCTCCCGCGCCGCCCTGCGCGGGATGGCGGAGGACGGTCCGGCGGGGGTCGTTCGCGGCTGAGTACGGTTGGCCGGGGTCAGCGGTCTCCTGGCTCCAGCTCCTCAAGGGCCTGGGCATGGGCCCCGTGAACGGTCTGCCAGAACTCGGCGAGGGTGGTGGGAAACCGGATGTCGACGCCGCTCCGCGCGAAGTGGACGGTGAGGACATCGGGGACATCGGGGCCGCGGCGGACGGAGGCGTCGAGCTGCGTGGCATCCGAAATCCAGTCCGCGAGGTCGTCGACCCCGCGCGCGTCGGCGTAGAAATAGAGAGCATCAGGGGAGTGAAGGTCGGCGGTGGTCCCGTCTTCGGTCGCCCACCACCGTTGGTCGCACTCCTCGCAGATCGCGTCGTACTGACCGACGACGCAGCCGCCGGAGTGAAGCCATGGAGGGCGCAGGGAACCTGCGGGCCCCTCCGGGCCGGGCATCCCCCATTGGATACGTGTCACATCGGCGGAGCCGCACTCCGGGCAGGTGCCGCGGATCGGTCCGAGCTGTTCGACCCCGCCGCCCTCGATCGTGCGTGAGAGCCAACGGCGGTAGAGGAGCGGCCGCTCGGTCTCCGGGTCCGATCCGTAGCCGTAGCCCACTTCGAGCGTGTCCGCCGAGACCACGAGGGCTGCCAGTGACGGCTCGTCGCGTTCGAGGCAGTCCACAGAGAGGACGTCGAGCAGATGACCCATGCCGTTGGGTGCGTAGGTCAGCTCGAGGTCGCGCACCATCTCCCCGTAGGTAACCTGACCGCCCGCCCGGGCTACCCCGATGAGGTAGGCGCGCGCGAGAGGAAGGCACTGCGCAGCCAACTCGCTGACAGTGATGTCGCGATCAGCCAGCTCCACTTCGTCGCCGGCCTCGACTCTCATCTTCATCCGGCGATCCTCGCAAGTGCCGCCGACATCGGCAGTGGAACAGAGAATGTCCGGTGCAGTGCTTCGCCCCACCTAGCGCGCCCCCCGCGCCCGCCGGCCACGCAGCCACACCGCGACCAGCACGACCACCAGGACCCCCACCGCCACGTCGCCGACGGCGCCGAGGTCTTGGGCCAGGGCGCGGTACGACGCGCCGACGACGTAGCCGGCCAGGGCGATGGCCGTGGCCCACAGGGTGCCGCCGAGCACGTTCGCGACCGTGAAGGGTGCCCAGCGCATGCCACTGGTGCCGGCGACGCCCGGCAGGATCGCACGGAGGAATGCCACCCAGCGACCGATCGCCACCGCCGTGGCGCCGCGTCTGCGGACCAGGTCGAGGGCGCGGTCGAGGTCGCCGGACCGGCGTACGAACGCGGGCATGCGGGCCACGAGGCGGTCGCCGTACCGGCGCCCGAGCAGGAACCCGGCCTGGTCGCCGGTGGCGGCACCGGCTGCGGCAGCGACGACGACCGCCCATACGGGGACCCCGCCCTCGTGGGCGATCACGCCACCCAGCAGCACGGCGGTCTCGCCGGGGATGAAGACGCCGAAAAACAAGGAGGCCTCGGCCGCGGGGACGGTGAAGACGACGACCAGCACCAGCCACGGCGGCAGCCCGGCGAGCAGATCCAGGAGCGTGCCGAGCATGGTGACCTCCTTCGGTGGCTCCGGTCTGGTGTGCCCTGCTGTCTCGGCCCTGCTGTATCTGCCTGCTGTCCCTGTCAGGCAAACGGTCCGTGGCCAGCGCCGGGGGAGGCGGAGGGTCCGGTCGAACCCGGCCTTTGGCCCTGACGCGCCCCGGTCGCGACGCCGAGCCTGGAGGGCGATGAGTGACGTCGGCACGCGCGAAGGGAACGAGATGAGCATCCGAGTGGGTATCAACGGGCTGGGCCGGATCGGCCGCGCGGTCCTGCGCCGAGCTGCGCAGAGCGACGACCTGGAGGTGGTGGCGGTCAACGACCTCGCGGACGTCGCCAGCCTGCGACGGCTGCTGCGCCGCGACAGCACCTACGGCCGCTTCGCGGGAACCGTCGAGCTCGACGGCGACGCCCTGGTGATCGACGGGCGGCGGGTGCCGGTCAGTGCCGGCCGCGAACCCGGCGACCTGCCGTGGGGCACTCATGAGGTCGAGGTCGTCGTGGAGTGCACGGGCAAGTTCCGCAGCCGCGACACGGCCGCCGAGCATCTGCGTGCCGGAGCCAGCCGGGTGGTGATCTCGGCGCCAGGCAAGGGGGTCGATGCGAGCATCGTGATGGGGGTCAATGAGCACGTGTACGACCCGTCCGCGCACCAGGTCGTCTCCAACGCCTCGTGCACGACGAACTGCGTGGCGCCGATGGTGAAGGTGCTGCACGACGCCTTCGGCCTGCGGCAGGGGCTGATGTCGACGGTGCACGCCTACACGGGCGGGCAGAACCTGGTCGACGGACCCCACAAGGACCCCCGGCGGGCCCGTGCGGCAGCGATCAACATCATTCCGACCACCACGGGCGCCGCCAAGGCGGTCGGCGAGGTGCTCCCCGAGCTGGCCGGTCGCCTCGACGGGGTGGCGCTGCGGGTGCCGGTCGTCGACGGCTCCCTCGTCGATCTGGCCGTCGTCCTGGACCGGGACGTCACCTCGAGCGACATCAACGAGGCCTTCGCCGCTGCGGCGGCGACGGGCACGCTGGCCGGCAGGCTGCGCTACGAGGACGAGCCGTTCGTCTCCAGTGACGTGATCGGCGACAGTGCCGCGTGCGTGTTCGACTCGGCGCTGACCCAGGCGGCGGGACCGTTTGCCAAGGTCTTCGGCTGGTACGACAACGAGTGGGGCTACGCCTGCCAGCTGGCCGACCTCACTCGGCTGGTCGCGGGCGACGACTCGGGTGGCTGAGCGTCAGACCCGGGAAATGCACGAAAGGCCCGACCGCAGAGCGGTCGGGCCTTTCATCGCGAGATCAGATCGCGCGAACGTTCTCAGCCTGCGGGCCCTTGGGACCGGCGGCGAGGTCGAACTCGACCTTCTGGTTCTCGTCGAGCGACTTGTAGCCCTGCGTCTGGATCGCGGAGTAGTGGACGAACACGTCCTCGCCGCCGCCATCCTGAGCGATGAAGCCGAAGCCCTTGTCAGCGTTGAACCACTTGACGGTGCCCTGAGCCATGATGATGTTCCTTTGTTCGGTGCAGAGGGCGACGTGCCCTCGAGGTGCTGAAGACATCCAACTGAGCTGATATCCAGCGAACCGAAAACCAGGAGTACGAGATACGAGCCACGACTACTTGCGTGGCCAGGAAAGCCTGTTCGGCGATCCCTTCAACAAGGAAGACATTAGACCCCGGGCGGCGGATTCGCATAATCGACGACGATGTCGGCCATTTTCGGGGGTGTGCGGCAGGTGACCGCGAGGTCGCCACCACTGTCAGGAGCGGCCGCCGTCCCGTAGGGTGGCGAACATGCGTTCGAGTCCGGATGAGGGTCAGCTGTCCCTGTGGGACAGCGGGGCTGCGCCCGCTCGACAGGCGCGGCGAGAGCACGCCGGCGATGTCGGTGACCGCACGGTCGTGGTGACCGGGCCCGAGTTCGCCAGCCGCGGCTGGGGTCCCGGCACCGTGCTGCACCACCAGCCGGCGACGCGGGCCGTGCGCGGGGAGCTGGCCGTCGTACGCGACGGCGAGGACCTGCTGGTGGGGTTCTGGGGTCTGGAGATCGGACGCCCGGCCCTCTTCACCGACGCCGGGTCGACCTGGCTGGGGGAGTCGGCCCGGGTCGTCGGAGTGGTGCGCGCGGTGGAGGCGCCGCTCTCGTTCTAGCCCAGCGTCCTACGCGGCCGGCGCGACCGGGTGGAACGGCCGGAGGTCGTCGTGCCCGTGGCGCACCACGGCGGCCGACGACTCGGGCATCTCGGTCCACGCGCCCTCGAGGTCGCGCAGCGGTTCGGAGACGACCAGCCGGGTCTCGTCGCCGAGCTCGTGCAGCACCTCGACCTCG
Organism: Nocardioides sp. dk884; assembly: GCF_009557055.1. Lineage (NCBI taxonomy): Bacteria > Bacillati > Actinomycetota > Actinomycetes > Propionibacteriales > Nocardioidaceae > Nocardioides > Nocardioides sp. dk884. The sequence goes on along the minus strand of NZ_CP045649.1, from coordinate 2,597,631 downwards.
GGGTGCAGCCGGCGCAACGCGTCGATCTCGGTGGAGTAGTACAGCGTCCGGCTCGCCCGCTCGCTGGAGTAGCGGAACACCCACGTGGTCTCGCCGTCGGCGGCCGCGACTGTCATCTGCACCGGGTCCTGGATCCCGTGGGCGCGGCCCACCGACTCCACGAACCCGACCGCGCGCTCGACGGCGGCGATCGGGTCGTCGTACAACCCGAACGTGAGGGCGAGGAAGAAGAGCGTCTCGGAGTCGGTCGAGCCCTCGATGTCACCGTAGAGTGAGGGGTCGACCGCCATCACCAGCTCGCGCTTGATGTCGTGGAAGCCGCGCAGCGAGCCGTTGTGCATCCACAGCCACTGCTCGTGGCGGAACGGGTGGGAGTTGCTGCGCTGGACCGGCGTGCCGGTGGCCGCGCGCACGTGCGCGAACAGCAGCGGCGTGCGGATCTGCCCGGCGATCTCGTGCAGGTTCGCGTCGTTCCACGCCGGCTCGACGCTCTTGAACACCGCCGGCGTCGGCCCCTCGCCGTACCACCCGATCCCGAAGCCGTCGCCGTTCGTCGTGGTCGCGCCCATCCGGGAGTGCAGGCTCTGGTCGATCAGCGAGTGCTGAGGGCGGAACAGCAGGTCCGCGGCCAGGATCGGCTCACCTGAGTACGCCATCCATCGGCACATGCCTCCACCCAACACTGCGCGGGGGCAGATGAACAGGGTCGGCGGGATACCGAAAAGGGTGGTCGCCGGTGGCCACCGGGATTCCTAACGTCGAGGCCATGACCTTGACGGAGAGTCGCGACGTCAGCGCGCGGCTGGCAGCGCTGCTGGCGGAGCGGATCGAGGACGTCATCGATCTCTGGGAGGAGCTGGGGGAGGCCGGCCCGACCTTCGGCTCTCCGGTCGCCGGCCGCGCCGAGGAGCGTCGGGAGCGCTACCTCCGTCCGCTCGCCAGGGTCCTGGTCGGGGCGCTCTCCGGCTCAGCCGACCATGCGGCGATCTACCTCGACGAGCGTCGCCGCTACGCCTCCGCGGAGCTCGACGCGTCGGGGTGTGCCGCGGAGTTCGGGCGCCGACTTCCCGGCGAGCTCGGCCGCCTCGCGGGGCTCGTGGCGGACCGGCTCCCGGTCGACCTCGCCCTCGAGCCGCTCGAGCAGCTGCACCGCGGACTGACCGAGCACCGGGACCCGTCCGCGCGCGTCCTGTTCATCGGCGACTGCCTGTTCGTGGAGACCCGGGCGCTGCTCGTGGCGCGCGAGCCCGCGACACCGGTGGATGTCCGGCACATCTTCTTCAGCACCCGCCAGCAGCTCGCGGAGGTCAACTCCGCGATCGTCAACGAGGTCGTCGCCTACCGGCCCGACGTCGTGGGGCTCTCGCTGTTCACCTTCGAGGGCGTCCCGCCGTTCACCGCGGCGTGGCGCGCGGCCGCGGCCCCTTGGGGTGCCCCCGGCGCGACCCGCTCGGTGGCGGGACTGGTGGAGCTCGTGCGCGAGACGATCGAGAACATCCGGTCGGTCTCCGACGCGACGATCGTCGTCCACGCACCCGGTGGCGTCCCCGTCGGACGCTGGCGTCGCCGGCTCGGCGCACTGCCCGAGCACTCGTGGGGGCAGCGACGGCTGTTGCGGGCACTGCGGGCGGGCGTGCGGGACGTCGTCGCACACACCACCAACACGATCCTGCTCGACGAGGGACCGGTCGTGGCGGCGGCGGGAGGCGCGCGCCGGATCGGCGGACCGCTCTTCGACCCGGCCGACGTGCCGGCCGGTTACTTCCACACCACCCGTCTCGGTGCCCGCATCGCCGAGGAGTACGCCGGCGTGCTGGACGACCACCGGTTGCTGGCCCGCGCGAAGGTGCTCCTGGTCGACCTCGACAACACCCTGTGGGCGGGCGTCATGGGGGAGGGGGCAGTCGTGCACGACCGGGAGCTGCAACGGCTGCTGCTCCGCCTCAAGCAGGCGGGCGTGCTCCTCGTCGCGCTGAGCAAGAACGATCCGCAGACCATCCGCTGGGACGAGCTGGAGCTCGCACCGGAGGACTTCGTCCTGCACCAGATCAACTGGGTGCCCAAGCCGGACAACGTCTCCCAGGCGGTCGCGGCGCTCGACCTCGCGGCGTCCGCTTTCGTGCTTCTCGACGACAACCCCGTGGAGCGCGCGTTGGTGACGGAGCAGGTCCCCGGGGTGCGGGCCATGGACCCGGCAGCGCCGGTGACCCGACGCGCACTGGAACGCTGGTTCGAGCTCCCGTCGACCACGCAGACGGCCGAGGCGCGCCGTCGTACCGAGATGTATCGCGAGGCCGCGGAGCGACGCTCGGCGCTGTCGCAGACCCACGACTACGCCACCATGATGCGCAGCCTGCGGTTGCGCTACGACGTCCGCCCCGCCGGCCCGCAGGACCGGGACCGGGTGCTCGAGCTGGTGCAGCGGACCAACCAGTTCAACACCACCACCCAGCGTCGCAGCGCCGCCGAGGTGGACGACCTCCTCGCCGACGAGCGGTACGGCGTGCACGTCGCCACGCTGGGCGATCGCTTCGGGGACCTCGGCGTCGTCGCGCTGGCGGTCTTCGCGCGGGAGCGTCGCGAGCTCGACGCGGTGATCATGTCGTGCCGGGCGATGGGATTCGGGCTGGAGATCGCACTGGTGAGCCGTGTGCTGGCCGCCGAGGGGCCGGGGCCGGTGACGGCGACGTTCGTGCCGACCGAGCGCAACGCTCCCGCAGCGGACCTCTTCGCGCGCGCCGGGTTCCGCGAGGTCGGCGCCCATCGGTGGGAGCTCTCCGTCGACGCAGATCGCCCCGTCGTGCCGGAGTGGTTCGGTCGACCCAGCGGCGTCGGAGGACGGTGACGACTCGCGGAGGGTCGGCCGCGGGCGGCTGGCGCCAGCGGCCGGGATACCGTGCCGCGTGTTCCACGTGATGTTCCTCGAGCCCCGTATCCCTCCCAACACGGGTAACGCGATCCGGATGGTCGCCGCGACCGGCGCCACGCTGCATCTCGTCGAGCCGCTCGGCTTCGACCTCTCCGAGCCGAAGCTCAAGCGCGCCGGGCTCGACTACCACGACCTCGCGTCGGTGGTGGTCCACCCGGACCTCGAGACGGCCCTGTCCAGCGACGCGCTCGCGGCCTCGCGGGTCTTCGCCTTCACCGCCCACGCGAGCCGCTGGCACTCCGACGTCGCGTTCGAGCCGGGCGACGTACTGCTGTTCGGTCCCGAGCCCACCGGCCTCCCCGAGGAGGTCCTGGCACACCCCCGCGTCACCGACCGGGTCCGCATCCCGATGATCCCGGGCCGCAGGTCGCTCAACCTGTCGAACTCAGCCGCCGTGGTGACCTACGAGGCCTGGCGCCAGCACGGGTACGCCGGCGCGCAGTAGGAGGCACCCGGTGCCTTCACTGAAGGCGACCGGTGAGGTCACGGGCGCCGAGCGCCCCACCGCCGGTGGGGGACCCGGACTCGTGGGCCGCGCCGAAGCCGTGGAGCACCGCCCAGGTCACGGCTTGGGCTCGGGTCCTGAGCCCGATCTTGCGGTAGGCGGTGCGCAGATAGGTCTTCACGGTGTTGACGCTGAGGTACAGCAGATCGCCGATCTCGGTGTTCGAGAGTCCCTGGGCGACGAGGCCCAGGATCTCTGTCTCCCGCTCACTCAGGCGATGGCTCCTGATGGCGCGTGTCCGCACGGTCTCCTGGCCGTCGGCGTGGCGCGGCGAGGTGTCGTGGGAGACGATTCGGGCCTGGTACCTCCCGTGGGAGAGGTCGAGCACGAGCGGTCCCTCGCGGTGTGCGTCGATTGCGGCACGTAGGGCACGCAGGTCTCCTGACAGCACGAGCGCTGCGCGAGACGTCTGGGCTGCTGAAGCGATCTTGGTGTCCATTGCGGACTCCGATGATGGTTAGCCCGAACGGATGCGTTGATTCGCAGTCCGGTACATCAATTGACCGTAACGCGTGTTGTGTACGTCACCTAAAGCCGGCGGCCCGGACCGGCTGCGCTACGTGGCCCTCGATAGTGAGCGGAGGGTCGCCGGGTTCATCGACTACCAGGAGAGCAGCGACCTGGTCGCGCTCCACCACACCGAGGTCGAGCCGCCTTCGCGGGCAGGGGAGTCGGCAGCGCACTGGCACCGGGTGGCTGCGCCACCACAGCGAGTACCGGGACCTGCTCTACAACGCGGCGCCCTCCAAGGCCCGGGGCCGGACACTCAGAGGACGACGACCGCCCGGCCACGCAGCTGCCGCGCGTGCATGCGCTCATAGATCGTGGACGCGTCGTCGAGGCTGAAGACCTCGGTCTCGACTCGGATCGCCCCGGAGCGCGCCAGGGCGAGGACCTCGTGCAGCTCCGGGATCGTGCCCCAGTACGGAGACCGAACCCGCACGTTGTAGGGCAGGGTGAGGAACCCGACCGGGACGGCGCCGTCGCCGACACCGACGACCACGATCTCGCTCTGGGCGTGCACCATCTGTGCCGCGAGTGAGGTGCTCGCCTGCATCCCGACGAAGTCGAAGACGGCGTCTGCCATCCGGCCGCCCGTGACCTCACGGACCGCCTCGATCGCGGTGTCGTCGGAGGTGAAGGCGTGGTCGGCGCCGACCTCCTGCGCGAAGGCGAGCTTGTCCTCGCCGAGGTCGAGGGCGATGATGCGGCAGGCGCTGAGCGCCTTGAGCATCTGGATCGCGAGGTGCCCGAGCCCGCCCGCTCCGATCACGACTGCGGTAGTGCCCGGGGTCAGTGCGGGCAGCACCGGCTTGATCGCGTGGTACGGCGTGAGGCCCGCGTCGGTCAGCGGCGCGGCTGCCACCGGGTCGAGCCCCTGCAGCGGGACCAGGTGCCGGGCATCGTCGACGAGGAGGTACTCCGCCATCGCGCCGGGGGCGCCGAGGCCGGGCGGCCGGATGCCCAGCTCGCCGGCGCGCTCGCAGTACTGCTCGGCCCCCGTCGTACAGGTGCGGCAGCGCCCGCAACCCCACGGGCCGTACACCGCGACCGCCTCGCCGACCTCGACGCCGGACGCGGCAGGGCCCAGTTCGGCGACGACGCCGACCCCTTCGTGCCCGAGCGTGAGCGGCAGCTCGATGCCCAGGGCGCCCGGCCCCTCCGTCGGCAGGCTCATCACGAACTCGTCGGAGTGGCACGCGCCCGCGGCCACCACCTTGATCAGCACCTGCCCGCCCGTCGGGCTGGGCGTGGGTACCTCGCGTACCTCAGGCGGCTGACCGGGTGCGATGTGCTGAAGGGCCCTCATGTCTCCTCCTACCTTCGTCGTCGGGGTGCTCGTCTGTCCGCGCAGGAAAGAGGCTAGGCCGGATCGCGCTCCTGCGCCCCGGCAAGGGAGGGGTGCCCGTCCTAGTCGCCAACGGCTTCCTCACGGAGGGCGACAGCGACCGGTGGGGCGGCTGGCGAACGATCGTCGACGCGCGGTACCCGGACTCCCCGGTCTACCGCGTGAGGTGGGGGGGCGAAGGAGCTCAGGGACCTCGGAGCGTTCGGCGGCGGGCTCGTGGCAAGGGCCGGCGGTGCCCTCACGACTCAGGGAGCAGCGGCGATCGCGACGAAAGCCGGCGCCAGGTTCCTCGGCCAAGCCATCGCCCCAGCCCTCGTGGCGGGCGACCTGGCGAGGAACCCCTGGCATGTGGCGAAGAATCGCGCGGACAAGACTGGCGTCATCCTCGGCGACCTGATCGCCCGCACCGACAGTGAGTCCTATGTGCTGATCGGGCACAGCCTTGGCGCCCGGCTCATGGTGGTTGCCGCCGAGGTTCTGGGGACCAAGCCAGGAGGGCCGCGGATCCAAGCTGCTCACCTGCTCGGCACCGCTATCGGGGCGAGCAGCAACTGGGACGCCTTGACCGCGGCAGTTGATGAAGGCGTCTACGGGTATCCGGTTGCATAGGGTTTCGGCCCGCCTCGACCAAGCTCGCTTGGGCCGCTCAGACCGGCCGTGCTTCCGCACGCCGGTCATGGGGGCTTTGAGGCACTCGGCATGACCATTTGGCCCCGGAGGTTCTGGATATACCGACGCCGCGAGGACCGCGGCACGGCTCGTTCAACGCGGTCGTCCGCGGGCAGTCCGGGACGCGCGCACCGGGCGGCGACGACCTGTCCACCTGAGCCGTGCCACTGTCGCCCGATCGGCCTAACACCGTCGGTGGAAGGTGATCTTCCCGTTCGGGAGCGGTGTGGTCTCGTAGCCGGGGTCGTGGGCGCGGGCGTGGTGGCGGGGGCAGAGGAGCCGGCCGTTGACCACGCTGGTGGTGCCGCCGCGGGACCACGGGACGTCGTGGTGGGCGTGGCACAGGCCCGGTGGCCAGTCGCAACCTTCGGCGGTGCAGCCGCCGTCGCGCAGGGCGAGGGCGACCCGGTGGGACTTGGTGTGGAACCGGCGCTTGCGGCCAACGTCCAGCGGCCGTCCCTGACCGTCGAGGACGGCGGGCACGATCCCTGCCTCACACGCCAGCCGACGAGCCTCGGTGGCGGAGATGGTCTCGCCGGTGTGCAGGTGCGCCGCGCGCAACCCGCCGAGCAGCGACTCCAGCGGCATCGTGACCACGATGGTCGCGGCGACGCCGCCGGCGTCGGGGAGCCGGTCGGTCGGATAGCGCTCGAGGTAGTCACAGAAGGCCTGCCCCATCCGCTCCGGGCCCGGCCGCCGCTCGGCCCCCGCAGCTCCGGCGCCGTTCACCGCGTGCTGGTGCTTGGGCGCCGCGATCGCGAGGAGTGCGGCGCGCAGCATCGCTGCGTGGTGGGTCGGGATGGTGAACCGGCCGTGGGTCTTGCCGTGCCCGTCATCGGACATGGTCAGCCGGGCCGCGGCACGCGCGGCGGCCTCCTCACGCTCGAGCCGTGCGGCCTCGGCGGCGTCGGCCTGCTCGGGAGCAGCCACCTCCACCAGCCGCTTCGCCAGGCGGCGCAGGGCGATCGCGTCGTGCTCGCCCGCCTGCTCCAGGAGGAACTCCTCGGCCTTGGCCCGGATCTCCTCGTCGACCACGTCGGCGGGCAGGTCATCGACCGCGTCGACGATCACCTGCGCCTGATCGAGATGGATCCGGCCAGCCGCCAACGCGCCCCGGACGCCGTCGTGATGGCCGGTGTCCAAAGCGCGGGCCAGGCGCATCAACCGGTGCGCCTCGGGACGGGTCAGGCGGGACTGATGCGCCCACCAGTTAGCCGTGCTGGTCGCCCCCACCGCGTCGCCGACCTCGACGGCATGAGCGTGCGCCGCGACCCGCAGCCGCAGCTCCTGCAACCGGTCGATCTCGGACGTCAGCTCCAGCAGTGTCGCGCCCGCCTCCGCCTCGCTCAGCGCCCACACCGGCGCATCAGCGACCGCGTCCAGGGCCTCGTGCACGCACGCCACCGCCGCGGCCACCGAGTGGCCGGATCGGGGTGCGAACGAGGGTTCCATGGACCTACTCAACCATCGACCACCGACAGTCCCGGGCAGGCGTTCTCCCAGGTCAGAGCGCCTGTGGACAACCACCCCGGAGCCCTCCGACCAGCCCGGGTGCGGCGCTCGATCCGCCCTGGCCGTCGGTGTGCTCCCACTTCCACTGCGCGATCCGCGGACCGACCCAGGGCAGGTAGATGTCGAGGGGGATCACGATGAGCAGGAACCAGAGGATCCAGCGGCCGAACAGCCCCGTCGCAGAGCCGGTGAACGCCAAGCGCTGACCGTCGACGTAGGAGTGCTTCGCGCGCCAGCGCTCCATCACGCGCGGACGCCTACGCCCGGACGGCGGCGTCGAGCCGGCGCCGCTCGGCTCCGTGCCTGACCTATCCTCCAACCGTGCCCGACCACGCTCTGGAGCTCAGCTTCGCGCCCGTCTCCGCGGCCGCGGTGGTGGCGCAGTGGGAGGCGCTCAAGGCCGCCGGGCTTCCGTCGCAGGCCGACCACCGGTCGATGACCAATGCGCCGCACGTGACGCTCGCGGCAGCCGTCGGCATCGACGAGGCGGTCGTACGCGTGGCGCGCGAGACGGTCGGGCCCTTGCTGCCCGCGCGGATCGGCCTGCGGGGGCTTGTCCTGTTCGGCCAGGGAGCCCGGGTGAGCGTTGCCCACCTGGTGGAGCCCGGCCGGGCGCTGGCTGCTGCCGTGGCGGGGATCCGGGCGCTGGTCCCCACCCTGCGCCACCCGGTCTGGACCCCGCACGTGACCGTGGCGCGCCGGGTCCCGAGGCGCTTCCTCGCGGAGGTGCTGACGGTCCTGCAGGCCACCGAAGGTCCCCGCGAGCTGATCTGTGACCGCCTCCGGTGGTGGGACCCGGAGCTCGACCTCATCGAGGACGTCGTGGTGGCCGGGCGCGGCTGAGCCACTCCACGGACTGTCGGTGCTCCCTGCGATGCTGCCGTTGTGAGTCCCCAGATCCGTCCCAGCTATCCGGTCGTTCTGCTCGTCGGACGGGAGGACTTCACCCCGCCCAGCTCGTTCGGCGACGCCAACGTCGCGGCGACGCACGACTGTCTCGCGGTCGGCCTGCGCGCCACCAGCGTCGGCCCCGTCCAGGTGCAGATCGTCCCCTCGACCGAGGCCTCCGTCGTGGACCGCCCCGACCTCGACCACCTCGGCGACTTCGAGGTGGAGTCCGAGGGGCACCTGAGCGTGCGCGACGTCCACGGCCGTGAGTACGACGCCATGGGCGTCGAAGCGGGCACGCATCGGGTCACCGTGCTCGGCACCGACCTGTCCGAGCCGGACGACGTGGTCTTCGTGGTGGCCGTCGCCTCCTAGGGCGGCGAGGTGGAGGGGTCCTCCGGTCGCCGTCGTACGACGCGCCGCCGCAGCGTGGGCGCGGCGACGACCTCGTAGCCGGCGTCGAGGAAGACCTGCACCAGCCCGACGGAGGCCTCGTCCCAGATCACGCGGCGCCCGGGCGGCTGCTCCATCGGGTAGCCCTCCAGGACGTGGGCGCCGACCTGCCGGCCGTACTCGACGGTGGCGGCGGCGAGCTCGTAGGTCAGCCCTGACCTGCGCCATCCCTTGCGTACGACGAAGCAGGTCACCGACCAGACGCCCGCCAGCTCGGGGTCCATCCGCATCCACGGCTGCTTCCGGCTCCACAGCCGGGGATAGTCCTCACGCCTCTCGACCGCCACCCAGCCTGCCGGCTCGCCGTCGACGTATCCGATCAGGCCGGACGTCGGGCCGGCCGTGCCGCAGGCGGTCTGCTCGAGCAGCGCGGCGTCCCGCTGCTCCTGGGTGGTGTCGCGCCAGATCCACCCCGGCACCTTCAGGGCCTGGCAGCGGCACTTGCGCGCGCTACCGCTGCCGAAGACGGCCTCGACGTCGTCCACGGTCGCCCGGTTGGCCGGGAGCCAGGTGAACTCGGGCATGGCCCGACCCTACGACCGGCCGGGGCTTCGCGCGCGGTACTAGCGGCCGACCGAGTCCAGCACCTCGGCGAGCTCCGCCGGCCGGCTCACCATCGGCCAGTGCCAGGTCGGGAGCTCGAGGTAGGTCCAGTCGCCGTCGACCATGTGCGCGAACACCGGTGCGTGCGGTGCCATCTGCTGCAGCTGCTCGAGACCGAAGCTGCACAGAACTCCGGTGCGCGGCAGCCGTTCCCAGGCGCCGGTGAGCGCGACCGGTTGGGTCGCGGTCAGCCAGGGCTGTGGGCGCGAGCCGTCGACCAGCGCCGCGACCGCGGCCTCGTCGACCTCGGGCACCTCGGCGGCCAGTGCGGCCCAGTCCGGCGGGGGGAGCTGCCAGCCCTGGCCCTGCGCCATGACCAGGTCGTGGTGGGCCGCGCGCGCCTCGGGACCCTCGAAGTCGGCCTGGGCGATGCCGTTGGGCAGGGGCCCTGAGTCGATGTAGACCAGGTGCGCCACCCGGTCGGGCATCCGGTCGGCGGCACCGGTCGCGACGAGGGCGCCGTAGCTGTGGCCGACGAGCACGACGTCGTGCAGGTCCTGCTGCTCGATCAGGTCCACGACGTCGTCGACGTGGGTGGTCAGATCGGTCTCGGGCGTGGCGAGGTGGGCGCGCTCGCCCATGCCTGCGAGGTCGACGGCGTGCACGAGGTGGCCGCGCCCCCGCAGCGCGTCGGCGACAGGGCGCCAGACCTCGGCGCCGAGCCAGAAGCCGGGGATCAGGACGTAGGTGGTGGTGTTCACGATGACGACGCTAGGCTGGATTGCGGGCAGGTTCCGCCCGGTATGCCGATCGATCTTGCTCCGCGACCGTCCGAGCGCCGAGGAGGGCCATGACTCGCCCCACCGCTCGCGTGCTCGCCATGCTGGAGCTGCTCCAGGCGGGTGGCCAGCGCACGGTCGGCGAGCTCGCCTCTCGGCTCGGGGTCGACGAGCGCACGGTCCGGCGTTATGCCGAGCACCTCACCGACCTCGGCATCCCCATCCAGGCGCAGCGGGGCAGGTACGGCGGTTACCGGCTCTCGCCGGGCTACAAGCTGCCGCCGCTGATGCTCACCGATGACGAAGCCATCGCCGTCGTCCTGGGGCTGACGGCCGCGGAGCGCACGGGGCTCGCCACGACCGGCGACGCAGCCACCGCGAGCGCGCTGGCCAAGGTCTCGCGGGTCCTGCCGCGGGGCCTGGGGGAGCGGCTCGAGAGTCTGCTGTCGACCGCCCAGTTCACGACCCCGGTGAGCCCCACCGCCCCCGCTGGTGCCGACACGCTCCTCGGTCTGGCCTCGGCCGCACAGGCGCGGCGCACCGTCGTGATCACCTACACCGACTGGGCCGGGCGGGAGTCGCGGCGTGAGCTCGACGTGTACGGCCTGGTCTTCCACTCCGGCCGGTGGTACGTCAGCGGACACGACCACTCCCGCGACGACGTGCGGACCTTCCGCCTGGACCGCATCGCCTCGCTCGAGCAGGGAGCCGGCTCCTACGTCGTACCTGCTGACTTCGACGCCACGACGCAGGTCGTGTCCGGCATCGCCGCGGTCAAGTGGTCGCACGAGGTCTCCGTCGTCCTGCGGACCACCCTCGCGGAGGCAGCCAAGCGGCTCCCGCGGAGCACGGGACGGCTCAGCGAGCACGCCGACGGGGTGCTCCTCGAGACGCGCGCCGAGCGCCTGGACGGCATGGCCCGCATGCTCGCGGGGCTCGGCTGGGACTTCGAGGTGATCACCCCGGCGGCCCTGCGCGAGGAGGTCCTCGCTCTGGCGGACCGCCTCCGAGCCAGCGCCGCACGCAGTGCCGTCAGCCCACGACCGCAGGTCGGCCCAACCTCACCTTCTTGACCCCGTCGGAGTAGTGCACGAGCGCCGGCTCGCCGAGGCCGGGCAGACCGACGGAGTCGGTGGGCTTCGGTCCAGGGACCGCAGGGTTGCGTGGCTCAGCGGCCACGGCTCGTGCTCGACGGGCGTGACCAGGAGGCGACCGAGGTGACGGGCACGTAGGTCCTGGGTTGGTCTCCGGAGTGCTCGACACGTCGGCCAGGCGGCGCGCGCTAACGCTGCAGCCGAAAGGGCGCGCCCGCTGGGTGCCGCGGCTCGTGATCAGTTCGTGGAATGCGACATGTCGAACACTTTGCACACTGGGAAGACGCTTGACAGCATGATTGCTAACTTGACAGATTAGTTGTCATGTCTGATCCGGGTGCAGAGCTCTACGAAGTGTTTCGCCACATTCGGCCGCTGCATCAGCTCTCGGCTCGGGTGGTCGCCGCGGGGTTGGCGCATCACGACGTGTCCGTGCCGGTGAGGGCCGTCATCGAGCACGTCCATGACGCCGGGCCGCGGACGGTCCCACAGATCGCCCGCGCGCTGTGGATCACCCGCCAGGGCGTGCAAAGGCTGGTCGACGAGGGCAAGGAGCGGGGCTACCTCGAGGCCCGGCCGAATCCGGAGCACAAGCGCTCGCACCTGATCGCTGCCAGCGAGGCCGGCCGGGCGGTCTACGAGTCGCTGCACGACGAAGAGCTGACCCGGCTGGACCGGATCGCGGCCGGCCTGGACCCCGGCGACATCGATGCCTGTGTGCGGGTGCTGGCGCACCTGGTGCACGAGCTCGGGGCGCTGGACGCCCTGCTCACCGCGACGAATGAGGGCCAGTGATGAAGCGGATCGACCTGCCCGGAGGGCACCTTGCGTACACAGAGGCCGGCTCCGGAGAACTGGTGGTGCTGCTGCACGCCGGCTACGTCGACCACACCATGTGGGAGCGTGAGATCACGCACCTCGCGAGACGCTGCAAGGTCGTCGCCCCGGATGCGCGCACGCACGGCTGCTCTTCGACGGCCACCGCCCCGTTCCGGCACTGCGACGACGTGGCCGCGCTGGTACGCCACCTTGACGCGGGACCGGCCATCTTGGTCGGTATCAGCATGGGCGCCAGCGCGGCGCTGGAGACCGCCATCGAGCACCCCGACTGCGTACGCGGCGTCGTGATCAGCGGCGCTGGGACCGGCGAACCATCCTTCGAGGATCCCTGGTCACTGAAGCTCCTCGGCCGCCTCGAGCGGGCCATCGCCGAGATGGACCCTCCGGCCTGGATCGAGGCGGAGCTGGAGTTCGCGGCGGGACCACGGCGAAACCTCGCCGCCATGGACCCGGGCATCGTGGCCCGGCTGCGCGTGATGCACGAGCACTTCGCATCGACCCATGTGGTCGTCCCTGGCGTCACCCCGCCAACTCCAGTAGCCGAGTCCTGGTCCCGGCTCGGCATGGTGACCGTCCCGGTGCTGGGCATCGTGGGTGAGGAGGACTCCGCTGACCATCACCGGATGACTCGCCGCGCCGTCACCGCAGTCCGGGATGGCCGCGGGGTCGCCACGATCGCTGGCGCTGGGCACTACCCCAACCTCGAGCGTCCCGAACAGTGGGCGCAGATCGTCGACGCCTTCCTGGCCGACCTGGGCATCCCCAGGCCCGCCGATGAATCGGCGTAGCACCCTGGACGATCGTCATCGCCCCGATCGAGCATGGCTGGGGTCAGGCCACGACCGCAGGCCGGCCCAACCGCACCTTCTTGACCCCGTCGGAGTAGTGCACGAGCGCCGGCTCGTCGAGACCGGGCAGACCGACGGAGTCGGTGAGGTTCTGCTCCAGGGACCGCACGGTCGCCCGTCGCAGTGGCCACGGCTCGTGCTCGACGGGCGTGACCAGGAGGCGACCGAGGTGACGGGTGTAGGCACGCCAACGACTGGTCACCCAGATGTCGAGGTCCGAGGGCACGATCGCCTCTCCCGGTTCGATCTGGAGCCGGTAGGTCTCGTGTGAGCCTCTCCTGGAGCTGCCATAGGTGACCGCGCGCCCGTCGTGCTCGACCGACATCTTCGCGCCGTGGTACGGCGCCCCGACCGCCGCCCTGATGGCGGCCGCGAGCGCAGCACTGCCGACGTCGATGGTCAGGAACCACAAGCCGTCACGTCCGTCGGGTCCCCTCACGTAGGTCCTGAGGTTGGTCTCCGGAGTGCTCGACACGTCGGCCAGGCGGGGGAGCCTCTTCGATCCCGGGACGCGGAGGTCACCCGAGAGATCGGGAAGGCCCAGGGGGCGCATGTTGCCCATCACGAACGGGGTCAGGCCCACCCACGCCGATCCGTCGTACACGTCGACCTCCAGTCCGGAGGGAAGCAGCGCCTGGACTCGCTCCGGGGCGACGCGCCAGTGGACGAACGTCAGCGAGTCCCACGACGCCCGCAACATCGGGGCGGAGACGTGTTGTTCGGCAGTGACACTGACCATGAGGCGATGCTCCCTTTTCGACGAACGTCAGCGCCCCGTGGTCGCCGACCGGGATGCAGAAGTCGCGGTGTGCCGGATGGTCATCTCCTCCGCTGGTACCGACCTCCTGGACCCAGGTACCGCGTGTACCCGAACCGCGCCGCTCACCCACCTCCGGCGTCGACGATGGAGCCGTGAACGCCTCTCTCCGCACCAACTTGTCCGCCCCGGCCGTCGTCGCCGCAAGCCTGCTGCTCGGCGGCCTCACCTCCTGGGCCCAGGGCGTGCTGCCGGACGCGCTGGCGTCGTTCGCGAACTCGCCGTCCGGCTGGACCGTGCTGACCGCGCTGCTCGTCGCCGCCGCGCGGCCGTCGCTGACCTGGGGCGCAGCGCTCGGGGCCGTCTCGTTCGTCACCCTGGTGCTGGGCTACACCGTCGCGTCACAGCTGCGCGGGCTCTCCTACGACCCGGTGTTGTGGAGCGTGGTCGGCGTCATCGCCGGCCCGTTCGTCGGTGCGGCGGCCGCCGCGATCGTGGGGCGCCGCGTCGTCCAGGCTGCGCTCGGCGCGGGCTCGCTCGCGGGGGTGTTGATCGCCGACGGCATCTATGGCCTGACCGTCGTCAGCTCCGAGACCAGCCCGATCTACTGGACCCTGTGCCTGGCGGCCGGTGCCGCGCTGGTGGCAGCCACCGCCGCACGCCTGCGCACCCCTCGCGCCGCGGCCGGCGTGCTCGCCAGCGCGGTGGCGGCCACCGGGGTGCTGAGCCTGGGGTACGGCGTGCTCAACGGGGTGTCCTGAATCGTCCACCGAGCAGCAGGACCCGTCGCCCCTCGTCCTGGACCCGGCCACCGATCTGTTGACGGCGTACGACCTGGCCGCGCTCTCCACAGCCTCGACGACGGGCATTGCGCGGCCGGTCGGGTGCCCGCAGCCTTGTCCGATGGGCTACCAGACCGACTTCATCGGATACCTCCAGCTCGAGCCCGCGCTCGGGCCGCGCGAGATCTCCTTCATCAACCGGATCTCCGGCTCGCCGTTCCTGCACGAGTCCGGAGGTGCTCTCCGCGTGGCGGAAGAGGACGACGCCGTACTTCGAGAGCTCCTGGCGAAGGCCCCGCGCGGCTGGTCCAACTGGGCGGTGTGCCCCCAGGGATGCTGTCTGAGCTACGACGGGGGCGACAAGGCGAACCACATGGTGCCGTGGCTCAAGTTCCTGATGGCCACCTTCCTCGTGCCGGGTGCGGTCGCCGAGGGCATCAGGGGGATCACGTGACCACGTCGTGACAGGCATGGTCGTCGGCTCTCGGCGCGACACTCGGGAGCTCTACTCGATCACGGTTCGCGACAACGACGTGCAGGTCGAGCTGCTGTGGCCCGGCAACCCGCAGTGGAGCGACTACCCGAGCCTTGCGTATCAGATCGAGATCGACCGGTTTCCGGGAGTGGGTGACGGAACGGACCGCCCGGACGAGGCGGCAGAACCGGTCCCAGCCCACGACCCCGACGAATCGATGGCCCACCGAGTAGGCAAGGCGTGCAGCAGCTCCACGCGGAGTCCACATGGTTGACGGGTATGGCGCCACCCAGATTCGTACCGGATTTGTAACAGACGAGCGGCTAGCAACGGCAAACGCCGCCGAGCGACCACAGGGTCGCTCGGCGGCGTTTGTGCAGGTCAGCGGCTGTTTCTCGTGGTCGCTCAGCGTTGCTGAGCGACCACAGCCGGAGGCCCGATCAGATGTCGTAGTACTGACTGACTGACCCATGCTGACCTGCGCAAACGTCGAGGATCGCCGGCTATTTGTACCGGATTTGTAACAGGATACGTCGTCCTCGTAGCTCCTAGGCGGAGCGTTCGACACCATCAGGGCTGACGCCAGTGCTGGCCGGCCGCGGCGCAGAGTGGCTCTGCGGTGTCCTGTCGTGCGACGCCGTCCTGGTGCGTCGTGTGGGCGGTGTCGACGACCCCGAGCTCCTGAGGCAGGCCCTATCGTCGGCCCGGTAACTGCCATCAACTGCCGGGACGTTCTTCGTTCGACGTAAGGCTCACATCACTGATCGCTATGGTCCCGGGACACACCAGAGCCTCTACGAAACCCGGGGCGATGGGTGTTGTGTGTCGCGACGGCCCGCCGTCGAAGCGTTGTAGGCCGGAGCGGCCGGGTCAACGAGCGACGCTCCGCGCCTGGACGTTGGCTCGTCGGTCGTGGATCCTGCCGTGCCCGGGGTCGGCCCGCCGACGGCGTTGCCGATGGCGAGGCCAGCGGTGGCTGCTGCCGTGCCGCAGCTGGATTCGGTGGCGGCGCCAACTCTGCGGAGGGACTCTTGCACGGGCGGCGGTAGCGGGACGTAGCGGCGGGCGTAGATGGCGGCCGGGCTGACCCAGACGACGTCGTCGTCTGTTGGCGTTGCGACGAGGCCGTTTTCGACGTCGTTGTGGGCGCGGATCGAGAGAGCGCGGGCTGGGCCGACGAGGTTTGGCGCGGCTGCCTTCTCAGCGACGACGTGCGCGACCTCGGAGCTGGACTCGATGGCGCGAAGGCTGGCCGTGATGCCCTCGGGGAGTCCTGGTCGCGTGCCGATCACGTCAGGGGCAGCGAGGGTGGTGGTGTCGTGGATGAGTTGGCGATACGCCGCGCGAACCTCGGCCGCCGCGCGCGCCAAGGGCTCCTCGAGCCGGGCGCCCGGGGGAGCGAGGTCGCCCCAGCGGCTGGCCAGGTTGCCCCATGAGCGGCCGGCTTCGGCGATGGCGGGGATCAGGCGGTCCGAGGGGTCGAGGATGCCCGCGGTGGCGGCCGCGTCGACAAGGACCAGGGTGGCCCCGGCGATGAGTCCCTGGGTGCGGGTGATCAACACGACGTTGGACGGTTCGAGGTCGTGAGCCAGCGCGCGGTGGGTCTGGATGTCCCAGGTGGCCAGCGCTTGGGCCAGTCGGCCGGGGTCGTCGAAGGGCCGGGCTGCCTCGCCGGCGAGGATTTGGGCGAAGCGGTCGCTCAGGTAACTGCGGGCGGTGTTCTCGCAGGCGGACATCCGGTCGATCCAGACGCCGGTGGGGGCGACTGCATAGGGGGAGTGGTGCTGGGCCAGTTGGACGCGGTGGCCTGACCGGCGTGCGTCGTTGACGCGGTCGCGTCCGTGCTCGTGGAGTGCGACGTTGACGGCGTGGGCGGTGAGGTAGAGCCCGTGCATGATTCGGGTGCGTGCTGCCTCGAGGTCGCGGTGGGCATCGGTCTGCTCGTGGGCGATCTCGGCGCCGTAGCGGCGGACCAGAGCCGCGGCGTTGAGCAGGGTCTGGGTCATCTGGTCGATGCGGGGGCTGGTGGGGCCCTGACCTGGCCAGGCGGTGCGCCCGGAGAGGCTGGCCTCGATGGTGGCGGTCTGCGCGGCGAGGCTGGTGATGGGGCGATCGCGCTCGTCGCCGCCCGGTCGACGCCCGGGCAGTGAGGCCCACAGATCCTCCGCGGCTTCGACCATCGTGGGCCAGCTGCGCAGCAGCGTGCCCGCATCGTCACCGTCGACGTCCATGAGCAGCTGACGGGCCAGATAGTCGATGTCGAACAGCATCTCGCCGACGCTGCGTACGTCGCGTGAGGTCATGGGGATCTGGTCGACCTCGAAGAGCTCCTCGTCGAGGTCGGCGTAGGCCGGGCGCCGGTCAGTAGCCAAGGCAGCGGGCTTCCCTGATGAGGTCGCACAGGTCGACGACCAGCTGCGAGCTGCGGACCAGGTCGAGTTGGTGCAGCGGTAGCGGGCGGGTCAGGTCCTCGGCCGCGACGAGCAGCTGCAGCGGCGTGCGCTCCTCGGGGTCGGGGAGCGGCTCGACGTCGGGCAGCTTGTAGCCGTCGGGCAGGAGGGCGCTGGCCTGGGAGTGCGCGAGATAGACACCCAGCCCGAGGTCGTGGAGGGGGGAGATGGGCGCGGCGTCGTCGGCGTCGCTCCATACCTGAACAGCGGCCTGGTGCAACAGCTGGGTGATCGAACCGAGGCGGTCCCAGGTCGCGTCAGCGTTGCGGTTGTCCATGGGTGCTCCTTTCATTCGGAGGTCAGTCCGGCCCATGAACCCACGTCTGGCGACTGGGCGGCTGCACCGATTCGGCGGGCTGTGGGTAACTCGGGGCGCTGTCGGCGCCGGGGCACACACTGGTCCCGTTCGCCTATGTCGTGCGGCGGTCGTCGGACGATCAGCGCGAGCAAAGTCGACGATCCGGCGAGTGCTGAAACGACGGAGGAGGGTCGAGATGAGGGTCCCGACGACCGTGCTGAGGGTGGTCACGCTGACGCCGACGTTGCTGGTGAGCTTCGTCCTGATCGTGGTGGGGTGTGCCCTGCTCCCGCCGGCGTTGGGCCTGGTGGTGTTCATGGCTGCCGGCGGCCTCCCGGTCGTGCTCGCGCTGGGGTGGCTGCAGGCGCCGGCGATTGCGGTACTGACCGGGTCGCGGCTGGCGACGGAGGACGAGTTCCGGGTGATGGCGCCGGTGCTGGCCGAGCTGGGCGGCCGCGGCGTCGACGTCGCCGCGCTGTTCGTACGGCGTGTGCAGCGGCCAAGCACCCCGGTGGCCGTGGCGATCGGACGTCACACGGTGGTGCTCAGCCCTGGGCTGGTCGCGGCGACGTACCGCGGCGGTGTGACCGGCGCGGAGGCGGCAGCTGCGCTGGCGCATGCGGTCGGCCGTCGCGAGGCGCTCGGGCCGCGGCTGGAGCTTGCCGTGTTCGCCGCGACGACACCGTGGCGGCTGATGATGGCGTCGTTCCGGGGCGTCGGACGGGCCTTCGTCTGGCTTCCGTTCATGCGGCTGGCCTGGAGGGTGCGCGGCGTCGTAGGGTTCGTCTGTGTGGTGCAGTCGGTCGTCGAGGATCGGGCCTGGGTCGGCGTGCTGGGGGGTGCGGTCATCGCGTTGACCTACCTGGTGCCGGCGGCTGGGCAGCGGATCGAGCTCCGCGTGGAGGCCGAGGCCGACCAGTTCGTGCGCTCGCGCGGCCTCGGCCCGGTGCTGGCGCGGCTACTGGGTCGCTACGGGCACCCGATGACGCTCGAGCGGATACACCGCCTGGAGGCGGCCGTCGAGCAGCCGCTGCGGCCCCGGCTTCATCTGGTGCACGGTCGAGGCTGTTCTCTGGCGGGGGTGCGTTCGGCGGCAGGCAGACGCTGCCTTCGTGGACTGAGCAAGCCGTGAGGCGTGCCCGCCGGGTCGTCGACGAGCTGCAGACCACGATCGGCTCCGTGGACCGGGCCCGCCTCAGCGGCCGCGGTGACTCAACCTCGGCGTGGCCGGGAGCACCTGAGCCGCCTGAGAGAAATGTCGCGCAGCTTGCGGAGGGCCTGGGCGCGGCGGCTAGGTCAGGGGTGGAGCCAGGGCATCGACTCATGCCCATTATCGACGCCAGGGCTGACGACGTGTGCGGTGGCGTCGTGAGCGGCGTTCAGGTGCTTGTGGAGGTCGACTGCGAGTCCGCGGGCCTCCTCAAGGTGGAGACGGGCCACCCCGATAGTTATGGCCGGATCAGATTCGTCGGTCATCGAGTCCATGATTAGCGCCTGGCTGGCTAGGGCCTGCTCAAGTGTGCTGGACAGTTGGGAGACCGCCTGGGGGAGCGCGGCCGTGAGAACGGCGAACTCCGCGAGCTGGCTGGAGGTCTCGGCGGGGGTCTGTTCCGGCTGCCCCCTTGCGGTGCGGTTGAAGCCATCGACGTGCTTGCGGGCTGCGGCCGCGTGCCCGCTTGCGTCAAGCTGATCGTTGTCGTCCACCAGGTCGCCCTCTCTGTCGGGGACTGCTGCTGTTCTGACAGCGTCGTAGATCCTGCTGGCATCTGCCAGGCCGCGACTAGCCTGCTGTGGATAACGCCTAACGGGTCCCGCGGCGGGCGCTCGGTGGTTGTCGATGATCGGGCTACAGCCGAAATTGCATTGGTGATGTTCGCCTCCGACGCGAGGGGTCTCCGTTTCCGCTTTCCCCGCACTGCGTGGCCGGTTTCCCGCGCTCCGTGCCTGTCAGACAGGATGGCGGTGGCTGAGATGCGTGACCAGCGTTTTGTAGAGCGCAGGCTCGTCGTAATCGCCAACCACAAGGCTGGCAAGTACCTGCAGACGCCTTAGGTCGCGACAGTCCGCAAGTCGGGCGGAGTCGACGGGTCCCGAGTACGTGTTGAGGGCGTCGTCGGTGAGGGTCAGTGAGGCGAGGTCCCATTCGACTGGTCCAACGGACACGTCCTCGAAGTCGGTCCAGAGCGGTCCGGTAGCGGTCATGAGCACGTCTTTGATGTGGGCGTCTCCGTGCAGAGGGCGGCGTGGCCACGTCAGGGCCAGCGGGATTAGTTCCGCTGCCGCGCGATGAAGCGTCGGGTCTGAGGAGACGGTCAGTGCCGTGGAGATATCGGTGATGGGTCCGACAAGTGGGGGCAGGTCGCCGGAGTGGGACGCGAGGGCTTCGTGAAGGGGGGTCGGAACTACAGTCGGGATTAACCTCGGGACAACATCCCTGTGATTCAGCGCTCTGTCGCCGGCCCGTGGACAGTATGCCTCAACTGCAGGTCGGGCTTTGAGTTCCGGCCGTGCTTGCCCGCGTCGCTCACTGCGTGGCATCGACACAACGCGCACACCCCCTCACGGGCGAGCTAGACCTTCGCAGCGCTGACGCTCATGCGCTCCGCGATCAGCGGAATCGCAGAGTCGACGTCCCGAGGCTCCCTCCCTGCATCGCTCCCGCGGCGCGAGATGAAAGGAGCGCCGGAGAGTTACCTACTCACACGAGTGGGTTGCTTCGGTCAGTTCGAACAGCCCCGGACGCGGCGACGCGTTCTAATGGGCGGTGGGACCAATCGGCAGTCGAGTCGGCGCAGCAGGTGCCGCCTCCTGGGAGCGCGCCGATCCACCGGGCGGCGAGGCAAGACCATCCACTGAAGACAGACTGTCGACGGCGTTGCCTGGGCGGGCGGCACGCGACATGCTTCGGCCGTTCCCTCAGGCGTGCTGAGAAGCCTGTGGTCGACTGTGGCGATCGACGCCCACGGCCATTCCGGCTCCCCTCTGTTGTCAACCGGTGCTGGCGAGGGTTCCGACCGGTTGGCTCTTCCGCGTGCCGGGTAGTGCGGCGTAGCGTCGGGTCTGCGGGTCCGGGAGTGGCTGATCCGAAGTGTCGATGTGCGGGGGTAGGTCGACCGCGCTGGATTCTTGAGACGCCCCGCAGTGCCCTCCCGGGTCCGCACCTTCGGCTCGAACAGCGTCGGTGACGAGTTGCCGGTAGATGGCATCTGAGATGCGTCGCTTGAGGCAGCGGAGTGCTTCCTGAGGCTTCTTGCCGTCGGCGCGTTTGCGCCGGTAGTAGGCGCGTCCTTCGGTGTCGAGCCGGAGTTGGGTGACCGCGGCGATGTGAATCATGTGGTTGACCCGACGATTCCCGGCGCGGGAGAGACGGTGCCGGTTCTGCTCACCAGACGAGGCGTCCAGCGGCGCGGTACCGGTCCAGGACGCGAACCGATTGCGGTCGGCGAACCTGGCGACGTCGCCGACATCGGCGAGGATCCTGGCCGCGACCACAGCACCGACACCGTGGATGTCCATCAGCCGTGACTCCCGCGCCAGGACCATCGCCTTCAACTCGGCAGTGGCCTTCTTGATCTTCGCCTCCACCGCGATCAACTCGGCCAGCTCTTCGGCAGCGATGCGTCGACGGGTCTTCCCGGCGATGTCGCGCGGGCGAACGGTGGCCAGCATCGCCTTGGCCTGACCAGTGGTGATGTCGCGTTTGGCCTGGCCAGGCAGGAGTTCTGCGAGCAGCGCCTGCAGTCGGCACACGGTCTGAACACGACGCCGGGTAAGGGCTTCGCGGCGATCGGCCAGCATCCGCATCGCCTCGAGCTCGCCGTCGACCTTGAGCACCCGCAGGTTCGTCGGGCGCACGGCCACGACCGCGACCGCGTGTGCGTCGTGGGCGTCGGTCTTGCGGTTGTGGCCGGTGTCGAAGAGCCGGACACGGGCAGCAAGCTTCGCGGGCACGTCGACGACATGCTCGCCGGCTTCGAGGAGACGCTGGGCAAGCGTACGACCCGCGCCGTTGGCACCTTCGACCGCCCACAGGCGCTTCGGCCACGTCTTGGCGTAGGCACACATGGCGGCGTAGCCAGCCTGGTCGGTGCTGAAGCGACCGGATCCGAGGAGATGCTCGTGCTGGTCGACGACCTCGATCGTCGCGGACAGCTTGTGGGGATCGACCCCGATAACGACATGGTCCATGCGTTGCTCCCGCCTGTGCTCGTACCGATATGGACGGCGAGGTGGGCATTGCTACTACGAGCTGGGCAGTCCCCTCTTGAGCCACGCCTCGTCAGCGGTGCCCGGCGGGCCGCAAACCGGAATCGAGCCACACCCGCGGACGGGGTGGGCAGCCCAAAAGAGAGCAAGCCCTCCGGGCACCTGGACCGAGTCTGGCCGGACGCCGGTCCTACGGGAATCCTCTAGTAGCCCAGATTGACGTAGGTGCATCAGGCAACCGAGAGTTCTCCGCTGCCTAGTCGCAACGGGAGAGTCCCAAGCTCAACTGGTCCGTCGGCACCAAGCCCAAATCGGCCAGCGATGCACTTTGCCATAGGCAGGACGTTTGGGCTGGCAAGCGCGAAGATGTCCCCGTGGCCACGGAAGCACTGCCCGCGAGCGCGGATCAGTCTGCCTCCCTCCGGAGAGGTATGACACCCGATGAAATCCAAGATCTGATCAGGAAGGTTGCTCACGTACCTCTCCCATGGGTGGTCGCCCTGCTTATGACGGCCGTGCTGACTGCAGTTCATGTCGAACGCGCCCCCAACGGAGACGTCACTGCATCGTTCGGCGTGGGAAGTCCAACGCTCATCGCACTGGGACTCATCTGGCTTCCCATGTTGCTCAAGGTCTTCGCCCTCGTCGGGGGTTCATTCAAGGCTGCCGGCGTAGAAGCGATCGTCCCGGGCGTCCTGAGTGAGGCAGACGCAATCGAGTTGGGCGTGAGGACCCGTCAAGTGACGGGTGCCAGGGACGAGGCCGATCGAGCGGCTGCAGCCGTGGAGTTGGAAGACTCGATCGCCAGATTGACTCTGCCGGTTCTCTCGTCCGGTGAGGCACTGCCTGATTCAGTCCTTTCCCAACTGGCTCGCAGTTATGAGCACTTGCGCCGAGAAATGCCGTCTGGAGCGGCCCGAACATCGGCGATGACCCGAATCGTCAACGAGGCAAGCTTCCGGGCTTCGACAGCGGTTACGGACGCGCGGCCCAAAGCGTTGCGACTCCTACGTTCACCTGCGGAAGGCGATCGGATCGTTGGCCTCGCATTGACGCAAGAGACCGGCGACAGGGAGGCGGCGGATGATGTCCTCCGCCTCGTCACTGAATCCTCGACCGCGTTTGAGATGTTCCACGCGCTCCGAGCGGTACAAGAAATTGCACCCGCATTGGACTCTGAGCAACGAGCACGAGCGCTTTCGATCTTGGAGAGTGAGTCGGCCGATCCGCGCTCGGTAGGGATCAGCCAGGACGCGGGGCTGTCGTACCTTCTTCCCCGGACCCTGGCGATACTCCGTGAGCACGAATAGTCTCCGGTCGCCACCCGACTCCAAATCACACCCGACCAAGTTCGGTGAATGCAGGCACGACATAAGCAAGAGTGACCCTGGGCCCCCCTCTGCGATTGAGGTGTGACAGAAAGCCGCCCGGAGCCACCGTAGGGAATGTCCCCTGCGTGAGGAGTCACCGATGCCTCGTTTGCCCGGCGGGCCGGCTCGCGACCTGCCCGCGTGAGACGGCAAAGCGCACCCATCGCGGTGCGAGCGGTCGCTCACCAGACGTCGAGCGACACCACCAAGGCGAGGTCAAGAACTCCAACCACCACGGCCAGGGCGAGCAGTGTCGCGCCGTTGGCCGTCGCTGTGTTCGCTCCCTTCGCTACCTGAGCCCGGCCGACTAGGAGCAGCCCCAGGAACGCGATGACCAGTAGCGGTGCGAGCAGGAGGATGTTCACGCCCGGAGCCTTTCGCGAGATGCCGACGAGTGAGCGCTGAACACGGTGCGCGACGTGACTGACCTCGCAACGTTCCGCCACGACGACGAGAGGGAGGACCCGAAAGGCAAGTGCGGACGCCCACTACTCGAGGGTCACCTATCACACCCCAATCGCAGAGGGGGCGCACCCTCCGGTTTGGCTGGCGTGCCCCATCCGCGCGAATCACGGCAGGTCCGGAAGGCCGCAGCGCACGCCAGCTGCGGCAGGTCACTTTGGTTGCCTTGGGAGCGGAACCCCCGGTAGCGTCCTCGCGTCGAAGGTGCATGACCCACCGCCACCGCGCCCCGCCCTCACCGCCTTGTGCGTTGACGGCGGGCTGTGCCGAGTACTGGCTTTGGGTCCCTCCTTCCCAGTTTTCGGAGACAACTTCGGCAGATCAGCGCTCCACATCACCAATTTTAGTTCGCGGGCTAGACGGCGAGGAGCGATGCCTTTTCACGCGGGTGCGGAGGACGTAGAACCAGCGCATGACGAGACGTCGAATTGTCACCCGTTTCCTGCTCCCGGTTGTGGCACTGGCCGGGATGGGTGTCTCCAGCTCGCTAGCGGCGGATTCCCCGGGGGAGCCGAAAACCATCTACCCCAATCCGAACACCTCAAGTTTCTGCAAGAAAGAGAAGACGTTGTGCAGGACGGACAACACGACCCTCACGTACTTCCGTGGCACTTCGCTCAGCAGCGCGGCACGAACGAGAGTGGACAACATGATGAACAAGGTCCACTCTGACACCATCTTTTCCGTGAGAATGGAATCGCCGGCTGTCACTACGGGGTCCAGCGAGACGGACTTCATCTTCAAAAGGGACGCAGCGAGGATGCCCAAGGAGAGCACGGTCGGGTTGGCCCTTTGTGACGACCCCATCGAGAACACAGTGCGGTGCGACCAGACGTACCTGTACTTTCGGGACGCCGACCCGTCCCGTCCGCTCATCTGCCACGAATCCGGGCACGGGGTGGGTCTGACGCATGGGGAAGACTCCTACGACACCATCAGTAACGGCGAGGATCTCCTGGCCTGCATGCAGGATCCCCAGTCGGAGGCGGCGGGTTACCCGTTCTGGGGCGGCCACAACAAGAAGTGGATCGCGTACATCTACTGAGAGGCAGTTCGGCTATGAGGTCAGGGATCATCGTTCTCCCACTGCTGTCCGCTGCCGCGGTCGTGAGTGGGTGTGCGACGTCGGATGATCCGACGTCGGAGGTGTACGTGTACGAGGCGTCTAACCTCATCGACATCGACTCAGCGTCAGCGGCGGTGACCTGGTCGGACACCTTGGCCGTCTTCACCGTGGAGTCTGAACGTGCCCTTCCTGCCCCCTCGGGGGAGGAGAAGGTGCTGGCCGGGCGTCGTGTGACGGTACGGGTAGATGACGTGGTGTGGAAGCGCGCAGGGGCCGAGCAGCCCCCCGCATCGTTCGAGGCCCAGGCCGATGGCTGGGTCTACGGCGACGATGACCAGATGATCCCGATGAGGGCCGAGGACGATGTGCGGCTCGAGGTCGGAAAGACCTACCTGGCCCCCATCATCCGCATCTACGCATGGGGGTTCGGCGGCAACTACCTGGAAGTCGTCGACGGCGTGGTCTCCGCGGCCCCATACCAGGACTCCCCATTGGCCGTGCAGCTCGACGGGAAGACCGTCGAGGAAGCAGCGAAGGTGATCGCCGCAGCCCGAGCTGAGCAGGGCGCGGGCCCGTTGGCTGCCACCACGGCCGAACAGCTCGAAGCGACGGGTGTCGACATCGGCGGTTGACGCTTCCCGCGGGACGGCCCGCACGCGGCCGGCGCCGCCTCTGCGATTGAGGTGTGATAGACGACCCTCGAGTAGTGCGTGCCCGCACTTGCCTTTCGGGGCCTTCCTCTTGTCGTGGCGGGACGGTTGCGATGTCAGCCACGACGCGGACCGTGTTCAGCGTGAACCGCCCCAGGTTTGATGCCGCTGCTGTTTGAGTCCGGAAGGATGAACAGCATGCCGAAGATGATTGATCCTGCTCTGAAGGAGCGGGCCGTGCGGCTGGTGCTGGAGCACCGCGCGGAGTACCCCACGACGACGGCCGCGGTGCACGCGGTGGCCAAGCAGGTCGGCGTGGGCAAGGAGAGCTTGCGGCGCTGGGTGAACCAGGCCGATGTTGACGCCGGCGGGCGTCCGGGTGTCACGAGCGAGGATTCGGCCGAGATCAAACGGCTCAAGGCCGAGAACCGGCGGCTGCGTGAGGACAACGAGATCTTGAAGGCGGCCTCGATTTTCTTCGCCGGGGAGCTCGACCCCCGCAACCGTTGATCGTCGCGTTCATCGACGACCAACGCGCACTGGGTCGTGCGGTCGAGTCGATCTGCCGGGTCCTGCGTGAGCAGGGCGTGGCGGTCGCCGCACGCTCCTACCGTGCCTGGAAGCAGGCCAACCGGCTTGTCGCGGCGCGCACCGTCACCGACGCCATCGTCGTCGACGCGGTGCGTGAGGTCGCGTGGACCCGCAACGTCCACGACGAGCGGGTCCTAGCCCCCGAAGGTCTCTACGGGCGCCGCAAGATGACCGCCTACGTGCGCCGCACGTCGGTGCCTGGAGCCTCAGCTGGAGCGATCGATCGGGCGATGCGGACGCTGGGGCTGGAAGGTGTGCGGCGGGCGAAGACGGTCCGCACGACGATCCCCGCGAGGACGGTCGGCGGGCCGGTGACTTGCTCGACCGCAACTTCACCGCGCCCGCCCCGAACCGCGTGTGGGTCACCGACTTCGCCTACGTCCGCACCTGGGCCGGGTTCGTGTACGTCGCGTTCATCCTCGACGTCTATGCCCAACGGATCGTGGCCTGGCACGCCTCGACCTCGAAGGTCACCGACCTGGTCATGACGCCGTTGCGGATGGCGATCTGGCAGCGCGACCACGAGGGCCGCCCCGTCGAGGCGTCCGAGCTGATTCACCACTCCGACGCCGGCAGCCAAGGCGGATTCAACCGGTCGTCGCAACACCTTGACTTCGGAGGTGTTCGCGGATGGCGACGAGCGACTGGAGCAAGAAGACCAGCGATGCGCCGGAGGGGCTTCGTCGGCAGTGGCGTGCTGATCGGGCGCTGAGGCCGGCGATGCGCTCGCCCGGTCGACCGGATCCCTCGCGGGTGGTGCAGCGGGGGTTCTGGCGACAGATCGCCACGGGCATCACCTCAGCCGAGGCGGCGCTGAAGGTGGGCGTGTCTGTGCCGGTCGGGACCCGCTGGTTTCGCCACGCTGGCGGCATGCCGCCGATCTCATTGACCGAGCCTACCGGCCGCTACTTGAGCTCGAGGAACGCGAGGAGATCGCGATCCTGCGCGCCAAGACCAAGGGCGTGCGCGAGATCGCCCGCGCGATCGGGCGTGATCCTGGGACCGTTTCACGCGAACTGCGCCGCAATGCCGCGACTCGTAGCGGCAAGCAGGAGTACCGCGCTGGCGTGGCGCAGTGGAAGGCACAGCAGGCGGCAAAGCGACCGAAGACCGCGAAGCTCGTGACCAACGAGCGGTTGCGTGAGTACGTCCAAGACCGGCTCGCGGGAAACGTGCGCCGGCCCGACGGCACGGCCGTGCCGGGTCCGACACCACCACCGTGGAAGGGGCTGAACAAGCCGCACCGCCAGGACCGACGGTGGGCGACGGCCTGGAGCCCGGAGCAGATCGCGCAGCGGCTGAAGGTCGAGTTCCCCGATGATGAGTCCATGCGCATCAGCCACGAGGCGATCTACCAGTCGCTGTTCATCGAGGGCCGTGGCGCGCTCAAGCGCGAGCTGGTCACGTGTCTGCGCACGGGCCGTGCGCTGCGGGAACCGCGGGCGCGATCACAGAACAAGGCGCAGGGGCACGTGAGTGCCGATGTCGTCTTGTCCGAGCGCCCCGCTGAGGCCGACGACCGGGCCGTCCCGGGCCACTGGGAGGGCGATCTGATCATCGGCACGGGTCGGTCCGCGATCGGCACCCTCGTCGAGCGCAGAAGTCGCTCGACGCTCCTGGTCCACCTGCCGCGACTGGAGGGCTGGGGCGAGAAGCCGTACGTGAAGAACGGGCCATCCCTCGGCGGCTACGGGGCCGTCGCGATGAACGCCGCGCTGACCGCGTCGATGACCAAGCTGCCCGAGCAGCTGCGCAAGACGCTGACGTGGGATCGCGGCAAGGAGCTTTCCGGGCACGCGCTCTTCGCTTTGGAGACCGGCACGAAGGTGTTCTTTGCCGACCCGCACTCGCCGTGGCAGCGGCCGAGCAACGAGAACACCAACGGCCTCCTGCGGCAGTATTTCCCCAAGGGCACCGACCTGTCCCGCTGGTCCGCCGAGGACCTCGAGGCCGTCGCTCACGCGCTCAACAACAGGCCCCGCAAGACCCTTGGTTGGAAGACCCCCGCCGAGGTCTTCGAGGAGCAACTACGCTGCCTTCAACAACCTGTCGCGTGCCGGGTCTGATGGAGGCTCTCATTCCACGGAAGGATGAGAGCCATGGCAGCACCGAGGAAGTACCCGGACGAGCTTCGGGAGCGAGCGATCCGGATGGCGGTCGATCTGCGGCGTGACCCAGCGACCCGGTCGGGTGCGCTGAAGCGCGTTGGTGAGCAGCTCGGGATCAACCCCGAGACGCTGCGCAACTGGGTCAACCAGGCCGAGATCGACGAGGGCCACCGGCCCGGCGTCACCACCGCCGAGGCGCAGCGCATCGCCGAGCTGGAGCGCGAGGTCAAGGAGCTGCGTCGGGCCAACGAGATCTTGCGGACGGCGTCGGCGTTTTTCGCCGCGGCGGAGCTCGACCGCAAGCTGAAGTAAGCACCGCGGTGCTGGTCGACTACATCGACCAGCACCGCGATCGGTTCGGGGTCGAGCCGATCTGCCGGGTCCTGTGCAGGGCCGGGATGCAGATCGCCCCGAGCACCTACTACGCCGCCAAGTCCCGGCCACCGTCCGCACGGGCGGTCGCCGATGAGCAGCGGCTGGAGGTCATCCGCAAGGTCCATGCCGCCAACTACGGCGTCTATGGGGTACGCAAGATGCACGCCGAACTCAACCGGCGCGGTCACCGGATCGCCCGGTGCACGGTGCACCGCCTGATGCGCACCGACGGGCTACGTGGGATCAGCCGTGCGAAGGGTCCGCGCACGACCGTCCCGGGGAGCGGTCCCGACAGTCGCCCGGACCTGCTGGACCGCAACTTCAAGGCGCCAGCCCCGAACCGGGTCTGGGTCGCGGACATCACCTACTGCCGCACCTTCGCCGGCTGGGTCTACGCGGCGTTCGTCATCGACGTCTACTCCCGCCGCGTCGTGGGCTGGCAGCTGTCGAAGAGCCTGCGCACCGACCTCGCGCTGGACGCCCTCGAGATGGGGTTGTGGACCCGCGAGCACGCCGGCCAGGAGACCACGGGCGTCATCGCACATAGCGACAAGGGCGTTCAGTACCTCGCGGTGCGCTACACCCAGCGACTCGCCGAGGCCGGCGCCGTCGCGTCCGTCGGATCGACGGGCGACAGCTATGACAACGCCCTGGCCGAGGCGTTCAACTCGCTGTTCAAGGCCGAGCTGGTCCGCAACAAGGGCCCCTGGAAGAACATCGACGACCTCGAGATCGCGGTCGCTGAGTACATCGACTGGTTCAACCACCGACGCCTGCACGGCGAGATCGGACTCGTTCCACCCGTTGAGTTCGAGGACGAGCACTACCGGCACAACCCGGCGCCGACTACCCTCAGCGCGTCAGTTCAGAGCCTCCACTGAACCCGGCACGCGACAACCCGGTGTTGCAACCACCGGTTGAACTCGCCCAATACACGAGCATCCGGTTCACCGAGCACCTCGAGATCGAGGGCATACAGCCCTCGATCGGATCGGTCGGCGACGCCTACGACAACGCACTCATGGAGACCATCAACGGGCTCTACAAGGCCGAGTGCATCCGCACTACGGTCTTCCACCCCGGCGCGTTCAAGACCCTCGCCGACGTCGAGTACGCGACAGCCGGCTGGGTCGACTGGTACAACAACCGCAGGCTCCACGGCACGCTCGGGATGATCACGCCGGTCGAGCACGAGACCGCCTACTACGAGGCTCTCAACCGAGAGTCACAACCCGCATAGCAGCGGCAGAGAACCTGGGGCGGTTCACGTTTGACCCCTTGTTGGTCTGAGATTCTCAGAACAACAAGGGGTCAAACGCCAACGCGCCTTCGACTTGGGGCCACACCGGTCGCTGACATCTGTTGTGGATGAACGGGCTCCCTGCTCCGGTCGTAGAAGGGTGGCGACGCGTCGAAGCACGGAGCTAGCTGGCCCGTACCGATCGGGACGTCACAAGCGGGTTGATGACGAACAGGGGCCGCTCATCGAAGGTGTCGCAGGTCCGTGCGCCCGATCCGGGGCGTTTCGCCGCAGTGGGGTATCCACGTGTCGTGCCGTACCCGTCGCGGCCCCGTAGGGATCCGCTGCCCCAGTTCGTGGGGTCGGCGTGCGTTCGGCCCACCCCGCAGCAACGTGCCGAGAGCTACTGGCGTTTGTGGCCGCGGGATACCTAGCCGGACTGTCTTTACGTGAGCTCGGCGAGCTCACCGACCGGTCGCAATCTGCCGTGCGCCGTGCACTCGATCAGGCGGGCATCGCGCGTCGCGCTGTTGGAGCTCGGACGGTCTATGGCGACAGGGACTGATCCTAAGATCGCGGAAGCGACGAAGACGAGCAGCCCACGGGGGCTTTGCCTTACCAGGTGGCTCACCCGCACCCGCGTGGGCTACGACGGGCCGCTTCCTCCGGCGGGTTGGTGCGTCAGTTGGTCGTCGGGGCGCCCGTAGGGCGGGCACAAGCCTGCCCTTGGATGGGTCCCCGTTGGGGTCCTGGCGACATAACTCCATCCTTGATCAGACGCGCCATCAACTGCCGAACGGCGACAGGTTCGCCCCGTCGAACACCTTCCGCTCGTCGAGGTCCGTGTCCTCGATCCGCAACGAGACATCGACGAAGGTGCCGCCTGACACGGGGGATGTGGCCGCCACGACCCTGCCAAGGAGCACGAGTAGTTGGGCCCAGACCGCAGCATCCTCCGTCTCCTCAGCCGCAACCACCCATCCTGAATCAGCTTGCACCTCGAGCCCACCGCTCGAAGCGGGCGCCAGAGGCTCAGCTCCCCGACGGGACACCCGCAGCCGAACGTTCAGGAGCCAACGCCTCGCCACCGAGGCGCCGGGAGAGGAAACGTCCCTCAAAGGCACCGTAGACAGTTCCGATACTGGCATCTCCCAAGCGGTTTCCTGGTCCTGACCCTCCACATCGAAGGTGACTACCGCGAACTTCGCCTTCTGTTGGGATGCCGCTTGGCAGGCGGCCGCTGCGCGCGCGATCATCTGAGGCACGTCAGAGCCGTCCCAAGTAAGGGTCCAGACCCCAGCAGGTGCTTCCGTTGCTAGATCGGATACTCCGTCCGGCAGCCAGTTCGGCGCGGGTGGGGTGTCCCAGAGCAGGATCAACTCGCCTATCCATGACTGCGTCATCGTGGATTGAGTTTGCCGTTCGATTTACGAATCTTCGACTTGCTGTAGACCTTCGACTGATTCTCGAGCGCGATGACAATGTGCACCGCCCAGTAGAAACCCTTGGCCGATGGAGGATCGTAGGATTCGTCGGGCACATAGCACGGCTTATCGTGTTCCTTGTCAGACCCGGGCCGTTCGCACCAATTGTTCCAGGCTGGCTCTTTGCTCGTACAGTTACTCTCGAGCCACGCTCGATTCAACTTCGGGTCTTCCGCGCACCGAAATAGCTTCAAGCTTGTGTGGATTGTGTACTTCTTCGGGCAATACGCCCTCCCCTTCGCAACCACTCCACCCCCTTCTTTTGACCAATGGGGGGAACTGAAAATGACCTTGGAGCACTCGTCGAAGGGATCCGCTGCGGCAGCCGAAGGGCCAAATCCGACGCACATTGCAAGGAGTACTGCGATGGCAATGGGAGCTGGCAGGGCGTTTCTGACGCTCACGTCAGCAGCCTCCTGTTGCATTTCCGGGCGACTTGATCGAGACGTCCCCAAGTGCGCGGATTTTAATCTTGGGACAATTCAGTCCGACAATGTTGACAAATGGAGCCACGAAGGCAACAAGGTGCTCGGAACGTCCCGCGACCGACCCTTTGGCATCCCCGTTCCACTTGACATAGTGCGCAGGAACGATCTTCGTTCGCTCCTGGGTCAACACGAAGCTCTCGGCCCAGTTCTTAACGACGACCTTGCCAGAGTAATTCTCATAACTAGAAATCCGCATCCGAAGCGGATCCACGCAGAACGGAAGGGAGCCAGTGACCCGAAATACCTCATTGCCGAACGCGTTGATTGCTACGTACGAGCGCTGGGCCTCTGCTCGAGAGAGGCAGTAAGTACGGTCGGCCAGAGCGGCACTTAGTCGCCGCGGCGGCATTCCTCGGGGCGTCGACAATGCGCGCGTCGCGACTGGGGCGGCCTTCCAAGCACCCGTGAGTCGGGTCGCAGCGATGGCTGCGTCGGACATGCCCTTACCTCCAGCCCAGGTGGCGTAGGTCCGCCACGCCTGCGACTGATCAAGTCTGTCGGTCAGTTGTGCGCGGGGGCGTTCCACTACCGCCGCGTTGTAGGAGGCGCCGGCCGCTTCCGCTGGCGCGGCCACAGTCCCGACCGTGACCCCTGACATGACTACGGCCGCCAATGCGCGACCAAATCTTCTGCTCCGTCTCATTGTTCCCCCGAGATGAGTCTGCTGAGTGCTGAGACCATAGGGCAGAATTACGTGACATGACAGCACTTTGCTCAACTGGTCGGCGCGTGAAGCAGGCTGTGCTCTCGGCGACGCTTCTCGTTGTCGGGCTTGCCGCGTGCACGGGCGAAGGTTCGGACGCAGAGAAGCAGGCGCTCGAGACGTTCCAGGCAGATGTGCAGCAGGACCTCGTTCGGCTCGATGCCGGGACCAACCCCCACGGGGTGAGAGCCCAGGTTGAAGGGCTGCTTTCAAGTGCTGCCGAGGTGAGCGGGGTAACGATCGAGGACTGGGACTTCACCGGCCAGCGGGGCGAACTGCGTGCGGAGGTGCAGGTCAGCACCAGTGTTGGGGAGGCAGGTGGCAACGATGTCTCAAGCGCAGTCTTCTACCTTTACCTCTCTCCCGAGCACACTCGTTTCGAGGTTGCCTCCTAGCGTCCGACTGGAGCCGCGCCGAGTGACCAAGTGAGCGAAGCGCCGCACCGTCACTCGGACGTGCGGTGCAAGGTCGGCGACGTTCCGGGTGTGCAATCTCGCGAGGCTGGTCCGGGCTCAGTTCCTTAGCCGCCCCGAGGCCCCGGACGTTCCTCGGTGAGGTGCTCAGCCTCCTCGTCCTGCGTGCTAGCCACTTGGCCGGTCGCCGGAGTCTGCTCTGCCGACGTAGTGGGGCGGTCCGCCGAGTCCTTGACTGTTTGTTGTTTAGGGTCAGGCGGTTTTGGGTGTTGTTCCTTGACGTCTGGCCGTAGAGCGGTGACCTCGGACTCACCGGCCTGGTAACCATTGGCATCTTCCTGTTGGTCCACGCCGAAGCGGGTGCCAGCACGGCGGGTAGGTGGCGTAGGTCCCTGCTCAGCCGTGGTCTTGATTCTCATGGTGATGGCTGGGACTTGGTCGAGGGAGGAGGGGGGTGGGGAGCGGAGGATGATCCAGCTTCGCTCGAGCCTTTTGTTCCTTTCGTTGGAGTTGCAGAGGTTTCGTGTCCCGCGCTTGACTTCTGGTAGGCCAAAGATTGTGCGGCCAGTTTATTTCCATGCTTTGCTAGGTGGTTGGATCGCAGTCCCATGGCGGTTGGAACTATCAGGCTGCTTATCCCGAGGATGACCGTGACGGTGTTAGAGACTTCCCCGGCTGTCACCGCAAGTACGGCTACGGCCGTCATGGCCGAGATAGTCAGTATGAACGCCCACGGGGAACGCTGTTCTGAGCGCGCTGAAAATCGGCTTCCGTAAGTAATGGCGGTCCTTGGCCGGCGGGCGGCATCCGCTGGCGGTAAGCACTGGCTTCCTTTTTCGCCAGCTCCTCGTCCAGTCTGCGGTTCGCGGTGGCCAACTTACCGCGCGCATCCCGTTCTAGCGCTCGCTCTCGTTCGATTCGTAAGTGCAGTACTGCCAGCGACGCGACTGCGTCTGTGTGCAGTTGCTCCAGGCGCGCCTGGCGCGCGTCTGGGGTTTCTCCCCATCGATTCCGCTTCGAGGTTGCCTCGAGATCTTTGATTATCCTCAGTCGCTCCTTCATCAAGTTGTTTATGTTGCTGGTTGCTGCCACCACCTGTTGTGCGTCGTACTCGGGTCGAGTGGTCAATGTCCCATGCTCCTTCGGGCGGGCGCTCCGACTTGGAGAGCGCCGCTATCTGAAGGTGCCGAGAGACATCGAGTCCCCAGATCGCGCCTCGGGTACCTCATCCCGGTGAGCGGCCGGTCTGCGCGTCACCGGCCACGCAGCCTTCCGGGGTGATGCAAGCGGGTAACCAGCCCGTAGGGCACGTCAAACCGAAGACGGGGCAGACCCCTCCGCCGACCTTCGCACGTCTCGGCGAGTCGCGTGCGAGGCTCTGCACGTGGTCAAGCTCTTACGAATGAACATCTGGCTGGCTGTCATCGGAGCCGGAGCGCTATTCGCACTTGGATGGCTCGCCGGCTCATGGACTACATGTCGTGGGTCCGACTGCACTTTCGATGTTCAACTGTTCGACGCAGTCGGCACGTGGGTCGGTGGCCTCGGCACTGTCCTTGCGGTCTTAATTGCAACGCACCAGTTGCGAACCGTGATCGCAAGTAGCGCGCAAGTGGACCGCGCAAATGAAGCGGACGCGGAGGGGTCTGCTGCAAGAACGTGTGACAGGTCAGGTCAAGATGTCACCTATCCGTGCAGCAGACCCCGGGACACTCACCTGAGCCCGCGGTTCACGGAGGTTGACGACTGGTCCAGTCCTAGGCCGATTAGAAGGTCGGCTTCGCAGGCAGGCGTTCCACGAAATTAGAAGTTGCGTTCCCGGCGAGTCGGTCGTTCGCGCAGGTCAGGCCTTGAAAGGCCAGGTCAGAACTGTATTTCCTACCCCCCCTTCGTGAAGGGGGCCGAGCATCGAGCCGAACTCGGCGGCAGACACTTGCCGGTCGTCGTGTTCAGCCCAGTGCCACATGGAAACTTCGAGTCCTTCAGCAAGATGGGGTCCAGGGTCGGCCCAAGGGGTAACGATGGGCACGCCCGACACGGCGAGGTATCGAGCGACGGCAACTTCACGCTGCAGCCAGTCCAACGGCTTCGGGCGCAGTTCTCGACCGGCGGTCACGACTCGGGTGACTACAGGGGCCGGGTGTAGCCGCACGCGGACGCTGTACCCCTCAGCGATGACCTCGGGCTCGTCGGCAGGGAGTCCCAACATCCGCGCACAGGCGACCGAGGCTGACACAGCCTCGGCGGTCGTAGGCAGGACAACCAGTGCTCGCCCGTCGCGACTTCCATCCATGCGATGACCCTTTCAGAACGAGTCGACAGAAGTCGACGCGAACAGCAACAAGACCGAACCATCCGTATTCGCTAGATGGCAGGCTGGGACGCTACGGAGCAGCGCTCTTGAGGCGTCGCCGGGCATCGGCGAGCACCACTCATCGTTGTCTGCTTGCTCGATTCTGCCGGTGAGGTCGTTCGAGGCGAGCCGTTCTGCGACGCACCTTGGACTGCTTCCCGGAAACAACGCCGGCACGCGACAACTTGTCCAGCCAGTAGGGGCAAACTCAGTTAGACCTCGCCGTCACTGCGGTATGCCCGGACCGGGCGCACCCCGGGGTTCGTGGGAGTGAGGGCGACCGGGTCGGACCGGCGAGGCTCACGGGCTGGCGCCACCGAGCGCTCTGGCTCACGGGAGTCGACGAGGTCCTTGAACCCGGCTGCTGACCCCTGATCCACGAAGTCGGCGCCGGCCTGAGTCGTCGCGCTGGCACCCGGGCGGGGCGAATTGGGCGAGCGGCGTTGTCGCGTGCGGTGAAGCCGACGACGCCGGGGATCAGGGTTCTAGTTGGGGCGTGCCAACAGTCCGCCTCGCTTTCTGGTCACCGAGGGGTGAAGAAGATCGGTAAGCGGATACCCAATACAGGGGAAGATCGGCGGATGCCAGCCGGCGACATTTGTGGCCAGGTGGGGGACTGGCAGCGGGCCAGGCCGCCGACACGATCTGGAAGCTGGACGTGATCTCGCGGCCACGGGCATTCGCCGTGCCCCGACGAGTGTTTCCGCGTCGCTAGGTGCCCTCATCAGGACGCCCGCGCCCGCCAGCGGAACACTCTCGGCGTGAACCCGTTCGTAGTGCACACGGGTTTGACCGTCATCCACAGGTGCGAAATTCGTCCGGGAGCTTCGCACAAGGGTGTGGTCCCATGGGTGCCGGAGATTCGGAAGCGTTGATGTTCAGTCCCATCGGGGGGATTGGGCCGCGCGTCCCCTTGCGGTCAGGACTGGGCGATGGCATCTCGGAATTGGTCCACAGTTGAGAGCGCGACGCTCGACAGAAACGCACTAGTGCGTCGGTCGACCTGGTTCATCTTGATCGCCGCAGGCCCGTGTTGACCCATAGGTGACGGAGACACGAGAGGACTCGGGATCCATGTCGCTGAACACCGCTCAAGGCGCCGGGGGCGAGGCGCCCCCAGATGGCCGAGCCGCATCCAATCTCGACAACAGTCGACGTCTGAAGCGCCGCCGCAAGCCGTGGGTGTTCGCCTTGATGGCCGTCCTGGTTGCCGCCGGAGCGCTCGGAACCGCGTTCGCCTTCACCTCGATCAACGACACTCAAGAGGTCCTCGTCGTCAGCCGCGACATCAAGCGCGGCGAGACCATCGAGGCCGGCGATCTCTCGGTCGCGCGGCTGAGCGTCGACCCGGTACTGACCCCGGCGGCGGGGAGCCGGAAGGCCGACCTTGAGGGCAGCCGCGCCGCCGTTGACCTGTGGGCCGGCACCCTGCTCAGCGAGGAGGCCGTCACCGACAGCCTGGTGCCGGGCGAGGGGGAGTCCCTGGTGGGCATTAGCCTCACCGCCGCGCAGATGCCCGCCGAGCCGCTCTACTCCGGTGATGCCGTCCGGATCGTCGCCACGCCCGGCGATCAGGGCGAGGTCGCCAACGAGGACCCGGTCACGATTGAGGCAGTGGTTGTTGGTGTCAGCCGCGTGCAGGAGACCGGCGAGACCGTCGTCGACGTCTCTGTCCCCGAAGCCGAGGCGGCCGACCTGGCTGCCCGTGCGGCCACCAGGCGGGTTGCGCTCGTCCTGGACGCCCGGGAGCGCTGAGGCATGGCCTTGATCGTCCTCGCGTCCGCCAACGGTTCGCCGGGCGTCTCCACCACGGCGCTGGGACTCACCCTCAACTGGCACCGTCCCATGCTCCTCGTCGACGCCGACCCGACCGGGTCTTCCGCGGTCTTCGCCGGCTACTTCCGCGGTACCCAGGAGCCCACGGGCGGGCTGATCAACCTCGCCCTCGCGCTGCGCGAGGGCGCACTGGCTGCCGCTCTTCCTCGCGAGACGTTGTTGCTGGACCCGGAGGGCCCGGCCGAGCGGGCGCCGTGGTTCCTACCCGGCATCCGGGCCCACGAGCAGGCCCCGAGCCTGGTGGCGCTGTGGGAGCCGCTCGCCGAGCAGTTGCGCGCGCTGGACCGCAACGGCCAGGACGTCATCGTCGACGCCGGGCGCCTCGGTCTCGCGGGCTGGCCGCAGCCGCTCGTCGCTGCCTCCGACCTGACCTTGCTGGTCACCCGCAGCTCGCTGCCGGCGCTGGCCGGTGCGCACTCGTGGGCCACGATGCTGCGCGAGCAGTTCGCCGCAGTCGGCGGTCTTTCGCGACTGGGGCTCCTTCTCGTCGACGAGGACCGGCGCTGGCCGGCACTGCCCGCGGGCGTCCCGCGGGTGCGTCCCTACACGCCGCGCCATATCGCCAAGGCGCTCCAGATCGCCATCACGGCATCGGTGGGATGGGAGCCCGAGGCCGCCGAGGTCTACTCCCACGGCGCCCGCAAGCCCCGCAGGTTCGAGTCCTCCGACCTGGTGCGCAGCTACCGCACCGCAGCCTCCTTGATCCACTCCGTCCTGACCTCTAACCAGGCCACCTTCGCCCACCCGGTCGGAGGCCGCGGATGACCACCAACGGACACGAGCCCGGAGCTCAGGACCGCGAGTCGGCCGGTGCCGACGCGTGGCTCGCGGCGCGTCGCGTCGACCGCGGGCCGCGCTCCCCGTTCGCCCGCGGCACCAATGGCAACCAGCCGATCACACAACCACCCCTGCTGGCGTCGACCAGCGAGGACCACGACCCGACGTCGCTGCCGATCTTCGCGGGCGCCCGGACCAGCGAGGACCAGCGTCCAGGCCGCACCCGCTCGGACTTCACTCTCCGCCCGCTCCTCGCCCACCCCGAGGGCCAGCCTCACGCGATCGCCGCCACCGACGACGACGGTGCCGACGCGGGGAGGGTCGAGCTGGACTGGGAGCTCATCGCCCAGTATCGCGCCGAGATCTCCTCCCGGCTGACTGCCCGGCTGGACAAGGAAGGCGGCCGTGTCACCGACGAGGAGCGCGAGCAGATGGGCCTCGACGTCATCGAGGAGTTCATCAAGTCCGAGGCCGAGACCCTCGTCTCGACTGGCCGTCCGCCGTGGAGCCGCCAGCACGAGAACGCCCTCAAGGCCGCGATCAACGCCGCACTGTTCGGTCTCGGACGGCTGCAGCCGCTGGTCGAGCGCGAGGATGTGGAGAACATCATCGTCATCGCCCGTGGCCCGGAGTGCGCCGTGTGGCTGGAGCTCGTCGACGGCACCCTGGTCGAGGCCGCCCCGATCGCCGACTCCGAGGACGAGCTGCGCGAGTTCCTCGCCGATCTCGGTTCCCGGCAGAACCGGCCTTTCACCGAAGCGCGTCCGCACCTGGACCTGCGCCTGCCCGGCGGTGCTCGGCTCGCGGCCGGCTCCTGGGTGATGGCCTACACCTCGGTGGTGATCCGACGGCACGGAATGCGGGAGGTGTCGATGAACGAGATGGTGTACGACCGCAAGGCGTGCGGCGCGGTCCTGGCCGACTTCCTCGCCGCCTGCGTCCGCGCCGGCAAGAGCATCGTCGTCTCCGGAGTCCAGGGCTCGGGCAAGACGACGTGGGTCCGCGCCCTGTGCTCGTGCATCCCGCCCTGGGAGATGATCGGCACCTTTGAGACCGAGTTCGAGTTGCACCTGCACGAGCTGGTGGACCGGCACAAGATCGTTCATGCCTGGGAGCACCGGCCGGGTTCCGGCGAGGTCGGCGTCGACGGCCGCCAAGCTGGCGAGTTCAGCCTCGAGGAGGCCATCCACCACTCCTTCCGGTTCAACCTCGCCCGCCAAATCGTCGGCGAGGTCCGGGGCCCGGAGGTCTGGAACATGCTCAAGGCCATGGAGTCCGGCCCGGGCTCGATCAGCACCACCCACGCACGCAGCGCCGAGCACACCATCGAGAAACTCGTCTCCTGCGCCATGGAGAAGGGCCCACATGTCACCCGCGAACTCGCGATCAGCAAGCTCGCCGCTGCCATCGACATCGTCATGTACCTGCGCTCCGAGGTCGTCCCCCACGGCGACGGCACCTTCCGCAAGCAGCGCCACGTCGAGGAGGTCCTGGCCGTCCAGCCCAGCATCGACGCGGCCCGCGGGTATGCGACCACTGCGATCTTCGCCCCCAACCAGCTCGGCCAGGCCGTCGCTACCGGGAAGCTCGACAACTTCCTCGCCCAGGAGCTCGCCCGCCACGGCTTCGACCTCGAGACGTACAAGGCCGAGTCCCAGGCAAACCCGGGGATGGCGACCTCATGACCACCTTCCTGCCCGCAGCCCTGGGGGCCCTCATCGTCATCGGGCTGATCGGCATGGTCTACGCGCTGATCCCCGAATCCCCGAAGCCGCCGCGGCCCACCCGGACCCTCACCCCCTTCGGCCGGGCGGGCGGCTGGCTGGCCCGGCTCAACTCGCGCACCCGGATGCTGGCCACCGGCGGCGCTGCTGCCGGCCTCCTGGTCGCGCTGCTGACCGGCTGGGTGATCGCGATCGTGCTCGTCCCGGCCGCAGTCGTCGGTATCCCGCTGCTGCTCACGCCTCCGCCGGCAGCCGCGAGCGTCGAGAAGCTCGAGGCGCTCGAGGAGTGGACCCGGTCGCTGTCGGGAAAACTGACCGCGGGTCAGTCGCTGCGCTCGGCTCTCATCAAGTCACTGCAGTCGGTGCCGGCGCCTATCGAGCACGAGGTCGGGCTGATGGTCTCCCGGCTTTGGAACAACACCGCCACCACCGAGGACGTGCTGCGCGCTTTCGCCGAGGACCTCAACGACTCCACCGGCGACGTGGTGGCCAGCCAGCTGATCCTCGCCGCCAGCGGGCGCGGGCAGGCCGGCCTAGCCAAGGCGCTGGACGCCCTCGCCGAGACCGTCGCCGCCGACGTGCGCGCCCGCCGCCAGATCGCCGCGGACCAGGCCAAACCACGCACCACCGCCCGCACGGTCACCGTGATCACCCTCGGCGTTCTGGGTGTACTCGTCCTGACCGGCGATTACATCGAGCCGTACGGCAGCCCACTCGGTCAGGTCATCCTCACGGTCTTGCTGACCGCCTACGTGGCCACGCTGCTGTGGATGCGCCGAATGGCGGTCGCGAAGCCGCTCCCACGCTTCCTCGACCTCCAGGCCCGCAACACGCACCGAGCGGTGCGCGGGGGGAAGGACGGAGCACTCGCATGACCGGCCTCCAGCTCGCGCTCGCCAGCGGCGCCCTCCTCGGGCTTGCCGCTGCCCTGCTTGTGTGGCGCCTGGCCCCGTCCGACCCTGACCTCGCCGACGCCCTAGAGCGGCTCTCGCCCGGCTACGTGGTGCCCCGCCACGCCGGGCCGCTCGAGATCGAGGAGAGCACCGATTCCGGGTCGCTCGTCGACCGGATCGGGGTGTGGGCGATCAGGAATCTGCCCGGGGGAGCGTGGGCACACACGCCCCGCAAGGACCTGGCCATCCTCCAGATCAGCGAGACCAGGTTCTACGGTGAGAAGGTCGCCTGGGCGCTCCTCGGCCTGGCTACGCCGCCTCTCTTTGCGGCCTTCTTCGCGTTGATCGGACTCCCGCTCCCGTTCGTGGTTCCGACCTTCGGATCGCTCGGGCTCGCCGCGCTGTTTTGGTTCATGCCCAACTACAACGCCACCGACGATGCCAAGAAGGCCCGGATCGAATTCAGCCGGGCCCTGGGCGCCTACATCGACATGGTCGCCACCGGGGTTCGTGACGGCTCCAGCGGCCAGCAGGCGCTGCGCTCGGCTGCCGAGGTCGGCGACACCTGGGTGTTCAAGCGGATCGAGAGCGAGCTGCGCCGTGCCCGCTATATGACCCGCGCCCCTTGGGACGCCCTCCACGGGCTCGCCGATGACCTCGGCGTCCCCGAGCTCGACGACCTCGCCGACATCATGCAGCAGTCCGGCCAGGACGGCGCCCAGATCTACAACAACCTCCGCGCCCGCGCCGCCGCAATCCGCTCGGCGATGCTCAGCGCCGAACTCGGGAAGGCCAACGCCGTCTCAGAGCGCATGTACATCCCTGCCAGCCTGCTCGGCATCGTCTTCATGGCCATCCTCGTCACCCCATCGATGCTCCGATTCGCGGCCTAACAGCGACGTCAACCTCTGGGCCATCCGAGCTCCACCACTCAGAAAGGAACAGCGATGTTGAAACTTCTCATCACCCTCCAGGTGACGGCGCTCGCCATGATCGCCAGCACGGAGGACCGCATCGTCAAGCACCGAGGAGACGAGCGTGGCTCGGTCACGATCGAGCAGGTCATCTGGGCCGGCGCGGTCATCCTCATCGTCGGCATCGTCGTCGCCGCGATCAGGGCCTTCGTGACCAGCGAGGCCGGAAAGATCCGGTAGGTCCGTCCATGTTCTCCAGCTCTCGCCGCCGACGGCGGGACGAGCGCGGCTCCGTGACCATCCAGATGGTCTTCCTGATGCCCGCGCTCTTCCTGGTGATGTTCCTCGGTGTCCAGGGTGCGCTGTACTACCACGCTCGGGAGGTAGCGCTCGCGGCCGCGCAGGAGGGCGCACGCGAGGGAGGCAGCGAGAACGGCACGCGCGAGTCCGGAGTGGCGACCGCGCACGGCTTCCTCCGGGACGCCGGCGGATCCGACGTGATCACGGCGATCAGCGTCTCCGGGTCACGCACCACGACGACGGCCACGATCACCGTCACCGGGCATTCCATGAGCGTGATTCCCGGGTGGCATGTGACTGTCCGCCAGAGCGCCAGCGTCCCGGTCGAAAGGCTCACCGAATGAACATTCGGACACGTGCCATCGACCGAAGCCACGACGAGCGCGGCTCGGTGGCCATCGAGGCGGCGATCGGCGTCCCGGCCTTCGGGCTGTTCGTGGCGATGATCATCCTCGGCGGCCGCGTCGAGATCGCCCAGCAGGCCGTGGACGCAGCCGCATACGAGGCAGCACGGGCAGCCTCGATCGAGCGAACCCAGAGCCAGGCGATTGCCGCGGGCAGGTCCTCGGCCGCAAGTAGCCTGCACGACCAGGACGTGCACTGCACCAGTACGAACATCACCGTCAACGCGGGGGCGTTCAACGCGCCGATCGGGGACACCGCCCAGGTGAACGTCACGGTGACCTGCACGCTCAACTTGTCAGACCTGAGCATCCCCGGCGCACCCGGCGCCCGCACGATCACCGCAACCGCGAGCAGCCCTGTCGACGCCCACCGGGAGCGCCGATGATGAGGTACTCGGTGCGGCGACCGTGCGATGAGCGGGGCGCCATTAGCGTCTGGTTCGCCACCGCGTCAGTGGTGATGGTCATCCTGGTCGGAATGACCGTCGATCTCGGCGGCAAGGTGCACGCCCAGCAGCAGACCCGCAGCGCCGCGGCCCAGGCCGCCCGCACTGGCGCGCAACAGATCGAGGGCGCAACCGCCATCCGCGGTGAGGAGCTGCGCGTCGACGTCGACGCGGCCAAGTCCGCCGCGCAGAACTACCTCGACGCCGCCGGTGTGGAGGGCAGTGTCACCGTCGTCGACGGCGACACGCTGATCGTGCGCACCACCGACACCTACGACAGCAAGTTCCTCGGGGTCATCGGGCTGAACTCGATGAGCGTCACCGGGGAGGCGTCTGCACGGCTCATCCGCGCCCAAGGAGGCATCGAGCGATGACTACCCCCACCCTGGGCCAACGGCTGACCGGGTTCCTCGCTACGGTCGCCGTCCTCGGCATCATCATCGGTCTGCCGGCCCTCTTCCTCACGATCGGCGTCAGCCCGATCCCCGATCGGGAGCTGAGCTGGGGGAGCGTCAAGGACGCACTCCTCGCACCCGACGACGGCACCCTGATCCTGGGCCTGCTCAAGGTGATCGGCTGGACTGCGTGGGCCTTCATGACCCT
The DNA here is from genome assembly GCF_009557055.1 of Nocardioides sp. dk884. Taxonomy (NCBI): domain Bacteria; kingdom Bacillati; phylum Actinomycetota; class Actinomycetes; order Propionibacteriales; family Nocardioidaceae; genus Nocardioides; species Nocardioides sp. dk884. The sequence continues at coordinate 2,554,554 of NZ_CP045649.1, read as the reverse complement.
CAGCCTGGTGGTGGAGGCCATCGCCCGGGTCCGCAGGATCCAGGCGCCGCAGCTGCCGGGTCTTGGCCGCCCGCAGTCTGCGGCGCACGGACTGGTCGAACTCGCTGCGCTGCTGTTCATCGCAGCGCCGATCGCCGGGCAAGCCGCCAACGCCGCCCCGGCCGCCGCGGCGGCGCCGGCGACGATGGGCCATGTCCAAGCCGGGACCGTCGGCCAGACGTCAGCTCAGCACGGCGTGAACCTCGCGGCGAAGCAGAAGCGTGCGACGGTGGATCACTTGGTCAGGCCGGGGGAGAGCCTGTGGTCAATCGCTGAGGACCACTTCGGTGACGGCGCGCGCTACACGGAGATCGCCGAGCTCAACCGCGAAGTCCTCGGCTCCCGGCTCAGTTTCCTCGAGCCCGGCTGGGTGTTGAAACTGCCTGCCACAGACGGCGGCGGGGCGGCGGCGCAGGCCTACATCGTGCAACCCCGGGACACACTCAGCGACATCGCGCACGACGAGCTCGGCGATGCCGACCGATGGGCGGAGATATACAAGGCCTCCACCGGCATCGCTCAGCCCGGCGGCGCGCGCCTCGCCGACCCGGACGTGATCGACGTCGGCTGGAAGCTCAATATCCCCGGAGCCGTGCCACCTGCGGGTCATGGTGACCGGCAGCCCCAACCGCAGCCTCGCGAAGACAAGCCCGAGACCCCTGCCACGCCTAGACGCGAGCAGCAGCAGGCCGACCCGTCGGCCGAGGAGACACCGCCGGCCCCCGAGACCGGGCCCCCGGAGACCGCTGCGCCCGAGGTCCCGCAGGCCAAGGCACCGACCGCGCCGGCCGCCGACGTCGACCAGGCAGACGACCCTGATGACTCGATCCTCGAGGCGCCCTGGGTCCTCGCCGGTCTTACCGGAGGAGGCGTGCTCCTGTCCGGAGCGCTGCTGATGGCACTGCGGTCACGCCGGCGCGCCGCCCACCGGAACCGGCCACCGGGGCGAGCGATCGCCGCCCCGCCGCCCGAGTTGGCACCGGTGGAGATGACGCTGAAGGCGACCGGCGCCGCTGCGGCGGCCACCGTGGAGTTCGCCGACGAGGCCCTGCGGCGCCTCGCGGCCGCGGTCGGAGCCCAGGGCGTCACGATGCCGCCGCTGGCCGCCGTCGAGCTCGCGAAGGACACGCTGGCGCTGCACCTGAGCGCCCCGACCACCGTTCCTGCGCCGTGGGTGGGCAGCCCCGACCAGACCCACTGGCACCTAGACACGGACACCGCGATGGAGGACCTCGGCCCCGACACCGACCACGTCGAGCCGCCGTACCCGATGCTGGCCACCATCGGCCTGAGCGACACTGGCGAGACCTGGCTGCTGAACTGCGAGGAGCTCTCCACGCTGACCATCAGCGGCGACCCCACCTACGCCCGCGACTTCGCCCGCCACCTCGCCGCGCAGGTGGCCGTCAACCCCTGGTCGCGCCGCGTGCAGGTCGATTGCATCGGCGTGGCCGAGGAAGCCGTGGTGATGGACGAGCGGGTCACTTACTACCCGACCGGTGCCGCCGCAACCCCCGCGACCGCGGAGATCCTGGCCGCCGCGGTGACCACCGTCGACCGGGCGAAGCGATACGACACCGACGTGTCCACCGCCCGCACCGGCAGCGTCGACGACGATGCCTGGCCCGCCAGGATGCTGCTCCTCGATGCCGCCGCCGGGGAGCCCGACGACCTCGAGCAGCTGCTGCAAGTGGTCAACGACCACGTCGGACAGTCCGCGACCTCCATCGTCGTTACGGGCGAACGCCCGAACACACCCGGCGCGATACTGCACATGACCAGCACCGGACGCGTCGTCCTTGAACACGCCGGTCTCAACCTCGTCGCCGTCGGCCTCACCCCCGACGAGGCCCGCGGCTGCGCACTCGTCTACGCCCAGAGCGAGACCCCGGAGTACGTCGACACGCCTGTGGACGAGACCGCCACCGACGGCTGGCAGGCCTACACCGACTCCTCCGGAGCACTGCGCCGCGAGTACACCCTGCCCCGCAGCACTCCCGAGGACGCCGTCGACGACCCGTCGTCCTCCCTCCTCGAAGGCGACGACGAGGACTACATCCGCCAGAGCGCCATCGTGCAGGAAGACCTCGAAGCCCTGGCGCCGAAGGTCCCAGAGCGCGTCCGCGCCAAGGTTGAGGAGAAGGACCCCGCCCTCGACCAAGACATCGCCGACTGGTTCTCGCCCCACTGCGATCGCCCACGCCTCACGCTGCTCGGCCCGGTCACCGCACGTACGCACGGCAAGGCACTCGCCAAGCGCAAGCCCTACTTCACCGAGCTCCTGGCGTTCCTCGCCCTGCACCGCAAGCATGGTGCCACCCGCGAGGAGATCAGCGAGGCCTTCGGCATCACCTCTGGCAAGGTGCGCGACTACACCAACATCGTCCGCGACTGGCTCGGTCCTAACCCCCGCACCGGCGAGGACCACCTGCCCTACGCGGACAAGGCGCCGGCCACCAAGCTCCGGGGCGTCAACGTCTATCAGGTCGGCGACGGCCTGCTCGTGGACCTGGACCTGTTCATCCGCCTCCGCAAACGCGGGCAGAGCCGAGGCGGCCCCGATGGCGTCGCGGATCTCTGCACCGCCCTCGAGCTGGTCGGGGAGACCCGGCCATTTAGTCAGCTGCGCGAAGAGGGATGGGCGTGGCTCGCCAACGAGCCTGACCGCGTCGATCTCATGGCGAGCGGGTGGGTCGCCGATGTCGCTCTCGTCGTTGTCACCGAGGCACTCACGGCCGGCGACCTGGCCAAGGCCCGCTCCGCCGCCCACATCGCCAACCGGGCCGACCCCGACGGCGAGAGCACCCGCCTGTGCCTGGCGCACGTCATGAGGGCCGAGGGGAACCAGCTCGAGGCCGACCGGATCCTGCGCGCGGAGATCTGCAACCGCTCCGATGACGGCGACGCACCCATGGAACTGTCGGAGCGCACTAAGACCATCATCCGTGCACACGGCTGGCTGGCGAGCTGACTACGAAGGAGCGCCGGCGATGACGACGTTCACCCAGGAACTCACCGGCCGCCGCGTCGTGGCCGGCGGCTACGCGCCCGATCACGACGCCTGCCGCGTCGACCGGGTCGTCCTCGTCCGCGACACCATCCGCACCATGTACGACGCGGACAAGCGATTTAGGGGGATCCCCGGCAAAGGCTCGCTGGCAGAGCTCGCCGACGGCACCTCGAACTGAGCGCCAACGACAACCCCGCCCAACACCGGAGGAGATATCGAATGAGGAAGCACCACTCCGCACTCGGGGGAGTGGCCCTCGCCCTCGCCCTGACTCTCACTGGCTGCGGCGGCGATGACACCGAGCCCGAGGTGCCAGACACCCGGAGCCAGCCCCCCTCGCCGACACCTACCAGCACGCCGACTACGAAGACACCGGAGGAGGAGGCGGCAGCCCAGCTGACGAAGTACCTCGCGGTGAGGGACCTGGCCCATCGCAAGCGGACGATCGATTTCAAGACCCTCAACCCGGTCGCGACGGGTGAAGAGTTTCTTGAGCTTCAGGAAGCGGTCGTCGATATGAAGGCTGCCGACGTCACGAAGACCGGCAGTTACGTCCATACGCTCGGGGAGCCGCGAAGCCGGGGCAACTCGATCGAGATCACGGACTGTGAGGACCGTTCAGGAGTAACCGTGAAGGTGAAAGGCAAGGTGCGGACGCCCGATTACACCACTCCTGATGGCAACCCTCTCCGCAATCCGGCGCCCGTCAAGTACACCCTTGTCGAGGGCAAGGGACCCTGGAAGGTGACCGAATCTGACCTCCTTTGGGACGAGTCATGCTGAGGCGCATCTGCGCTCTCCTGGTGATCCTCGGGGCATCATTCGTGGTCGTGGTTGGAGTAGCACCCTCGGCCAGCGCCGATGGTTGTGACGTTGACGAGGAGACGGGTGAGGTCGTCTGCGAGGACGAGGATGGTAGCGGCGAGGGCGGTGGCGGAGACGACACCGGCGGCGGCTCCGCCACGTGTAACTACAACGGGAGAGGAATCCCGTGCACCGGCCCCGGAGGGTCGGTGTGGAGCAGCCTTCACGAGTGTTGGATCGGGCCTTCTGCTGGTGAGCTAGGCGAAGATCTCGAGCCGCCCGCGAGCCAGACGAAAGAAGACGGCGCCTGGCACGTCTGCTATTTCCCACCGCCCGGATCGTCCTGGGAGTACACCTGGGTACAGGCCGGCGAAGAAGTCAGAATCGATCCGGTGGTGCTCGCTCAGCGCGCGATTGCGTCGATGGACCTGGATCCCATCCAGATCGGCATCGTTCCGGAGTCCGGCCCAGACAGAGTCGGGCTTGTGGGGTTGCCGGTGTGGATGTGGGTTGACAGCCCGACCGACGACACGTTCGGTCCTATCACTGCCTCAGCCAGCGAGGGATCGGTGTCGGTGAGTGCCACCGCCAGCGTCTCCAACATCGTCTGGGACATGGGCGACGGGGCCATAGTGACCTGCACGGGCAAGGGGACCCCGTACGCAGAGCACTATGGCAAGCAGGACTCGCCGACGTGTGGGCACCGTTACGAGAAGATGTCGTCGGGCCAGCCCGACGGGGTCTATCAAGTCACCGCCACGAGCCACTGGGTTGTCGAGTGGACTGGTGGTGGTCAGTCCGGAACCATCGAGTTCGACCTGACCACCGCCGCGCTGTCGATCCGCATCGGTGAGGCCCAGGTGCTGACCCAGTGATGGGCGGGTAGTCAGTCAACGACCACAGGGAACAGGTCCCCGTCCTCGTAGCAGGGCGGGGACCTGTTCTCGTTCTAAGGGTCTCGGGTTCACGCCCGCCGGCGCGAGCATCCGGCCGGCACGGGGCCACCTCTGGCGAAGCGGGTCCCCGTGCGTCGGAGGATATACGAAGATTGGTCGGCGACGGGCTCACCGTCGGCGCCGTCTGTCTGCTCGCGGAGTAGGCCGCTATTCCCCAAACTCAGGAGGCGCGCCGCCTCAAGCACGAGGCTCGCTCGGTTCTCCTCCGCCAGATCTGCTCGGTGCGGTTGGCCTCGTTGATGTACCACCCGACTAAGAGCAGGAGCACCGATACAGCGAGCGTCGGGTCGATGGGCAAAGCTCTGGCCGAGGCACTCGGCTGGCCAATCTCGGCGGCGGAGTACACGTCGCCGAGGCGGTGACGATCTCCGAGGTCCGCTGGAGCGACCCGCCGGTCCCCGCCGCGAAGCCCCTGTCGGATTCACTCACATCGCCGGGCGTCATTGCTCTCTCAGCGGTCAGTTGGACGCGTGGGAGCTGTCGCCTGCATATCGGTAAGAAGAAGGCTGTTCATCGGTCGACCGGGAACTTCTCCATTTTTCGGGGGGGACGAGGGCGTCCCCCTGCCCTGACCTGGGTAAACGCGACGTCGTATCTCCGTCGTGCAGGCGTCCCCCCCTCGAATCAGGGGCTTGGGAGGACGGATGAGGGGACGTCCGTTCGCGACCTTTCTGCCGTGCTTAGTCACGGACGAAAGGAGTGAGCGCGATGAGTGTGGGCGACCAGCTCGGCCTCGATGACAACAGCGAACTGCTCGACCGGGCCCGCCAGAAGTGGCCGGCTTGGGTGGCGGCCCATCCGGGACTTGGGGTGGTCGACAACTTTGACGACCTCCGCGCGTGGCTGCCGGCGGTGGACTACGCAGCCTCCGACGAGGTCCTCTTGGCGCTGGCCATGTTGGCGGCCCCTGATGGTGGGGACGACATCGTGGCTGCGGCTGCTCTTGCCAAGTGCCTGCTGCCGGGCGCTTCCCGTCTGGCTGGCTGGCTGAGCACCCTCCCGCTGCGCGAGGTCTTGCGCGACAGCCAACCCGTGATGGCCGGAACCTGGTCAGCAGTCGAGCGGATCGACGAGCTCGTGGCCTCCCAGCTCTGGATCGAGGTCCGTACCTTTAAGTGGCGTCGGCTCCGCAAAGTCGCGGCCAACGTCTTGATCAACACCCGCGTCGGTGTCCTTCGGGAGGTCGGCGACTTCTTCTACGTTTCCCGCGCCGACCGCACCTGGGCCAACACCACCCTCGTGGAGTCCTTCGCTTCGGGGGACGTTACGAGCGCCCACGGCGGTGCCGGGTACTCGAGGCGATCGTCGGTTGGTGGGATCGCGGGGGCTCTGTGTCACCACCCGGAGATCCTTACTGACGCTGGACCCGAACAGGAGGAACAGTCGGCGACCGAGGAACTTCTGGAGTTGCTCGCGTGGGCCTGCGACCGCAAGGTCATCAGCCCCACGGACCGGTACCTGCTGCTCTGCCTGGTTGAGGAGGCCTACCGAGTCGAGACGCGCAGGCTGGCGCGCGGGTACGGCGGCCTGCTCAGCAACGAGGTGTCCGGTCGCGTCGCGCCCCGTATCGGGGTCTCTGAGGCAACCGTCCGTCGCCACGGATCTAGCGCCATGCGCGCCCTCGCCGCGGCCGCCCCGAGGAGGTTCGGCGATGACGTATAGGCCCGGAAGCGATCGCTCGCGCCACCCGGCGACGCATAGGCGACTGGAGGTGCTGAAGCCCATGACAAACTCCCACGAAGGCGAGCCCCGTACGCCGGAGCAGATCGCCGAGCTGTTCACGATCGCGGCCTGCGAGATCGAGGCGATCGAGCAGCTGACCGGCTGCGTCGTCCAGTTGCACGAAGTCCAGGCCGCGAAGGCGCAGTTGGCGACCCTGACCCCGGCCGAGGTCCGCGCCGCGCTCGAGTTCCGCCGCGGCGCCGTCGGGGAGGCCCTGTGAGCACCCAGGCCCCGAGCCGCCCGGTGGGAGTCGACGAGCTCAAGCGCGCCTGGCACGCACTGAACGCCGGCGAGTTCCGCGCCGGGCCCGGCGCTGGCAAGGGCCCCCGCGGTCGCGACCGCGGCCGCGGCAGCGCCGCGGAGGACAACTGGTCACCGGCCGACGGCGAGCACACCGTCGCCGTGATCGGGGCCGCGGGTTCGGTCGGCGCAAGCACCGTCGCCTTGGCCATCGGCCTCGCTGCAGCCGCCCCGGTCCGAGTCATCGAGTGCTGCTCGGTCACTGCCTCCGGACTCGCCGCGGCGAGCACCGCCGAGCTCGGCCTGCGCCCGAACAACTGGCGTCAGGGCAAGCGTGACCATGTCCTGCTTGAGCGGGTCAGCGAGGTCCTCGCCGGCGTCGACGCCGTCCCGCTGCCCACCGAGGCACCGAACGAGACCCAGCTGACCATTCTCGACATCGGCTGGGAGACCGGCCAGTTGCTGGCCACGGACTGTTGGCTGGCCGAAGCTGTCCGCACCGCGGGCCAGATCGTGCTGGTCACCACCGCCACCACCCCCGGGATGCGTCGCGCCGGCGTGGCCATGGATCTTCTGGCCAGTCACTGGCAGCCCGAGAAGATCGCCCTGGCCGCCCGCGGGGCTCACCGCAAGAAGTGGCCCCGCGGCCTCGAGCACGCAGGCGGCCTCACCGTCCGCCGCGTCCTGGACACGGACCGGTGCGTGGCGATCCCCGAGGACCGCGAGCTCGCGGTCAACGGCCTGGACTCCCGACCCGTCCCGGCGTCCCTGATCTCGGCAGCACGTCAGCTGCTCGAGCCTGCATGCCTGCCCTCCGACACCAGCGAAGGCGCCTGACCGCCCGGGGTCAGCAGGACCCGGAAAGGAAGTCCACCCATGGACGTCATGACCGCAACCGCAACCACCGTGATGGCTGTCTGCCCGCAGGCGCCTCCGGGTGCTGTCGGCCCCACTAACGAGATCACCGGCTACGTGTTGTGGGGCGTCATCGTCCTGTTCGGTCTGGGCATCATCATCGCCATCGGCGCGATCATCGCCGGCCGAGTCTTCTCCCTGCCGCACGCGTCCAAGGTCGGGGTGATCTCGGTGGTGGTTGTGTTCGCCTGCGCGATCGCCTACCTGGTGCTTCCCGGGATGCTCAACGGGATCCTCGGCAAGGGCTGCATCTGATGCGGCGCGCAGCCACGGCGAAGGCACCAGGTACTAGCGAGTGGAGCCGGCGCCGGCTGCTCGGCATTCTGGCCGCCGCCGTCGCCGTGGCGGTGCTCCTGCTCGGCGGCCTTGGATACGCGGTCTACCTGGCGATCGCCGGTGTCGGTGAGGAGGCCCGCGCGAACACCGGTGTTGCCACCGGCGAGACCGAGCGCTCGACGGTGGCCCGCGGTGCCGCGCATCGCGATGAGATCGCGGCCGAGCCGATGCTGACCGTGCCCGAGAGCGCCGCTTTCCCCACACAACGCACTGGGACTACCAGCACCGAGGCACCGGAGATCAAGATCCCGAGCGGGACCGGAGTCAACGGACCCGCGTTCGTGATGACGGGGTTTCCGCACACCCCGGAGGGTGCGATCGGCCAGCTGGCCCAGATCGATCTCGCGGTGCTGCAGTCGATGAGCATGAGCACCGCCGAGGAGGTCTACGACACTTGGGCGCTGCCCGGTGGGGTCCGTGCGGAGGACTGGTGGATCGCCGCCAGCGTCCGCGCGTTCCTTTCCAGCACCGGGATGGGCGAAGTCAAGGACCCCCGCGCCTCGGTGTCCCTGCAGCCGGCCGCCGCGCTGGTGAAGGGAACTGACGGCCCCGACTGGGCAACGGTCTGCGTGCTGATGAAGGTCAGCGCCGCCTACGAGTCCGAAGGCCAGATCGCCTTCGCGCATTGCGAGCGCATGCAGTGGGTCGGGGGCCGCTGGATGGTCGCCCCCGGCACCCCGCCGGCCCCCGCACCCGCGACCTGGCCAGGTACCCCGCTGGCACAGGCGGCCGGCTGGTGCACCTGGTCCACCGACCACACCACCGAACCCGCCCACTCCGGCGACACGGAAGGGGAGCACTGAGATGCGCAACGCGATGAGGAACCGGATCGACGACTCGATGGGCGACGCCCGCACCACCCTGCTGCGCGTGGGAGTCCTGGTGGCGATCGCCGCTCTCGTGGCGACCGCCGTTTGGCTCGGCGCGCGCGGCCGGACTGATGACAACGGCGGCACCGACAAGACCACCGAGGACTCATCGCAGACCGGCCAGCAGGGGCGGAACGACGTGGTCGATCGGCTCGCTCCGGAGATCGCACCCGCAGACGGCGTCGTGATCCCGACCGGCGCTGACCATGTCGACGGCTATCCGACCCGGTTCCCCCAGACCGACCTGGGCGCGGTCGCGCTGCAGGTCGAGGTCGCCAGGGCACAGGTCGGGTTCGACTACGACCGAGCCGCCGCCATCGCCGGCCTGTACGCCAAACCCGAGGACAAAGCCGTCTTCGAGCAGCGCGCCCGCGATGCTGTCGCGCTGCGCCGCCAGCAGGCCGACGTTCCGAAGGAGGGGGAGGCCCCCCCTCCCGCGACGTACGCCGTGACGCCGCTGGCCTACACCCTCGAGGAGCTCGACACCGGCTACTACGCGGTGAACCTGCTCAGCTACGTCACCCTCACGACCACCAACGGCAAGGTCAGCGACGGCCTCTACGCCGGCACCCAACTCATGCGGTGGCTCGAGGTCGACGGCGTAGGTGACTGGCGCCTGGTCCAGGGCAGCACCGCAGACGTGGAGCACCTGGTTTCCACCGGACAGCCCAAGGCGGTCGCGCCGGGCACCGGGGAGTACAAGCAGGCCGGCTGGATCCCGATCAGCGGAGCACCCCAGTGAGCACCGCCGACCTCTTTCACCGGGTGAGCCGGCTGGGCATCGGCGCCCTGGCGGTCCTGGTCCTCACCACGCTTCCCGGAGCCGCCACGACCATCCAACCGCCAGCCGTCGCAGCCGAGCCGGTGACCAGCACGGCAGCCAGCAAAGCGCAGGTCTCCACGGTCGAGACCACCAGCCAGCTGCCGGCCCGCCCCCACACGATGGGCTGCCTTGGCCCCGACGAGCTGTGCGACCTCGGCGGCGACGCTCTGGAGTGCGCGGAGGACCCGCTGAAGTGCGGCAAGGATGCGGCCGGGGCCGTCAAGGACGAGATCGCGGGCCAGATCGAGGGCGTCCAGGAGTGCCTCGACGACCCCAGCCTCACTGGGTGCGCTAGAGGAGTCGGGGGAGTGGCGGCGGGAGTTAGTGGGTGCGGGCTGCTCGACGCGGTCTGCGACGGGCTCCGCGGCGATCTTCCGGGCGCGCCCGGCATCCCCGGTCTCGCCAGCCCCGCTGACCTCTTCGGCGCCGCCATCCCCGGCCTCGGTGACATCCCCAACCCGTTCGAGGCCATCGGCGACGTCATCGCCAAGGCGGCGGCCGACGCCTGGACCGCGGCCATGCTCGCGGTCTGGAACTCCGGCCTGTTCGTGCTGCGCATCGTGCTCACGTTCTCCGAGCTGTTCTTGACCCCCGACCTGAGCGCCGACGGACCCGGCAAGGACGTCTACGCCTTCACCCTCTGGCTCGCGCTCGCCCTGGTGGTCATCCTCGCGATGATCCAGCTCGGCGCCGCGGCCTTCAAACGCGAAGGCAAGGGCCTCGCCCGGGCGCTCATCGGCGCCGGCCAGTTCGTCCTGGTGTGCGCCTGCTGGTTCGGCTACTGCGTGATGATCGTCGCCGCGTGCGGCGCCATCACCAAGGCGCTGATGAAGTCGCTGCTCAAGGTGCAGACCTGGCCCGACTGGGACCCCCTGGGCGGCCTCGGCATCGACGACATCACCGACGCCAGCGTGGCTACCGCGCTCGCCTTCCTCGGCATCTTCTTGTGGCTGGCCGCGATCGGACACGTGCTGGTCTACCTCGCCCGCGCGGCCTCACTGCTGGTGCTCACCGCCACCGGCCCGCTCTCGGCGGCCGGGCTCGTCTCCGACTTCGCTCGATCCTGGTTCTGGAAGTCGCTGCGCTGGTTCCACGCCGCAGCGTTCACCCCGGCGTTGATGGTGATCGTGCTGGGCATCGGTGTGCAGTTCGCCAATGGCGTCGCTGCCCACCTCGCCGACGGCACGGCCAAGGCGTTCGGCACGGCCCTGCCGGCGGTGATGACGATCCTGATCAGCGTCGTCGCGCCGCTGGCGCTGTTCAAGCTCCTCGCCTTCGTCGACCCCGGCACCCCCAGCGGCGCGTCGTTCCGGCAGGGCATGGCCGCCCAGGGCGGCCTCCAGGGTCTGCTCGGCGGCGGTGCCGGCGGCGGATCGTCGGCCGCGTCGACCACCGACGGCAACGGACGCTCGTCGGGTGAGCAGAGCGCCGAGGCCTCGACCGGCGACCGATTCAACAAGTCCACTCAGGGCGTTCTCGGCAGCTTCGGTCCGGTCGGACAGGCGTTCGCTGTCGGGCTCGGGATGGTCAGCGGCGCCGGTGCGAAGGCCACGTCCTTGATGTCGGACGAGACCAACCAGGCCGGTGTCGGGCAGAGCACCTACGGCCCCGATTTCAGCGGGCTGGGTGGCCGCCAATCCGGAGGCCAGTCGGGCGACCAGAGCGGCGGCACGCAACCGGGCTCGCCGGGCGACGGTGACGACGACTCGCCGCGGCCGGCCCCGCCTGCTCCGCCCATCCCGCCGACGTTGCCCACCGGCGGCGGACCCGGCGGCGGCTCCGGCGGGCCAGGCAGCGGTGGCGCCGGAGCGGCTCCCAAGACCCCGGCCGCTGGCGGCGGGGGAGCGGCTGGAGGTGCCGGCGGTGCCGGCGCAGCCGGCGGCGCGATCCCCCCGGTGGCGGTGTAGCCGTTACGCCGCAGGACCTGCCCCACCCCCGATCGACATCTGGTGAGTCGAAAGGAAACCGACGATGACCATCTATGCCGACTACCAGCGAGACCGCATCGGCTGGTTCTTCGGGCTCTCCGGAGGCCAGTTGATCTTCCTGGCGCTGGCTAGCCTGCCGGCGTTCTGGGCGATCAGCCGCGCAGCGTGGTTCTCCGCGTTCCTGTTCGCCCTGGTCTGGCTGTTCCTGCTGGCCATCACCGTGATCCCGGTCCGGGGCCGCTCGGCCACCGGCTGGGTGTTCGCCTCGACGATGTACGCCGGCGGCGGGCTGCTCGGCTGGACCTCGTTCCGTGCCAGGGCCAGCGTGGGGCGCGCCGAGGACCTTGACACCCCGGACCTTCCCGGGGTGCTGCAGGGCATCAAGATCCACGACGGCCCGCCGCACGGCTCCCAGTTGCAGCGGGTCGGAGTGATCCACGATGACGCCACGAGGAGCTGGGCAGTCACTGCCTCGCTCGTCCACCCCGGCATCGGCATGAAGGACACCGAGGAGCGGGGCCGCTACGGCGAGGCGCTGGCCGGGCTGCTCGACGTGGCCGGCCGCACCGAGAAGATTGACGAGATCCTGTTCATGGTTCGCACCGTCCCCGAGGACGGCGCCGAGCGTGATCTGTGGGTCAACAAGCACCGCCGCGCCCATGCCCCCCAGCTGTCCGCGGTCGTCAACAGCGACCTCGCGGTGGGCCTCACCCAGGCGTCGGTTCGCACCGAGCAGTTCGTGACAATCGTCGTGCCGGAGACACGCATCGTCCGATCCGCCAAGGAGTCCGGAGGTGGCTTCGAGGGCCGCTGCCGCGAGCTCTACCTGCTCATGGCCGAGATCGAGGCCCAGCTGCGGGGCCCGATGGGGATGACATCGGTTCGCTGGCTCACCTCGCCGGAACTCGCCCTGGCGTCCCGGACCGGGTTCGCCCCAGGCGACCGCGCCGGCATCGTCGAGGCCCTCGCCATGCGGGAGAAGGACCCGAGCATGAACGCCGACGTCCCGTGGGCGCTGGCCGGGCCCTCGGGCGCCGACGCGACGGTGCGGCACTACAGCCACGACGCGTGGAACTCGATCAGCGCCACCATCAAGCTCCCGACCCGCGGCGTGGCGATGGGCGCCCTGGCGCCGATCCTCACCCCGAGTGAGTCCGATGAGCGACGCTCGTTCGTCGTCGCCTTCCCGATCGTGCCCCAGTCCAGGGCCGACCGACAGTCCGGCAACGCCGAGTGGGCCGCAGACCTGGCCGAGGGAATGAACGAGAAGCTCGGCCGCAAGACCCGCGCCAAGCAGCGCGACGAGGCCCACAAGGCCCGCGGCCTGGACGCCAAACTGGCCCACGGCAACGCGCTGGTCCGGCCGTACGCGGTCTGCACGGTCACGGTTCCCAAGACGCTGCGGATCACCGAGTTCGGCCGCCGCCTGGACGCCTCGATCCGACGCGCCGGGTTCGCGCCGCTGCGGCTCGACCTGGCCCAGGACGTCGGTTTCGCGGCCTCGACCATCCCTGTTGGGACGAGCCTGACCCGAAGCGGAGACGCCTGATGCCCACCACCCGCCCGAACCGCGGCGGTGCCGAGCAAGGCAGGGACATGGCCGCCCTGCTTTCCGATTTCGGCCACGACCTGCCCACGATCCCCACCCTCGCCCCGCAGGCCAAGGAGTCCCGGATCTTCAAGTACGCACCGCGCCGCGGCACAGCGCGTCGCGGCCGCGGCTGGGCCCCCGCCACGGCCCCGGCGCAGGCCTGGCGGATGACCAGCGACCAGGCACCGGTGTTCTGGCCGTTCGTGTCCGCGCCGTCCCTGCCCCCGACCGGGGCACAGATGGGCGTCGACCAGCTCTCCGGCGGATCGTTCTACTGCGACCCCTTCGGCTGGGTGCTGCGCGACGACGTACCGGCGACCAACCCGAACATCTTCCAGTTCGCCAAGCCCGGCACCGGCAAGTCCGGCACCACCAAGGCGTTCTGCACCCGGATGATGTCCTTCGGCTACCGCACCCTGGTCCTGGGCGACCCCAAGGACGAGTACGAGTCGCTGTGCCGCGCGCTCGGCGTCGAGCCGTTCGTGATCGGACCAGGCCTGCCGGCCCGAATCAACCCCCTCGCTATGGGTCCCCTCGGTTACGACTGGGAGAAGCTCTCGGCCGAGGAGGCCCGTCGGCGCACGACGATCATCTTCAAGCGGTGGCTGATCCTAGTCCGCGGCCTGGTCGGCAGCATGAAGATCGACGACGAGCGCCGCGTGCCGTTCGGGCCCGACGAGAGCGACGTCGTCCGCAACGCCTTGGCGATACTCACCGGCTACGCCGCCGGCAACTCGATCCTCGAGGAGACCACCATCCCGCGGCTGTGGCACCTGCTGCGCAGCCCCACCGAAGAGCTCGTCCGGGCGTGTGAATACGGAAACACCCGCCAGTTCCTCGACGAGACCCGTCTCCTGCGCAATGCCCTCGGCGTCCTGGTCACCGGCACCCTGGCCGGCCTCTTCGACGACTTCACCAACGTCGAGGTCGACTGGCGCGCCCCGATCCAGTCGTTCAGCCTCTCCCGGCTCGACGGCCTCGGGGACGAGGCGGTTGGCATCGCGCTGCTGTGCATGAACTCCTGGGGCCGCGGACTGCGCGAGATCGCCGAGCCAGGCGACCTGCGCATCGTCGTGCGCGACGAGGTCTGGAAGCAGATGCGCCTCGGCGTCTCCGCGGTGATGAGCTTCGACGCCGACCTGCGGCTCTCCCGCGGCATGGCCGGCAAGGTCGGCGACATCCAATTCGCGAACCTCCACAAGCCCTCCGATCTGCTCTCGGTCGGCGACGCCGACTCCCAGGCCGCGATGATCGCCAAGGACCTCCTCGAGCTGGCCGACATCAAGATCCTCGGCGGCCAGAAGCCACGCGTCGCCCGTGAGCTCGACTCGATGCTCGGGTTCGGTCCGATCGCCCAAGAGCTCGTTTCGGGGTGGGCGATGCAGGACAAAGGCCGGGCGCTGTGGTGCGTCGGAGACGCGACCTACAAGGTCCAGACAGTGCTCCACCCGCTGGAGAAGGAGCTCTACTACACCAACGACGCCATCGCGGCCGCCGGCTGAAGCGCTCGGGACTGACCTGTCGTGAAGAAGCTGCTGCTCGCCGGACTGCCGGTCCTACTCGCCTCCATGACCATGCCGTTCGTCGTGACCCTGATGGTGGTCATGACCACGACCGCGGCCGCCGAGTGCCGCACCCAGACCAGCGAGACCGCACCCACCAAGCACGGCGACCCCGGCGTTATCGGCGACCCAGTGGGCGGCCCATTCAGGGCCAAGACCACCCTGGCGCAGGCCAATATCCCGCGCCGCTCCGACCACCACTGGACCGCCGCCCGCGTCGCCAGGAGCGGTGCCGAGCGTGCCCCCACGACCGCGGCCACCAGTGACGGGGTGGTGAACGCCGCCCAAAACACAACGACCTCGGCCGGAAAACCGCCGACCGGCGACGTGCTCGCCCAGTTGATGCGACTGCGCTTCGCCTCCAGCTACCCGACCCTGACCACCGAGCAGGCCCGCAACGCGATCACCATCGCCCAGGTTGCCCGCGACCTCCAGGTTCCCCGCTACGGGCTACAGATCGCGATCGCTACCGCGGTCCAGGAGTCCAAGCTGGTCAACCTCATCGGCGGCGACCGAGACTCCGGCGGCCTGTTCCAGCAACGTCCCTCGACCGGCTGGGGAAGCCGTGCCGAGGTCACCAACCCCGTCCTCGCCGCTCGCGCCTTCTTCGGCGAAGCCCAGCACACCGGCAACCCCGGACTGCTCGACATCCCCGGGTGGCAGGCCATGCCGCTGAGCCAGGCCGCGCAGGCTGTGCAGCGCTCCGCCTTCCCCGACGCCTACGCCCGCTGGGAGGACGTCGCGGGCGACATCACCGACCTGCTCGGCCGTGACCTGCCCGACCTGCCAGACGTCGAGGGCGCGGGCCCGAACGCGAGCAACTGCCAGGACACCGTCGGTGCGATCACCGTCGGAACTTTGAACATCCTCGGCGCCGGTCACACCGACAACCAGCCGGGCGGCGGAAACGAGAAGGCCGGGTACGCGACCTGGGACAAACGGCTGCCCGGGGCACTCAGCGCGATCGAGACCGCCGGCGTCACCATCGCCGGCCTCCAGGAGGTCCACGGCCCCCAGGCCAAGGCCCTGGCTGACCGCTATTCGGCCATGTGGGGCATGTACCCGGCCGTCGGCACCACCCAGAACAAGGTGATCTGGGACCGCGGCAGCTGGGAGATGACCGACTCGCGCCTCGTCCAGATCCCGTACTTCCACGGCAAGGACGTCGCGATGCCACTCGTTCAGCTGACGGGTGCTGCCGACAGCGTCAACGCCGGACAGGTCATCTGGGTCTGGAGCATCCACAACCCGGCCAACACGCACGGGAACGCCGCCGGGCACCGCAAGGAGGCGCTGCGCCGCCAGCTGGCCACCATGACCGACCTGGCCGGCGCCGGCACCCCGGCGGTGATCCTGGGCGACTTCAACGACGGCAAGGACGGCCAGAGCTCCTCGCACTGCGTCCTCACCCCCGAACTGAGCAACGCCTTCGGGGGATCAGCGGAGCCCTGCAAGAAGCCCAAGAACCACGCGCCCATCGACCACATCTACGGCGCCAACCTCACCTGGGCCAACGCCGAAGTCGACAACAGCACCCAAGCCAACAAGATCGCCGACCACCCACTCGTGCTCGCCACCACCGCCGGCAGCAGCGCGGGCTGCGCGGTCGCGACGGAGACCAACTACAACCTCGGCCCGGTCAAGCCGCAGCTCACGCAACTGGTCAACATCCTCGGCCCGATGTTCGACATCAAGACCGTCGGCGGTTACCGCGAGAGCGCCACCGACCCCCACGGTCACCCGGCCGGCCTGGCGGCCGACTTCATGGTCCCCCTGACGCCCGCCGGCAAAGCCCAAGGGGACGCGCTCGTGGGGTACGCCCAGACCCACGCCCGCGAGCTCGGGATTGACTACATCATCTGGCACCAGCGCATCTGGTCGGTCGCGCGAACCGACGAGGGCTGGCGACGGATGGAGGACCGGGGCTCGGCCACCCAGAACCACATGGATCACCCGCACATCAATGTGCTCCCCAACGCCCAGGTCTCCCTGGTCGGCCTCGAGGGCGCATCCTGCGACGAAGTGGTCTACCCGGTTCCGGCGCAATACATCGGCACCGATAGCCACAACTGGCACGACACCGGCCGCTACTGGACCAAGTGGCACACCGGAACCGACTTCTCCGCCCCGTGCGGCACGACCGTCTACGCCGCCCACACCGGCACCATCGAGATCGACACCCGCCAGGGCTGGGCCGGCCCACAGCTGGTCAAGGTCACGAGCGGCGCCGGGTCCCTGACCACCTGGTACGCCCACATGCAGAACGTCACCGCCAGCCGCGGCCAGACAGTCGCCGCCGGCGAGCCGATCGGCCAGGTCGGCAAGCAGGGCAACTCCTCGGGGTGCCACCTCCACTTCGAGGTCCACCTCGAGAACGGCTCCATCTACGGACCCGACAACGTCGACCCCTCGAGCTGGCTAGCGGAAAACGCCTCGAAGCCGCATCGGTCTGCGTGATCGCTGCCGGGCCCTCCCGAGAGATAGGTGACCAGCCAGCACTACGACCACGAGGCGGATCCAATGCAGCGAGAGCGACGCCGCGACCCCTACCCCTGGACCTGGGAGATCCCCGTAGCCGTGGCCCTGGCGGCCCTGTTCGTCATCGTCATCGGCTTCCAGTTGGGCCGCTCCGTCGCGAACCTGGTTGCCGGCGCCGGCTGGACCTGGC
This sequence comes from Nocardioides sp. dk884, assembly GCF_009557055.1. Taxonomy (NCBI): domain Bacteria; kingdom Bacillati; phylum Actinomycetota; class Actinomycetes; order Propionibacteriales; family Nocardioidaceae; genus Nocardioides; species Nocardioides sp. dk884. The sequence continues at coordinate 2,537,091 of NZ_CP045649.1, read as the reverse complement.
CCGACGCCAACGCCGGCGCGTTCCCCTCGCCGATCGGGACCGCCTTCTGGACCAGCCTTCCCGGCGTGCTCGGCGGGCACGCTGACGCCGGCCTGCCTACACCGACACCGGACGGCCTGGCTGGCCGAGGCCTGGTGTGGGTGAGCCTCGCGATGACCGAGGCTGCGCTGCTGACCATCACCATCTGGGCTGGCGCCCGGGCCTACCAGCGCTGGGGCCCGGGACGCATGCGCGGCATGGCCACCGCCGCAGATGCCGAGAAGATCCTGGGCGTCACTCGGCTGCGCAAGGTCGCCGGGATCGTGCGGCCCGACCTATACGGCAAGCACGCCTCCGCTACCGCGGCACCCGTTCAGCGCACCGCCGGCGACCTTGCCGAACAGACCGGGCCGCAGCTCGGCCGCGGGCTCAGCCCGTGGCTCCTGAACGGTCGCCGGAGGAAGGGGGAGCGATGAAACTGCGGTTCAATTCGTGGGACGTGGGCTGGCGGATCGGGGACGCGCACGAGCCGCGTGGCGGTGAGCTGTGGGTGCCGTGGGACCGCACCGCCGGGGTGATCGGTCCGCAGGGCTCCGGCAAGACCCTTGACTTGCTCACCCCGGCGTTGCTCGGTGCCCCGGGCGCTGCTCTGGTGACGCTGACGAAGGTCGAGGACCTGCTGCTCAGCCTCACCGAACGCTCCCGAGACGACCGGCCGTGCGTGGTGCTCGACCCGTTCGGGCTGGCCGAGGGCGTCGTCGACGAGCTCATCTGGGACCCGATCGCCGGGTGCGTGGACCCCAAGATCGCCGAGCGGCGAGCCAAGGCCTTCACGGCCGGCACCGTTAAGGGTGCGATCACCGGCGGCACCGGGGACGACGCCGCCCGGTTCTACGCAGCGGAGTCGGCGAAGGTGCTGCAGGGCTACTTCCACGCCGCGGCCCTGACCGGAAAGAACCTCGAGAACGTCCTGCAGTGGGTCGCGAACCCGACCGCGGCCACCCAGCCGATGGAGATCCTGCGCCGGCACCCGCACGCCGAGCCGTTCTGGCACGGCCTGCTGCACGGTGCGCTTAACGGCGACGACCGCACCGCCGGCAACACGATCACCACGGTGCAGCAGGCGGTGTCCCTGTTCTTCCAGGCCGACATTCGCCGCCGCTGCGTGCCCAGCCACGGGCACCCGGTCACAGACCTGGCCGACGTGATCCGTCGACGCGGCACCATCTACCTCCTAGGCCGCGAGGACCCCTACGCATCGGCCAGCCCGCTGATGACTGCGGTGGCCGAACATGTCTTGGATACCGGGCTGATGCTGGCCAACGACTCACCGTGGGGAGGCCGACTGTGCCCGCCCCTGGTCTCGGTGCTCGACGAGCTGCCCTCTACCGCGCCGTTGCCGACCCTGCGCACCCGGATGGCCAACGAGCGTGCCCTGGGCCTGTCGTTCATCTGGGCCGCCCAGACCCGGCCCCAGCTGACCAGCATCTTCGGCGAGCACGAGTCCCGGGCGTTGCTCGGCCTCACCAACACCCTGGTGATGTTCGGCGGCTCCAAGGACGTCGCGTTCAACCAGGAGATCTCCGACCTGCTCGGAACTGTCCGCATTGGCCGGGTCACGCACTCCACCGGTGGCTTCAACGGGGGGAGCCGCAACTTCTCCGGTGACGACATCCCCATCATGCGGCCCGAGGAGGTCCGTCAACTCGCCGAGCGGCGGGCCTTGGTGATCGCTGAGAACGGCAAGCCGATCATCGCCAAGCTGCACCGCTGCGTGGAGGCCAAGGCCGGCGAACGGCTCCTGGCCGACCAGCGCGCCCTGCGCGCACGCCTCACCAACGACCGCCGCATGGTCATCACCCCCGAGGCCCGGGCGACCGCCGCCCTAGTTGAGGCACGCCGCCTCGGCTTCGTCGAAGACCAGACCGAACCGACAAGGAGCGAGCTGTGACGACCGAACAGGCCCGACGAGCCGCGCCCAGCCCGATGGTGTTCCCGTTCCCCGTGCCCGGAGAGCAGGTCCGGCTGGCCTACCGCGAGCTCCACATCGCCATCAACGGCACTGAGGAGCAGAAGAAGGCCTTGGGCAACCAGGCCCTGCTGCCCCGCCCCTGGGAGCCGACGACGTGCTCCGGCCACGAGCTTCGACATCAGCTGTGGGAATGGTTCGAGGGCGTCGTGATCTGGCTCAACCGCGAATACACCTGGGACGTCGCCGGACTCATCCCCAGCTGCTGGCCGCTGCACCCGCACCTTGTCCACGAGCTCGCGGTGCTGGCCGATCAGCGTCGTCGTGCCGGGCTCGCGATGACCAGCGACGCGCTCGAGGAGTGGCACCGCTACTGCCTGCCGGCATTCACTGACCGCGTGCGCCACCGGCTACGGGCGCATTGCGACGATGAGCACACGAGCTGGCCCGCCAAGCCCCGACACAACGAGCACCTGGGCGATGCCAGCACCCAGCGGCGTGAGAACGCTTTTGCCCACGACGTCGACGCGCTGCCCGTCAACAGAGGGGCCTACGAGCAGCCCGGACCGGTCGGTCGACCGCGCCTGGTCGAGGTCGACCTAGACACCGGCGAGATTAAGGACGACCCGCTCGGCTCGCAGCCGCGCACCCGAACCGAGAGGGGTCCCCGTATCTGATGCGGCAATCGCGGCGGAATGGGACACTTAGGCGGGCGATCTGCGCGTTCGATCCACCCTGCTTCAGGGCAGCCATCCCTTGCGGACAGGCGAGAACGAAGGACGGCGCCACTCGACTACGAGCTTGTCCTTCTTCGCGTAGTTGCATGGCGCACAGGCTGGGACGATGTTCCCAACGCCGTGAGTGCCACCCCGAACCAGAGGGATCACGTGCTCACGCTGGAGTTCCCTCGTGTCATCGCCGCAGTAGGCGCATGAGCGCCGGTAGTAGTTGAGAAGACGTCTCCAGTCTCTCTCGGAGAAAACAAAACTCGCGGCGCGGATCCGAGCTCTCCGCTTGAGTCGGATAGCTCGCATCCGCTCTGGATTGTCCTGCTGGTACTGCTTGGCGTACGCGCGCCGGCTCTCCGCCTCGTTCGCGTAGCGCGCTCGGTCTCGCGCCGCACCAGACTCTCGGCGTCGTATGTCGGATGCTGCGGTCTTACACTTGCGTGAGCAGTACTTCGCATGGGGACGCTTGCCGACCATCGCCACGCCGCAGTTCTCACATGGTCGCTCGGCATCGACACTGTCCCACTTCGCCGCCACGCGGCGAGCGTTGAGGCGTGCGTTGTTGCAGGCGACGGAGCAAGCGAGAGCACTAGACTTTTTGCCTTCCATGCTGCCGCCGCACCAGGCACACACCCGAGCGTCATCTTGCCCCCCGAGTCCGGTCGCCACCATCGAATCGTGGCATGGTTCGAGTGCACTGACGAGCGAGGCTCGGCACACAAGCCACCCTGGCTGGCCTACTGCGAGCGGCGCTCGCTGCGGCGTGAGGCGGCTCCATGCGGGAGCGTGTAGGTACGCGACAGATATCCGCGGCGGCGCGGGAGGTCATACTCCGGGAGAAGTTCACTTACACGCAGGAGCAGGTCCTTCGGTCCGTGCGGTCGGGGCTCACGGTCGTGTCTAGGCCGGCTGAATTTCACGCCCGCACATCGGGCCGAAGCCGTGTGACGCGGTTCTGGACCAGATATGCAGTCCTCACTGTGGCCGCCGCGTTACGATCTCGCTTCACCTAGCGCATGGCGGATGATTATTCGACTACGCGACGCGTCGATGGTCGCGTCCAAATGCGGATTCTCTATCCGAACAACCCAGTTCGTAACAGGTTGTTTGGAGTCAGGGCCAGCCCGATGCCCAGCAGATTGCCTGAGCCCTACCGAGCACCAGCCCTGTAACGGTAGATCGAACGGAAGTTCTCGATGTCCTGCTTACTCACGCCCGAGACCGTGGGAGGTTGAGGCTTCACGTCCGCCGGCGCCTCTGGGTCCTCATCTACGCCACCAGGCTCCGGGTCGAGGTCGGGCAACTCGGTTGCCTCCTCGGCCTCGCCTCCAGCAAGACTCCTGAGCAGGTATTCCATCTCACGCTCAGTCAGGAAGGGCACCTCGATCTCAAGTGGGTCCTCCCCATCAAAGCGGATGAACTCAAGGTGCTCGAAGTGACAGTGCTCGACCTGGCGCGTCATCTCATCGTCGACAATCAAGCCTCCCCAGGTGTGCATGAGCGAGCCGTCCGCGTACTGAATGTCGAACAACTGAAGAAAGGGCCGTCCGTGAGCTTCGCGGCAAGCGGTTGAGGCGTGCTGAGAGAGGATCCTCTTCTGCTCTCTCGCCGCCCCGGAGCGCTTCATGTCCTTCGGAGTGAGCTCCTGGTCGACTAGGTCGCCGAGCTTCTCCCTGAGATTGGGCAGACGGTCAGCGAGAACCGAGCTGATCCCACCGTTGATGGTGACTAGCAACATGCTTCCCGGGCGAGCCGTTCGAACGACGTAGTCGACGTCTCGCAGAATGTTGGTCGTTAGCTGATCTGTGTAGTCCAGCCAGACGATGGCCCGTCGACTGTCCCAGTCGACGTCGGGGAGCCTGTCGCGAGACTCACCCATGAGTAGTCGAATCGACTCATAGGGCATGTTGAATCGGAAGCGCGACTCCTTGGGCTTGTTCCGCTCGATGCTTGTCATTGGTTGGACGCCGAGGGCGATGTGAAACTCGATGAAGTCGATGAACTCCAGGCCGCCGAAGCCGACGTACTGGTACTGGTCCAGCCGCTCAATCGCTGGCAGGCGGCGGCACGCGTCGACGACCATCCTCCGCTGGGCCGCCTTGGCTGGGCGGAAGTCATAGGAACGGACGGTCACGTCAGTGGACCTCAGCATCGAGGAAGTAGGCGAACGTCTGACGCCCCACCTCGGATCCGCTCGAGGTGCCTAGGACGACCGAGACGCGCTCGAAGTCTTCAAGGTCGACCTCGTACTGGATCCGCTTGAAGTCAGGGGGAGGAGGCGGGGCGGCACGCTTCTTGAGTGGCTCGGGCGGGGTCACCATTTTGGGAGAGTCCGGGAGGTCACGAAGCGGCACGTTGTCGGTTTCGTCGAATGCAGCGAGGAGTTGGGGCTTCGCGGGAGGTGCCTCCACTCCACGCGCTTCCACTTCACGGACGTCTGCGAGGTAGTTGCGCCGCGCCTTGACCTGCTTGTTGATGGCAGCCTGAACCTCTACGAGGGTTGATTTCATGGCGCTAGCCACGCTGCGGAACACGGTTGAATCGCGGTCAACGGCTGTCTTCGTCGTATTCCATGGAAGCAGTGACGCGTCGTCCGCGCTGAGATAGACGTACCCCCGGAAGAGGCGATACTGCGGGTGAAATGCGGCGGCCGGGTTTCCCCAACCGGTGACCGAGCTAGTGTCGGCGACCATCAGAAGCCGGTCGTTGCAGAACAGGTACCAGCCCGCGTCGCTCGGGTCTTGGAAACTCTCCGCGTCGCCGAGGTCGACCTCGTCGCCGTCGCGCTTGGTCTCGCCCTGGATGGTTCCGGCAAAGATCTCTACTCGGACCTTGCCGTCCTTCTCGGGAACTGCGACATCGAAAGTGCGTCGAATGGGCGAGATGAGTTCCGACTGCTGCAACGTGGGGCGCGTTCCTGTCTGCGCCCGTCCGTTTACAGTGAGCGTCAGGCCACGATCAAGTGACTCTTGGTGGCGAAGGCGTAACTCGCGCTTTAGGTCGTCGATGATCGACCCATCTTTGAAGTCATCGGCGACACTCAAGTGGAGCTTCCTGACAACAATCGTGGATCCTGCCTCGACATCGGCGCCGAGAGTGGTCGCCTCCTCGTGTGGGCCGAGGGTGAACGACCAGTCGTCCTTTTTCTCCCACTCCCGCACGTCCACCTTCATGGTGAAACGACTGTCTCCGCGCGCCAGGGTGTCCGTCTTGATCTTCTTGTACGCCGACGTGACCTCGAACTCGTCGCCGATCTTGAAGATGGCGCGCTTCATGCCTACACCGAACTGACCGACGGACTTCGGCACGCCTTGAAACTCACGCGCCCTGCCGAAGCGGAACGCGTACTGGCGCGCGACGTCGATGTCGATGCCGCCGGAGTTGTCCTGGATACGGAACTCCGTGGGACTGACATTCACGTTCACCCACTGACCGGCCAGGTTGCCGTCTGGGTGTAGGCGACGTGCTGCGTCGATGCTGTTGTCGGCGAGATCAACGATCGCGGGGAGAAGTTCGATGTCCTTGATGAGCATCTCGATGAAGAAGCGCTTCTCTGCCTTCGCTTCGACCCTAGATCCCTGGTCTTCGGTCCCGGAGACGTTGTCCTCAGTCATGGCGGGAATCATGCCTGAGTGACGGTTTGGCCGGGGCGAAATCCGTTGTCTGGCCTCGACGTGCGATCCGGGAGGAAGTGTGCGATCGTCAACCCGTGACGTACGACCCCGCCCCGCTGCGCCGCCCGCTGGCTGTGGATCTGTTCTCGGGCGTCGGTGGCTTGGCCCTGGGCTTCGAGCAGGCGGGGTTCGACGTAGTCGCGGCTGTGGAGTACGACCCGGTACACGCGACCACCCACCTGTTCAACTTCCCCCAGACTGAGATCCTGTGCCGGGACATTGGGCTAGTGACCGCTGATCAGGTGCGGGCAGCGGCTCGGAAGGGCTTCGCACGAGTGCGCCCCGATGAGAAGTGGGACGGTCGCCTCGACGCGCTGATCGGTGGGCCACCGTGCCAGGGGTTTTCGTCGGGCGGCAAGCGCGAGGACGGTGACGCGCGCAACGAGCTCCTGGGCCACTTCGTTCGGCTGGTCGAGGAGTTGCGTCCAGCGACGTTCTGTCTCGAGAACGTGAACGGCCTACTCGAGAGCAAGTTCGATGTGGTGCGCGAAGGCGCCTTCAAGAGGCTCCGTGCCGCCGGTTACGCGCTCTCTGGGACCGACTCCGCTGTCGACGCAGTCAACTTCGGGGTCCCACAAGGACGCAAGCGCGTCCTCGTCCTGGGGACCCTCGGTGACCGCCCGCCCGGGCGTCCCGCTCAGGTTTCCGGGTCTATTACTGTCGAGCAGGCTCTGAGCGGTCTGCCTGACCCATCGACGTACGACGTTCTTCTGCAGTCCGACGAAGCCACATTGTCGGACGTGGATCTCCTGGCGCGATCAGCGTCCCAGTCGGCCTACGCGCGCAGGTTGGCAGGTCTCGATTCTGATGTGCTGGACCTGTCGTACGAGCGAGCTTGGGACCCGGGCCTGCTTACGTCGTCTCGCCGCACCATTCACCAGGCGGAGGTCGTGAAGAGGTTCGGCGAGACACTCCCCGGCACGGTCGAGCCGATCAGTCGGTTCTACCGCCTCCCTCTCGACGGGCCGTCCCGGACGCTCAGAGCGGGAACTGGCTCAGAGCGGGGTTCGCACACTTCGCCGCGCCCCATCCACCCAACGGAGCCGAGGGTTATCACCGCCCGGGAGGCGGCGAGGCTCCACGGGTACCCCGACTGGTTCCGGTTCCACACGACGAACTGGCACGCGCACCGGCAGATCGGTAACAGCGTTCCACCGCCTCTGGCGCGCGCGGCGGCACAAGCCCTCATCGACGCGCTCCACGTCGAGCCTGCTCGGCCGGGGGCCGTCGAGGCGTCAGACTCTTCGCTCCTGTCGCTGTCGCCTCGGGGCTCCGAGCTCCGACTGATGGACGTCGTCGTCGAGCAACTGCCCAAGAAGCGACGGCGACCGGTTTCATCGGAGGACGCCGAACAATCGGCTTCATAGCCGGTCCGGCGGGACCGGAAACGCGGTTCGCCTACCGGTGCCGCCGTCCGACTACGCCGGTCGTATCTTCAAGCCCGGCATAGTCGATGAGGGCCGAGCGGACTACGTCCGCGGCCGTCCCTCCGTTCTCGGCAGCCTTCGCGAGCGCGGCCTCCCAGATGATGTCGTCAGACACCCGGACGGCGCGCACCTTCGTCGCGGACTGGTCGCCCTTGCGCGTATCGGGCTTGGTCATGCCCCAATCATCCCAGAGCGTCCCCGCAGTGGTCCGCGCTGATCCAAGCCCAGCCGCTGAGGTCGTAGAGCGGGGTTCCGTCGGCCGTCTCACCTGCCCGGGGGAAGTCGTCAGCAGGCTCCTCGGAGTCGATGACCGAGCAGACGAGTCGGTCGCCGACCTCGGTGGTAGCCCCAGGTCCCGTTCGGGTCGTTGCAGCGCCAGGCGTCGAGGAAGGCGCCGAAGGCCTCGGCGGTAGCCAGCGGCCGAAGCCAGCCGTTCCAGCGGTCGTCGAGGACGCGCTCTGGCCTGGGTGCGAGTTCGGGCGTGATGTTCTCGGGGGCGCTGTCGAGGTAGACGTCCATCGGTCCATCCTTCGTAGCAGTGACTTGTAGAAGAGGATCAGTTCGCGTTCGCGCCGTTCGGCGCTGCGCGAGCATGGGAGCGGGCACGGTCCGCCCGTTTGCTCGTGCTCAGGCCACTTCGGCGTTCTCTCGCGCACGTAGGAAACGAAAACTGCCTGCCAGACTCACGACACAGCACGGTCACTTCCGGTGCCGACATCACGCGGTCTATTCGCTCCCGTCCGAAATGGTAGGCGGATTGCTGATCCGGCTTTTTTGGGGCGGTTCCACCCCCCTCGTTCCACTTCACTTGCGTCATAGTGGGCGGTGCGCCCCGGTTCGTCGCCCGGCTCATCGCCGACTGGTCGGTGGCATGCGGCGATCCGTGGGCGGACTCGGCCAGGGATAGCGCTCTCCTTCGGGCTGGCGGGTCGCGGGATTATCGAGCGGCGGGGTTGCGTCGATTGGCATCCCTAGACGGGAGACGATCCGGTAGCGGAGGTCGCGTGCGGGGCTGTCGCCCAGGGGTGTCTCGGTGACGATCGCGCGGGTGGAGGCGACGACGTCGTGACCGTGCTCGTGGGCCCGCTGCAGCATCGCTGCGGTGGCCGGCCAGTCGCCCTGGTCGAGCAGGCGCGGGTCGAGCTCGCGGGCCAGCGGTGCCCACCGCTCGGCGGGCGTCTTGTCGGCCGCGGCCGCGAGCCGGGCGCGCACCTGGCTACTCGTGTGCAGCTCGGCCAGGGCCGCCTTCCGGGGGTCGGCGTCCCACGTCTTGACCGCGTCCCGCAGGTCCCGGCGGGCCTCCAGGTGGGGAAGTTGCAGCCGTGCCCGCGCCTGGGAGACGCCCAGCTCCCAGGCCCGGCTAGGACGTGCCGAGATGACCCGCATGGCGGCCACCCTTGCCTGCTCGGCGCCGAGGTTGTCGAGCCGTTCGGTGAGGAGCTGGTCGCCCAAGGACCGGAAGGCGGGTTGGCCGCTGGCCACCGCGGCGCTGAGCGCGGCCGGGCCGCGCTGAGCGAGCAGGTCGGCGGGGTCGAGTCCGTCGGGGAACCGGGCGTAGCCGGGGTCCATGCCGTGCGGGGTGAGCATCCAGAAGTCGCGCTCGGCGGCGACCTGGCCCGCGAGATCGGGGTCGGTGGCCACGATCGGGTCGCGGCCCACGGCGGCCAGTTGGGCGGCCTGCTCCTTGGTCAGGGACGTGCCGAGCGGGGCAACGCCGAGGTAGAGGCCGGCGCTGGCGATCGTGACGGCGACCGTGTCCGTCGGGCCCTCGACGATCACCGGGACGGCGCCCTCGGCGAGTAGTTCGTCGACGACGCCGAACAGTTGCGCGCCCTTGTGGAACAGGGGGGTGTCGGCGGTGTTGAGGTACTTGGGTCCGGCCTTGTCGTCGTCGGTGATGTCTGGGCGTCGGCGGCCGACGAAGCCGAGCACCTCGCCGTGGTGGGTCACCGGGAACATCACGCGGTCGCGGAATCGGTCGATGAGGCGGCCGGTGCTGGCCTCCACAGCGACGCCGGTGGCGAGCATCTCGGTGTCGCTGACGCCGCGGCCGCGCAGGTGGTCGACCAGGTTGGTCCACCCGGCCGGAGCCTGACCGGGGCGGAACCGCTCGTCGCCGGCGAGGTCGACGCCGAACCGGCCGGTGAGGTAGTCGCGACCCCAGGAGTCGGTGAACCGGGCCTCGAAGAAGGCCTGGGTGAGTTCGTTGATCTCGACCATGCGCCCACGCGTAACGGGGGAGGAGCGCCACTCCTCGGCCCGCTGGCACATGAGCCGGATGTCGGCCTCGGTGGGCCCCAGTCGGGTGCCTCCGAGGTCGCGGAGGTAGGCGGCCAGCGTCAGGTCGCTCTCGGCGTACTGGTCCTCGTCCGCGTCGACCTGGTCCTCCTCGAGCACGTCGATCTGCTGCTCGTCGACCGTGTCGATGGGAGGCTCGAGGTCGGTGCTGGGGTCCTCGGGAGGCGGCCAGAGGGCGCCGTCGGGCTGGTCGACGAACACCGACTCCTTCGGCTCGATGCCCTCCCACATGTCTGCGGGCGGGTCCTCGAAGTGGTACTCGTGCGTCTGCTCGTCGGGAGTGGTTTTCAGGGAGATCGAGGTCCGACAGACCAGCGTCTGGCACTCGTCGATGTCATCCCCGCCGTCGCTAGGCAGCGCCCGGCTGGCGCCGAGCAGGGCCTCGACCTGCCAGCCGCGCTGCAGGGCGTGGTCGACGTTGGTGACCAGTGCGGGCCACCAGGTACTGGCCTGAATGTTCGCGGCCCGCTCGGGACCGAAGAGGTCCGCGAGCCCCGGAGCCCAGTCGGTGGTGACGTTCTCGCCGTGGGGGCCGTCGCCGATCTGGGCGGCGGCCGCGGGTGTGAGGTGCCGGGCCATGCGCCACCACAGCGCGGCTGAGGCGTGCTCGTCGGGCAGCGGGCCCGACGGATGGTCGGGTGCGGCGGCGGTGCGCAGCAGCTCGTGGGCCGTGACGCCGGCACGCGACATCGCGGCCAGTCGCTCGGCCAGGAGCGGGGTGAACTCGTCGCCGCGGACCTGAGGAGCGATCGAGTAGAGCAGCCGGCCCCATTCCGCGAGCGCCGGCGTGTGGTCACCGCTCACGGCCCGGTTGAGGCGCCGCTGCCACGTCGCTGACGCCTTCTGCAGCTGCGGTGCGCCGGTCGGTCGCCGGTCGTCGACGGGGACCTGCATGGCTGCGCGCCAGACCTCGACGTCGGCCACCGTGGCGGCCTCGGGGCGGAGCCCGTTCTGCGCCCACACCGGCAGCGCGGACTGCTCGCCGGCGCGGGTGTGGACCTGCTCGGCGAGCTGCTCGACCAGGTGCGCGCGCTGGGAGAGGTAGGCACCCCAGTGCGGGTCCTCGGCCAGACGCACCGGGATCCCGGGCATCCACGGCAGCGGGCCGGCGCCCGCGTTGCGCATCCCCGAGGCGTCGAGGCGCCAGTCCAGGACCGCGGCCCGGTCGCGTGCGCTCTCCAGCTCCCGATCACTGGCGGCGGCGCGGAGCGCTTCGACGGGGTTCTCGCCAGCCGCGCCGAGGAGCAGCAGATGGGCGCGCAGGGTCGGCCAGGCGGCCTCATCCGACAACCCAGGGGCCAGTGACTCGACGGCGATGTCCAGCGCGTCCACCACGTTGACCGTGGTGCCGTCGACGCCGGTCGTGGACTGGTGGCGTAACAGGTCCTCGGCCGCGACGTAGAGGCCGTCGAGGTAGCGCTGGGAGGCCTCACCGAGCCGGGTGGCCGGGTCGGCGTGCTCGCGGATCAGGCTGGTTGCGGACCGCTGCGCGTCGTCGCGGGCCAGCATCGACTCGAGGATGTCGGTGGGGGTGAGCGGCTGGACCAAGGTCGGGTGGATCACCGAGTGCGGGTCGCCGTCACCGACAACCTCGAGGTACACGTGGTTGGCGTGCGCTCCCCGGGTCATCATCGTGTAGAGCTGCTGGCGCGACTCGGTGCCGGTGGCCAGGGCGTGCATCGTGTCGGTGGTGACGCCCTGGGCGGTGTGCACGGTGCACGCGTAGCCGAGCTCGGTGGCCTTGGCGACATAGTCACTTCGCAGTCGCACGGTGCGGCCGTGCTGGGTGTGCTGGACGCTCAGGTCGCCGCCGTCGTGGATCACCAGGACGATCCAGCGGTCACCGTTCTTCACCCAGTCGGTGGCCGAGGTGCGCAGCCGGCGGTCGTTCTCGCGGGTGATGATCAGCTCGCCGAGCGACGCCTCGTTGCCGTCGGCGAGCCGCCGCACCGGTCCGCTGCTGGCGGCCTCGGCCGGACCGATCCCGTCCAGGCGGTGAGCGCGGGCCCGCCGGTTCAGGTCGCTGACCAGGTCGCGGGTCGGGGCGAGCATGATCGAGTCCCGGCCGGCGGCGCGGTCGGCCTGCCAGGCGGCGAAGACCTCCTCGGTCATGGTCGTTAGGTCGCCGACGTGAACTCGGTCGCGGTCGAGGTAGAAGCCGAGCGCCTCGCTCTTGCCCGCGCGCAGGGCCAGCGACGCTGCGCCCTCGGCGGGGTCGGTGAACCGGACGAGCTCGCCCAGCTGCAGCGCGCCGCGGGTGGCTCGGATGTCGCGCAGCACGCCGCCGGCGCCGATCGCGGAGAGCTGCTGGTCATCACCGATCAGGCGAACGCTGCCACCGCGCTCGAGGATGTAGGAGACCGCGGCGTCCAGGGAAAGGGTGTCGGCCATGCCGGCCTCGTCGATCACCACGAGCGTCGAGGAGTCGATGCCGGCCACCCAGTCCGGCATCGCCGTGCCGGTCTGCCTGGCCTGTTCAAGGGAGTGCGTGAGCTTGGCCAGGGTGTCGGTCAGGGTGCCGCTCTGGGAGCCCATGGAGATGCGGAGGGCGTCCGCGGCCGCCGCCGAGGGAGCCAGGCCGATGATGGTGCCGCCGCCGTCGCTCCACGCGCTGGCCAGGGCGCGCATCGCCGTGGTCTTGCCCGATCCGGCGGGGGCGATCGCCAACTGGAGCCTGGCGCCCGAGGTGGCCATCTCGCGCACCAGCGTGGCCTGTCCGGCGTTGAGGGTGATGCCGTTGGCGGTCGACTCCAGCAGCGCCAGGTCGACCGAGGACGCCTCGACGGCGTACCCGTCATGGCGGCCGGCGGCGTGGACCAGGCGCTGCTCGGCCGCCAGCACCCTGCGTGAGGTGAACAGGTCGGCCCCGGCCTGGGTGTAGACCGAGGACCCGTCCGCGCGGCGCAGCTCGACCGGCTCGCTGATGGTGTCCCAGGGGCGGGCCATGCTCACCGAGCGGCCCTCAAGGACCTCGCTGACCAGCAGGTCGACCACCCCGGAGACCTGGTTGGTGGGCACGTCGGCGGCCCGGATCTGCCGCTGGGCCTCTGCGTAGACGTGCCAGTACTGCCACGTGCTCCGGCCGCCCTCCATCGTCGCCACGATGCGGTCGGTGGTCTTGGCGAACCAAGCCGCGTCGGCGGCGGAGCGGGCCGCACCCGTCGGGTTGAGGGCGCCGTGCACCATCTGCTTGACCCGATGCGGGGTGCCGAGCACCTCGACCGCCTCGCGGTGCCAGGCCTCGCGCTGCTCGGCCAGCGAGCGGGGCTCGTGCTTGGCCTCGCGGGTCTCCAGCGTCGCCTGCTGGGACAGCTGGATGGTCTCGACCGGGGTCGGCGGGCGGCCGTGGGCAGACTGGAACGTGGCCGCGAGGACCTTGCGGCGGTCCTCGACGTCGAGGCGGCGCTTGGAGAAGCGGCGATTCAGCGCAGGGTCGACGCCGACGATCTCACGCACCGACCGCTTGCGGGCGTCCTCGTTCGGGCGCTCCTCGAACCGGACGCCGAGGGCGTCGACCAGGTGCCGCTCGAGCGCGGTGTTGTAGGTCTCCGAGGCCGAGACGACCGCCTTGTGCAGCGGCCGACCGTCGATGGCCAGCCACGTGCCATCGAGGGTCTGGACCTTGTTGGCCACGGCAACGTGCGTGTGCAGGTCGGGGTCGCCGGCCCGGGAGTCCCGGTGGGTGAACGCGGTGGCGACCAGGCCACGGACGTCGACCTGGCGAACGCCGTTGGTGCCCCGGCGAGTGAACAGTGCGCTGGATTCGATGAAGTCCAGCGCGTCCTTGAGCGCTGCCTGGTGTGCCCGCTCGATCACCGCGGCGGTCCGCGGGTCGGAGATCGCCCACAGCACCGAGACGCTCTTGACCGGTGAGAAGGTCAGGTCGTAGCCGGCAACCGCGTTGGTCTTGGGCCGGGAGTGCTTCGCGATCGTCGCGGCGAGCTCGCGGGCATCGCCGGGGTCGCGGCCGTGCTCGGCACGGAAGAACTCCGCAGCCACCTCGGTGCGGATCTTGGCCCGTTCGGCCGCGGGAACCGACCAGTCCCCAGACAGGCCGGAGGACTGGTTGAGGGCCGCTATGCGTTTGGCGACCTCGACCCGGAACGGGCTGATGTCGCCGGCGTAGACCTTGTACGGGGTGCCGAGCCGGACCGCGGTCTTGTAGTCCGAACTGGTCGGCCGCCGGGCCTCATCGCTGCCGGTCCGCTGGTCCAGCTCCTTGGTCCGCTGGGTGGCCAGCGGGTGGTGGCCGGAGCCGAACAGGCTCTGCATGTGATCGGCGGTGACGACGTCGCCGGCAGAGAGTCCCTCGATGCTCGCCAGGCCCGAGCCGACCCACGCGCCGGGGGACTCGCCCTTCTCGGTGTAGTAGCTCGCCAGGCCGGTGTGGCCCTTGTCGGTGGCGTCCATCGCTGCGACCTGGCGGGTCAAGTAGTCGTACCCCGACCCCGCCGTCAGCTTGTGGAGGCTCATCGTCACGGTCACCTACCCGCGCTTGTGCGCGCCAGGCGATCACTCCTGGGCGGATACCTACCCCTGTTCCTTCTGTTCGGCGAACCGAGAATGCAAGAGGTGTGTGGCACATGGGAGCTCGCGGAAATCTGGGGGGACGCTGAGGGGCGTGGGGGAGGGCTGGGGCGTCGGGGTCGGATCGGGTGGACTGGATGGATCGAGGGAGCGGGTCTTGAAGGTCTCTAGGGTTATGTGATCGCTCGGGGTCCGGAAAATGGCGTAGGTGGACTGTCAAAGTCCATGTCGACACGAGTGAGGACCTGGATGAGCCAGCAGACGATCAGGCAGCGGGCACGGCACACAGCACGGGAGATGGCCGAGAAGCGGCGCAAGGAGAGCGAGGAACGGGAGCGCCGGGTGATCGACCTGGCCGAGCGAGTCATGATCGCGATCGGTGAGCGCGACGCGGCGGTGGCCGAGACCGAGAAGCGAGCCGGCGAGGCGCTGCGGAAGTTGACGGAGCACGAAGGCCTGTCCTTGGGTGAGGCTGTGGCGTGGTGTGGCGAGGCGATGACGGTGCGCGAGGCGACGCGGCTGCGGCGGCTCGCCAGGGAGCGTCAGACCGACGACGGCAGCGAGCAGGGCGGCGAGCGTGACGGCGCGAGCTCCTGAGGGTCGGCACGAGCGCGTCTTCGACCGCCTCGATGGTCGACGGCGGGCAGTTCGTGCTTCTTGTTGAAGTTCTTGTGGGTCCGCGGGTGCTCATGCCGCCTAGCCAACAGGCGAGGCCACGGGGCTCGCGGCGCGGGCGGGTGCTCGCTTGCCGCCTGCTCAATGCGCGGTCGGCGACCGCTTCTACGATCTGGCCATGCGTGCGACGGACGGAACCGGACAGCAGGGGCACACTGTGCCCCGCCACGTTTGGGTGGCGCCGGACGGCCGTTGGGAGGCTGCACTCCCCGGCGTACTGCTCGACTGGCGCAAGGTCGGTGAGAGCTGGGAGGCCCTGGTGATGTGGGGATCCCGCGGCGGCAACGTCGCGAGCGCCGGGCACGCGCAGTGGCTGTCGGCGGACAGGGTCCGCAAGGTCGGCTAATCCTGCTCGACGCGGATGTAGATCAGCTGCTCGCCGTCACGGACCTCAGCCCGGGCAACTGCCCAGCAGCCGTCGTAGTCGTCGCGCTCGATCTCCAGCTCGCGGCCCTCGGTGAGGGTCTCGCCGGCGGCGCGGTACGTCGCGATCATCTTCACCCTGTCGAGGCTAGGCGCCCACGCCGACGCGCTTGCGCGCGGTGCGCGCGGTGCGTGGCCGCCGTCTCAGCAAGGCATGGGTGGCCGCGATGGCGTCACGGGGTGGGGGCGCCACCGCGGCCGAGGTGGACCATACCGGCCCCTCAGCCTTCGCCATAACGGTCCCGACTGGCACTGCGACGGAACCGAGCCCCCGCAACTGACCGGGCCCACCCGCCTGCTGGCCATCACCCGCGACGAGGACATGACCTCACACGTCCAGCGGACCTTCGATCCCAGCTGCGCCCCTGCACACCGCCTACCGAGCCTTCTTGAGGGGAGTCCGTAGCGGCGCCTCGATGTGCACGCCTCGTCGTTATCGGCGGCCTCGGACTCTCGGCGCTCGCCCTCGGCCTGGCCGCGATGACCGACATCGGAACCAGCTATGTCTTCACGGCGACCTGGATCACGGCGCTGGGCGCCGGTATCGGCCTGGTCCTGCCCGCGTCCATGGCTATCGCTATGGGCGCCTTGTCCGTGGACCGCACTGGCTCGGGGTCCGGACTCCTTCAAGCGCTTCGCCAGATTGGCGGGACCGTCGGGGTCGCCATCCTGGGCACGGTGCTGAGTACGGCGTACCACTCGAAGCTCGAGGACAGCGCGTTGACGGCAGCAGCGTTGACCGCGGCGATGCTCGAGGCAACCACCCGATGGTCCGACGGCGATGGTCGGGAGTCGCTGGTCACCCTCATGGTCGAAGCCGTCGCCGTTCTCGAGCCCCTGATCGCCGCGCTGTAGAGCAGCGCGCTGCGCTGTCCTGGCCGTGGCCGCCGCGACCATCGGCTCCGTGATCGGCGGAGCGACCGCCACGATCGTGGCCGGGGTGACCCCGGGAGTGGGCGAGACGCCGAGACCGGCGCGGCCTCGTCGCCGACCGCAAGGGCGTCGGGCCTGCGTCCTCGGAGCCGGGTGTTACCTCGACCACGTGCGCCGGCGGACACAACATCTGGGGGATTACAGATCTGTAGTTCCCGTATATGGTGGATCCTGCAGCTGGTTCGACGGCCCATCCAGGGTCGTCGTCGCAAGAGGGAACCCGGTGAGATTCCGGGACTGCCCCGCAGCGGTGAGTGGGAACGACCTCCGTCTCCTGGATCGACAGGAAGCACTGGGACCGACGATCACGGTCCTGGGAAGCGATGGACAGTAGGACCGGAGCCTGGCTCCTCGCCCACGAGTCCGAAGACCTGCCAGCGCTCGCCCGTCACGGGTGGGTTCCGCGACCTCGAGGGAAGGTCAGGGGATCGATGAGTCGCTGTGTCCAGGTCTAGGTCTGTGCTGGCGTCGACGTCCTCTCCGTTCCTCGTTCGTGGAAGCACCGCTTCCAGCTCACGACGAGCGGGCCGGTTCGACCGGCTCGCGAACGGAGAACCACGACATGATCGACACCACTGGTCTACCGATCCGGACCGAGAAGTCGGCCTACGTATTCGACTACCCCCAAGCCGAGGACCTGGCGAAGAAGCAGCGGAGCATCTTCTGGACCGCTGAGGAGATCCCGGTCGCCAACGACAAGCAGGACTTCCTGGTCACGATGACCGAGGCCGAGCAGGCGGCCGTCAAGACCACCCTCAAGCTGTTCACGATCTATGAGCTGATTCTCGGCGGCGAGGTGTGGGGGGACCGGATCTTCCACGCGTTCCCGCGTCCGGAGATCCAGATGATGAGCAACGCGTTCTCGTTCGCCGAGCTCAACATGCACGCGCCGTTCTACGCGAAGCTCAACCAGGTGCTGATGATCGACACCGAGGAGTTCTACAGCTCCTACAAGAACGACCCGGTGCTGGCCGAGCGCATCCAGTTCGTCTGGGACGCGATCGCCGACGACGACCTCCTCTACGCGCTCAGCGTCTTCACGCTGATGGAGAACTGCGTCCTGTACTCGAACTTCGCCTTCCTCAAGCACTTCCAGTCCGGGGGCAAGAACCTGCTGCAGAACGTCGTGAGCGGCATCAACTTCTCCGCCCGCGACGAGAACCTGCACGCGACCGGCGGGGCGTGGCTGTTCCGCACCACCCTGGAGGAGTACGAGCGCTCCGTCTCGCCGGCGACGTTCCAGGCCGAGCGCGATGCGTTGTTCGACCGCGTCCGCGCGGTGGCGGACTACGTCTACGCCCACGAGCAGCGCATCGTCGAGATGCTCTTCGCTCACGGCCCCATCCCGGGCATCGAGCAGGCCGACCTGGAGACGTTCGTGAAGTCCCGGGTGAACCTCACGCTGGACAGCATGGGGATGGAGCCGCTGTTCGAGATCGCGGACAACCCGGTCGCCGAGTGGTTCTACAGCGGCATCAACGGCACCCAGTTCCACGACTTCTTCCAGGTGACCGGCAACGAGTACAACCGCACGATCGGTGAGATGGAGTTCGTGTTCTGATGACCAACAAGAACTGGGAGACCCTCTCCGCCGAGCGCAAGGCGCTGCAGGCAGCCGAGACCGTCCCCGCCTTCATGACCACCGCCGGCTACGCCATGGTCAAGGCCAAGTACACCGTGGCCGGGCAGAGCGTGCGGGAGCGCTACGAGACGATCGCGCGCACGGCCGGCGTCCTCGCCGACGAGATGTACCCCCGCGAGGACGGGCGCCCCTGGACCGAGCTGTTCTTCGAGGCGATCTGGAACGGCTGGCTCTCGCCCTCCACGCCCGTGCTGGCCAACCTGGGCACCACCCGAGGTCTCCCGGTCTCGTGCGAGGGGTCCTACATCGAGGACTCGGTGTGGGGCTTCTACGAGACCCTCAAGGAAGCCGCGATCCTTTCCCAGAACGGGTTCGGCACCTCCGCCTACCTGGGCGACATCCGCCCGCGCGGCGCCAGCTTCGGCGACAACGGCAAGGCCAACGGCGTGGTCCCGGTGTTCTGCAACTTCGCCGAGATGACCAACCAGATCAGTCAGGGCGCCACCCGCCGCGGCTCCTGGGCCGGGTACCTCCCGGTCGACCACCCCGACTTCCACGAGCTCGCCGACCTCATCTACCGCGAGCCGGCCAACAAGAACGTCGGGTGGATCTTCACCCAGGCCTTCATCGATCGGATGCTCGCCGGCGACAAGGACGCCCTCGAGCGCTACCAGCGGGTCTTGAAGATCCGCGTCGTGCTGGGCAAGGGCTACATCTGGAAGGTCGACACCGTCAACGCCCACCAGACCGAGTCCTACCGAGCCCACGGCCTGGAGAACAAGGCCTCCAACCTGTGCTCGGAGATCACCCTGTTCAGCGACGAGGAGCATTCCTACACCTGTGTGCTCTCCTCGCTGAACCTGGCGACGTACGACGAGTGGCGAGACCGCGACACGGCGTACGTCGCGACCGTCTTCCTCGACGCGGTGGCCGAGGCGTTCCTGCGACGGGCGCGCCAGATCCGCGGCTTGGAGCGCGCGGTGCGCTACACCGAGAAGGCCCGCAGCCTCGGGCTGGGCGTCATGGGCTACCACGACTACCTGCAGCGGCACTCCGTCCCGTTCGAGTCCGAGAAGGCGGCGGCGCTCAACATCGAGATCTTCGAGCACATCCACGCCCGCGCCGACGCCGCCTCGCGCTGGATGGGCGAGAAGGCCGGCGTCCCCGCGTGGTGCGTCGGCCGCCGCAACTCGCACCTGATGGCCGTCGCGCCGACGATGAGCACCGCGGTGATCGTCGGCGGCACCAGCCAGGGCATCGAGCCCTACGTCGCCAACGTCTGGAACCAGACCACCTCGGCCGGCGAGATGCCCCGCGCGAACGGCAACCTGGTCCGGCTCATGAAGGACCGCGGCGTCTACGACCAGGCCAGCATCACCGACATCATCGATCACGGCGGTTCGGTGCAGCACGTCGGCTGGCTCGACGAGCACGAGAAGGACGTCTTCAAGACCGGCTACGAGATCGACCAGGAGATCCTGCTCGATCGCGCCGCCGACCGACAGGCGCACATCGACCAGGCGCAGTCCCTGAACCTGTTCTTCCCCGCCGACGCGTCTCCGCACTACATCAGCAAGGTCCACAAGAAGGCTCTTCTCGACCCGGGCATCAAGAGCCTCTACTACCTGCGCTCCCGTGCCGGGATCCAGGCCAGCAAGCAGAAGTAGCACCCCTCCACCATCACCATCACCGCACGGAAAGAGACGACCATGAACGAGGCCATCCGCACCGAGACCGACTCGAGCGCCATCGACGAGCTCACCTGGGACGACTGGACGCCGGCCGAGGTCTGCGCGATCGAGAACGGAGACGACTGCGCCGCGTGCGAAGGCTGACCCGCAGCCCCCACCGAGCGCTGGTGCGACGGGGTGGCGCCGTCCACGCCTGAGAAGGAAAGGAAGGCCCGAGCAGGAGCGGGCTAGAGTCCGCCCGACAACTGAACACCTCACCCGTCCTGGGGAAGCCGGTCGAAGCCCGGCGCTGACGCGCAACCGTAGTTCGACTCCGCCCAGCGGAGCGAAGAGTCGGGACACCAGGTCGTGTGGAGTATCCGCACTACACGCTGTCGCGATCGCACGGTAGGGCTCTCGGCCGCCCCGTGCTGCCGCGTGTCTTCCTCCGTGCGCTACAGCCGGAAGGAACACCATGTACACCCACCTCGGTGCGAGGCACCGCACCTCACATGTCGCCCTGATCGCGGTCCTCGGACTGCTTCTCGCGCTCGCCCCCGGGCTCTCCGGTGCTGCCGCCCGGGCAGACTCCACGCTGGTGGACCTCGCCCGGGTCCAGCACGCGAATACCGGCGCCTACATCCTCCAGCGCGTCGAGCCCACGGGGCTCGGCCGGGAGTGGGAGGCGCTCGGTCTCGCACGCAGCGACGTCGACGCCGAGGAGTGGCTCGATGCGTACTACGCCAACCTGGTGGAGGACGTCGTCGAGAAGGACGGCAAGCTGGGGCCGGCCACGACGTACGAGCGCGTGATCATCGCGCTGAGCGCGATGGGCAAGGACGTCACGGACGTCGGCGGCCACAACCTGCTCACGGGCCTGGCCGACATGTCCACGATGGGCGCCCTCAACTCGGCCGTCTACGGCCTGCTCGCCCTCGACACCCTCGGCCACCAGATCCCCGAGGTCGCCGGAGCCACGGACCCCACGACGCGGCAGAAGCTGGTCGAGCGAGTGCTCGCACTCGAGATCAACGGTGGTGGCTGGGCCTTCTCCGGGTCGACGCCCGACCCGGACATGACGGGTATGGCCCTCCAGGCGCTGGCGCGGTACGCCGACCAGCCCGCCGTCGCGGCCGCCGTGGAGCGCGGTGTCTCGAGGCTGTCCGACATCCAGCGCCCCAGCGGGGGCTTCGCCAGCTACGGCAAGGAATCCGCCGAGAGCACCACCCAGGTGATCGTGGCCCTCACCGCCCTGCGGATCGACCCCCTCACCGATCCGCGGTTCGCGAAGGACGGGGGCAACCCGGTCAGCGCACTCACGTCGTACTACGTCGAGGGCGGGGGCTTCTGGTACTCCAAGCCGGGCGCCGCGAGCGGGATGTCCACCGCGCAGGGGTTCTACGGGCTCACCGACTACCTCCGCTTCGTCGACGGCAAGCCGGGCCTCTACGTCATGGACGTCGTCGACCCCGAGGTGACCGTCACGACGCTCGCGGCGTCGTCGCCGCGGCCCGGCGTGGTCTCGCTCGCGGCCCAGGTCACCGGTGCGGGCGCCACGGGCACGGTCGAGTTCTCCGAAGCAGGAAGCAAGGTCGGTGACGCGGTCCTGGTCGGCGGCCGGGCAACCCTCCAGCTGACCGGCGTGGCGGCGGGCGAGCACACCTACACGGCGACCTTCCTCCCGCTGAGCTCGGCCTTCAAGGGCTCCTCCGGCACGGGGAGCGTCGTCGTGTCGCAGGTCGCGGCACAGCCGGTCCCCTCCCAGACCACCGGCCCCCAGGTCCAGGTCAAGCCCCGGGCGGTCGTCCTGAAGGCCGGCGTGCGCGCTGGTGTGGCCGTCTCGAAGGGCCAGGTGCGCTTCGTCGTCCGCAAGGGCGGCGAGAAGCTCGTGACGAGGAGCGCCCGGGTGGACGCGCGTGGCTTCGCGACCGTCACGATCAAGAAGCCCGTCCTGCGCAGGGCGCTCCAGGGCGCGAAGCTCCGAGGGACGTACCGCGTGGTCGTGCGCTACCTCGGCAGCACCGAGGTGAAGCGATCGAGCAGCTCCGGGACCTTCCGGATCTGAGCCTGGCGGCCAAGTGCCGCTCGACCGGGACGGGGCCCCGACGCGTGCGCGTCGGGGCCCCGTTTGCGGTGCCATGGTCCGTGTCGCTCAGCGGGAGACGCGGACCGTCTTCGCCGAGGTGCGGGTCGCCTTGGCGTATCCGGGCCGCGTGCCGATCACGCGGACGGAGATGCGATGGCCCACATCGGCGCGCTTCACGACGTAGGTCTTCTGCTGGGACCCAGCGATGACCTTGCCGTCACGCAGCCACCGGTAGGTGAGCTTCACCTGACCCGGCTTCCACACGGCGCTGACGGCCGTGAGCGACGTGCCGACCTTGGCCTTGCCGGCGATGCGAGGGGTGGCGGGGGTGAGCTGTCCGGCCCGAATCTTGGCGGTGGGCCTGGACTCGAGACGGGTCGAGGTGTGGCCGGGCTTGGACCCGGTCACCTCGAGGGAGATGCGCGCTCCTCGGTCCGCGGCCGTCAGCCGGTAGGAGGCCCCTCGTGCCCCCCGGATCGGCGCCCCGTCGCGCTTCCACTGGCGGGCGAACGTGACCCCGTTGCTCCAGCTCCCGAGGGTCGCGGTCAGCTGACGACCGACCTGAGCAGTGCCCGTGACCACCGGGACGGTGCCCGTCACTTCCGGCGTCTCCGGCTCGGGGTCCGGCTCCGGTTCCGGGGTCGGGTCCGCGAACTGGGGGGTGGGCCGCGGGGTCGACACCCAGTCCTGGCCGACGAGCCGGGCCCCGAGTGCCTTGTTGACGTTGGGGCCGTTCACGACGATGCCGTGGTTCGCGGTGTCCCACGGCGCGGGCACCGCGGCGCCCGAGAAGAACCACCACATGGCGTCGCCGGAGTACTCCTCGATGCCCTCGACGGCGGTGACGTACCCGGACCGGTCGGCCTCGACCGAGAGGCCGACCGCTTCCAGGGCGGCGACCCTGCTGAGCTCGGGGGAGCCCTCCACGACGCCGCCGACCAGGCACCGCACCAGGAACCCCTCCGCCGGAATGGCGTCGGCGACCTCGTTGCCGAAGTCGACCACGACGCTGAGGCCCTCGTCCTGCTGGCACCATCCGGTGCGCCAGTCGGCGGCGTGCGCGGGGGAGAGCATCCCTGGGAGGGTGCTGATGACGAGTGCGCCGGCGGCTGCCAGCGCGGACTTCTGGAACTTCACATGAACTCCGGTTCCGGAGCAGGGGAGGCCGACAGCACGCCGGCGACCTACTGCATTCCTCGACAGTGGTGGGATGGTCGCGACAGCGCGAAGGCATTCCGACTTCGACGGGGCGTGCCCGGTCGTCACGGTTGCGGGTCAGCGCCGGACTTCCACCGGCTTCCCCCTCGACGCTGATCTGGAGGTTACGACGCGGGTGTCGCCGGGCGACGAGCTGGGCATGCCGTGGGGTTCGGTGCGCGCGTGTCCGTGTGGGCGGCAGGCCGGGTCGGCGTGCGCTGCGGGGGTGTGACAGCATCCCCTCGTCACTACCCGTGACGCATCCCCACCAGAGGAAGCCGGTGCGAATCCGGCGCTGTTGCGCAACCGTGAGCTGGTCCTCCAGCAAGTCGGGAACTCCGGGGATGCAGCCGTCACCCGTCGTCGCACCAACGCGGGCTCGGAAGCCTCCTGGGGTTGCCCTGCCTGCGTGTGCCCTCTGGAGGTCCCACGATGCAGCGTTCCGCGCCGCCGCGCACCCGTTCGGGGTCGTGTCGCACTGCCGGGGCAGTGGCGGCCGGGTTGCTGGCGATGGCCCCTGTCGCGTGGTCGGCTCCAGCGCAGGCGGCCGGTGCGTCGCAGAGCGCCCTGTGCGACGGCTACACGGTCGGCCCCTGCTCGCTCTCGGTGACCATTGACGCCGGCGCGGCCGCCCCGGGCCAGCTGATCCGGGTGACCGGGGCGGGCAACCCGGGCACGCGCCTGGTGCTCCAGTTCTACATCGTGCAGTTCAACTCCCGCGGCCAGGTGACGGGCCTGGTCCCCAGCGGGGAATCCGTGGAGGGGACCACGCGTGCGCTCGGCGGTGGGCGCGGGACGCTCGACGAGGTGAAGCTGGTGCCTCGCGCCGTGCCCGACGTCCCCAGCGGGTGGGGTTTCGTGGGTCTCGCCGATGACCCGTCCCTGGACCTGTCGACCCGGATCGGTCAGGTCGTGGAGTTCGGGGGCGCCACCTTGAGGCTGCTCGGCGACGGCTACGCGGACCAGAAGCCCGTCGGGGTCCCGCTGGAGATGCACGCCATCGGCAATGTCGCGGGCGTCGGCTACTGGGTCGAGTACCTGGCCGCCGACGGTACCTGGACTCCGGTGCCCGGCCAGGGGTACGGCGCCGCTCAGCGCCTGCTCAGCAGCCCGGGGGAGATCTCGCACCTCAGCTACGTCGTACCGCCGGAGCTGGTGCCGGGACAGGCCTACCGCTTCCGGGTCAACCACCACCTGAACTACGGCGGAGCCGAGGACCGGCCGATCGCCTCGCCCGAGCATGCCGAGTGGACCGTCGTGCCCTCCGAGCACGGCGTGGCGGGCCCGCGGGACGAGCAGCTCGACCCGACCAAGGGGCCCGGTGTGCCCGACCCCGACGTCCCGGCGGGGAATGACGGCGGCGCCGGTGAGACTCCTAGCCCCGGCCCCGGCCCGGGCGCTCCGACGGGACCCTCGGCCCCCTCGGCCCCCTCGGCCCCCTCGGGACCCTCGGCCCCCTCGGGGCCATCTGCGCCCGAGCCGTCCGCCGCCCCGGGCGCTCCGTCCGCACCCGGTGTGGCCCCCACCAGCTCACCGCCCACACCCAGCGCGTCCGCGTCCGCGACCGCGACCACGGGGCAGGGCCGCCAGGACTCCCCTTCTCCTCGGGCGCCCGGGACGACGGCACCCGGTGCCTCCTCGCCCGCGACCGGTGGGAAGGCGCCTGCGCCGACCAGCGACCCCGTGTGGGGAGACGAGGCCAGGCCGCTCGTGGCTCCGCGCGTCGCAGAGGCACCCGACTCCACCAAGTGGATGCTCGCCGGCGCCCTGGTGGCGCTGCTCGCCTCCCCGGTCCTGTGGGTCTGGCTGCGGCGTCGTACCGCGTCGTCGGGACAGGACGAGGCGTGGTGACGCGCCGCTCGCCGGGTGCACGACGAGGACTGCTGCTGAGCGCCCTGGCGGGGGCGGTCCTCAGCGCACCTGGGCTCGTTCTCCTCACCGCCGAGCCCGCCACGGCCGCGACCACCGGGACCGAGCGCCTGTGCAGCGACGACGACGTGCGCTGCTCGGTGCAGGTGCCGCCTCGATGGATCGACGGAGCGACGCACCGGGTGGGAGTCACCGGACGTGCCGACACGACAGTGACGGTCCGGGCCTTCCGTGTCACCGCCGACAGCAGCGGCACCGTCGGCTGGGAGGCCATCGGGCCCGAGGTCGAGATCACGACCGACGAGCACGGGTGGGGTAGCGCGGACCTCGCGCTCCCGCCTTCGCCCGGCGGTGCCCACGGCGGCCCCCTGGTCGTGGCGCTCGCCGAGGCCGAGGGGAAGGACCTGACCACCGTCCTCGGCGGGTGGAGCGAGCTGCTGACGCCGACGCCCGAGGTGCTCGGCGACGGGTACGCCGAGAGCAAGCCGGTCGGTGTGCCCCTGGGTGTGACGCTGGACCATGTCGTCCAGGGGAGCACCTATGCGGTCGAGCGCCTGGACGGCTCCACGTGGGTCGCCGTGCCCGGTCAGGACAGTCCCGGCGCCGCGGACGCCCAGGCCACCTGCGACGACGCGCGGTGCTCGGTGCCGTATGTCGTGCCCCGCGGGCTCCCCGCTGAGGCCACCCGGTTCCGGCTGATCGACCTGCGCAGCGGCACCCCGGTCACCACCTGGAAGGTGCGACCGCACGCCGAGGGCCAGACGCGGCCGATCCCTCGACCCGAGGTCTTCCCGGTGCTCGGCCTGGCGGTCGAGGGGGCCCTGGCCGCCGGAGTCGGGGCGGACGGCGCCGCGGTCGTCCGGCCCCGCAGCCGCAACCTCGACGTGCCCCTGCCGGAGTCGCCTGGATCGACGCCGACGGATCTCGGCACCCATTCCGTGCGCACGGTCCAGTACGTGACCGCCGGGATCGGCGTGCTCGCGCTCGCGCTCGCGCTGGGACCCGCGCGCATCCGGAGGCGTCGATGAACGCCCACCTCGCGCCGCGCCTTCACGTCGCCGACCTCGGCTGGTTGGCCTGGATCGCCGTGGCCTTCTGGTCCCTTCACACCAGCGCGTCGCCGTGGACCCCGGCCTGCGTGCTCGTGGCGTCGGTGGCCGTGTGGTGGACCCGGGGAGCAGCGCGCGCGGGGTTGGGATCTCCCGTCCTCGCGGTCGCCAGCGTCGTCGCCGCGGCATGGGTGGTCCTCACCGTGGCCGTGGGGCCGGGATCCGGCGGGGACGTGCTGTGGGTGCTGCCGGAATGGTCGGTGGCCTCGGGTACGCCGGTCGGCGGCCCGCTCACGACCGGGCGGCTGCGCACCGGGCTCGCCCTTGCCGCATCGGCCCTGGCCCACCTGGCCCTGCTCGCTCTCGTGGTCCGCTGCGTCAGCGGCGAGCGACTGGCCCGGCTGCACGACGTGGTGCTCGGGCACGCCGCCCGCTTCACGCACCCGCTGTGCTTCGCGGCGGAGGAGCTCGCCCGCATCGAGCGCGCCCGCCCGGCCCTGGCCGCGCATGGCCTCGGACGTCTCGCGACCCCGTTGCCCGGCGTCGTGGCCTCCGCCCACGAGCGCGCTGTCCAGTGGCAGTCGGTCGGCATCGTCGAGGAGGGGGCCGCGAAGACGCGGGTCCGGGTGCTCCTCGTCCTCGCCGTCTCCGTCGCGGCGCTGGCCGCGGCGGTGGGGCGGATCCTGACGGGTGTCGAGGCGTCGCTGCTCGGCGTACTGGTCCCCACCGTTGCCGGCATGGTCCTCAGCCGCGCCCGCGTCGTGACCCGGCACGCTGCGGACCTCGCGCCGCTGGCCTGCGCCGCCCTGACGCTGGTCCTTGTGGTCCTCGAGGTCGACCCGACGTTCGGTGCCCTCAGTCTGCTGGTGCTCCCTGTCTTCACGACCGCGGTGCCGGAGAACCCCCGTCGGGAGGTCGGGCGATGACCGTCTCGATCGATGGTGTGGCGGTGCGGCTCCCGGGACGCGGGATCGCCGTCGGACCGGTCTCCTTCGACATCCGCGGGCTGACCCTTCTCACCGGGCGCAGCGGCGCGGGGGCCTCTGCCGTCGCGGGCGCCCTGGGCGGTGTCCTTCCTGCGGGGGCGTTGGTGCGCGGGTCCTGGAGTCAGGGAGTGACGATCCGGCACGTCGGGGTGTCCCGGCTCGAGCCGCTCCTGGACATGAGCGTCGCGGAGGCCCTCGGGGACGCGGGCCGCGAGGCCGAGCAGCTCTGGACGAGCGTGACAGGTCTCGAGGACCTCGGTGCGTCGCTGCGGGACCTCGACCCGGTCACCTGCGCCGTCCTGCCCGCGTTGCGCGGCGTCCTGGGATCGTCTGCGGCCCGTGACCGGGGAGAGGAGACCCTCCTGGTCCTCGACCAGCCGATGACCGATCTGCTCCCCGACCTGCGCGTGGGTCTGGCCCGGGCGCTGCGCCGGTGCGCCGACGGCGGGGTCGACATCTGTTGGGTGGAGCACGACCTCGCGGTCGCCGTGCCGCAGGCCGACCACGTCGTGGAGCTCCTCGGCGGGGGCGACGCGGTCGTGCACCCGGTCGACCGGTGGAGTCCGCGGACGCTCCCTCTTCCTCCGGAAGCGGCGCTGTCCCGGGCCCTGGGGCGCCCCCGCGCCGGATGGTGGGACCTCGGGGCCCTCCGACGACACCCCGTGGTGACCTCCGCGGTGCCGACGGTCGACGCCGCGCCCGGTCGCGCTCAGTCGAGCATGACGACGGTGCGCGTGCCCGCGGAACGAGCCGGCGTCGGGGTCGAGCTCGACGTCGTCGTGGGGGAGACCCTGGGCATCGTGCCGGCGGACGGCGACCGCGCCCGGGCACTGTCCGTGGCGCGACGCCTCGCCGCGACCCTCGACGCGGAACGACACCCGCGCCCCCCGCTGACCTGGCCCGCCCACGTCCCCCTGGGACGCCTCGCGAGGACCTGGTGCGGCGCACGGGGTGGTGACGCCGCGGCCGCGCTGGAGCGTGCCGCGCGGTTGGCGCCGGTGGACCACACCCGGCCCCTCGCCCAGCACAGTGCCGGCGAACGACGTGCGGTGGCGTGGGCCCTCAGCGCCGCGTCCACGCGGACGGAGGTGCTCGACCGGCCCGAGGCCGGGTTGGACGCGGAAGGGCGCCGGCTGATGGCGACCGCGCTGCGCTCCGAGGAGTGGGGTACGGCGACCGTGGTGGTCTCCCACGACCCGGAGTTCCTCGTGCGTGCCTGTCACCGACTCCTCGTCCTTCCTCCTGCGGCTGACGGCCCCGACGCGCGGGCCGTGCTCGGGCCACCGGCGCTGGTGGCCGAGCACCTGCCGCACCCGCCTGCGCTCCGCCGGGCCGGGTCGAGGGCGCTGCGCGTGCGCGACGTGTGGAAGGACGCTCGATGAAGGGATGGTCGGCCCTCGGCGCCCCCCGTCGCTGGTCCGCCCTGGTCGCCCTCGCCTGGCTGGCCGGTGGCCTGGCCTGGCTGGGGTGGCCGGTGTGGGACTCGGTGGGTGTCCCGAGCCGTGAGCAGGTCCGCCTCGAGGCGCCGTGGGTGCTCGCTGCCCAGACGGCGGGGCTGGTGCTGCTCGCGGTCACGATGTGGCGCGAGGGGGGCCGCCAGACGAAGCCGCTCGCATCCGTGGTGTGCTTGGTGGTCGCCGACTGCGTCCTGCGCGCGCTGCTGACCCCTGGGACGGGCGGAGTCGAGGTGGTCCATGCGTTGCCTCTCCTCGCCGGTGCCGGTCTCGGCCTGGCCGGAGGTGTGCTCACCGGCGCCTCGGCGGCCCTCGTCTCGACCATGCTCCTCGCCACTCCCGCCGAGACCCTGCCGGCCCAATGCCTCGTGTGGGCGGTGGTCGCCGCGCTGGGCTCGGCGCTGCGCTGGGTGCCCACACTGGCCGCGTGGCTCGCGGCGATCCCACTGGCGGTCGGGGTGGGCATCACCTCCGGTGTCCTGCTCAACCTCATCGGGTGGGCCCAGGACGCGGGCACCACCACCGACCACTTCGCCCCCGGTCTGCCGCCGGGTGAGGTGCTCGCCCGCCTGTGGGCCTACACGGTGGAGACCTCGCTCGCCTACGACACCATCCGGGGCCTCACCACTGCCCTCCTCGTCGCCACCCTCGGTCTGCCCGTGCTGCGCCTGTTGCGTGGGCCGGCACTCCACGGGTCCACGACCCGACGGTCGATGACCGATGACGACCTCGCCGCCGCGGTTCGCCGACGCGAGGACAGTTCCGCAATCGCACGCCTCTGGGCCTCCGTGCCCTCCGAGCAGGAGAAGCAATGACGCAGTTGATCGACCATGAGACCGAGCGCGCCACGCGGATCGTCGCCGCCATCGAGGAGGCCTTCGCCAGCAAGGTGGTGGGGCAGCAGACCCTGCTTCGCAGCCTGCTGGTCACGCTGGTGGCGCGGGGACATGTGCTGATGGAGTCGGTGCCGGGGCTGGCCAAGACGCTGTCGGCCTCCGTGCTCTCTTCGGCGGTGGCGGCGAGCTTCTCCCGGGTCCAGTGCACTCCGGACCTGCTGCCCGCGGACATCATCGGGACCCAGGTGTACGACCCGCGGACCTCGACGTTCTCCACCCAGCTGGGGCCCGTCCACGCGCACTTCGTGCTGCTCGACGAGATCAACCGGTCCTCGGCGAAGACCCAGTCGGCGATGCTCGAGGCGATGCAGGAGCGGCAGACGACGATCGGTGGCGAGACGCACCGGCTGCCCGACCCGTTCCTGGTGCTGGCCACCCAGAACCCCATCGACGAAGAGGGGACCTACGTCCTCCCGCAGGCCCAGATGGACCGCTTCCTGCTCAAGGAGGTGCTCGAGCACCCGAGCCCGCTCGAGGAGGCCCAGATGCTCCGGCGGATGGCGGACGGCGGCCTCCGCGACACGCGTGTCCAGCCGGTCGCCTCCCTGGACGACGTCGTCTTCCTGCAGTCGGTCGCGGACCGGGTCCACGTCGACGAGGCCGTCCTGCGCTACATCGTGGAGATCGTCAACGTCACTCGGAACCCGCATGCCTACCTGGCCGCCGATGTCGCGCGCTCCATCGAGCACGGCGCCAGCCCGCGCGGAGCCATCGCGTTCCTCCAGGCCGCCCGCGCCATGGCCGTGCTGGCCGGCCGCGACCACGTGCTCCCCGACGACGTTGTGGGGTTGCGCCACCAGGTGCTGCGCCACCGCCTCATCCTCACCTTCGAGGCCGTGGCCACCCGGGTCCGGGCCGACGACGTCATCGACGCGGTCTTCGCCGCCGTACCGACCCCCTGAGCCATGGCCCTGCTCCACCGCATCCGGACCCGAGCCGAGCTCGTCGCCCATCGTCGGGTCCGCACGTTGCTCGACGGGCGGCACGCGTCGACCTCGCACGCCCGCAGCCTCGACTTCTCCGACCTGAGGGCCTACGTCCCGGGCGATGACGTCGCCGACATCGACTGGTTGGCCTCCGCCCGCCACGGCGACCTGCTCGTCAAGCGACACGTCGCCGAGCGCCGCGCCGTCGTGATGCTGGTCGTTGACACCGGACGGGAGTTCGCGGCAGCGGCCCACTGGGATCCGACGACCACCGACCTGAAGCGCGATGTGGCGGTGACGGCTGCCGGGTTGGTGGGCTGGATCGCCATACGGGCCGGCGACCACGTCGGCCTGGTGCACAGCGGGCCTGACGGGCCACGGGCCACGCGCCCCAGCACGCGCGAGGTCGACCTCGAGCGCATGCTGGAGGAGGTGGTCGGCGCCTGCGCGCCGGATGCCGCCGGTCGGCGCACCCTGGATCTCTTGGACCACGCGGCGGTGGCACTGCGTCGTCGCACCCTGATGGTCGTGGTCCTGGACGACCTGGAGTGGGGGCCGGAGGTGGAGCACCGCCTGGTGCGCCTCGCGGCCCAGCACGAGCTGGTGGTCCTGACGGTCGCCGACGCCGACCCCACCGCGCCCCTGCGCCACGGCGTCGCGACCGTGGACGTCGGCACGCGTCGTACCGTCCCGGACTTCGTCGCCACCCACCCAGGTCTGGTCGCGGAACTGGCGAGCGCCGACGCCGTACGGCGGGAGCGACGCGACACCGCCCTGCGGCGACTGGGCGTCGCACACGTCCATCTGGCCCGCCTCGACGAGGCGGTGCCCGCACTGCTGACGCTGATGGAGCGGAGACGTCGTGTCCGATGAGCTGGACCGCATCAACCCGCCGGTCCTCTACGCGACCGTGTGGTGGGTCGTCCTCGCCGGCTGCGTCGTGACCGCCGTGGTCGTCGTGCTGCTGATGCGCCGCGCCCTGCGAGGGCGTGAGCGGGCCGAGGGCATCGACGTCGAGGCTCTGCGCGACGTCACGCTGGCCCGCGTCCGCGAGCTGCTGGCGACCTCGGCGGACGGGGACGCCGACGCCCGCCGTGACGTGGTCACCCGTGTGGGTGCCGAGGTACGCAAGTTCCTCGGCACCGTGACCGGGACCGACCTGGACTACACCACCCGTGCCGAGTGGGTGGTCGCCGCCGATCGCGACCCCCGGCTGGCGCCCGCGGTCGATCTGCTGGTCGACCTCGGAGACACCGTCTTCCGCCCGCAGCTGGACATGGACGTCGTCGCCCTGGGTGCGCGCGCCATCGACGTGGTGATCGCATGGCGATGATTCAGTGGTGGGTGGGGGCCATCGTCCTGGCGCTGGGCGTCGTGGCGGGCCTCCTCGCGTGGCTGCGTCCTCCGCATGCGCCGAGCGAGCCCGGCGTCCTCGTGGCCGCATCCGAGCGCCTGCGCCGCCTCCCGTCCTGGGAGGAGGCCGTCCGCCGGGAGTCACGCAGGCGGCGCCTCCTCGTCGCCGGGGTGGCGGTGGCGATCGCGGGGCTGGCGCTCCTCGGCTCGCGGTTCGTCATGGTGAGCGAGGAGTCCGAGGCGATGCGCCAGCGCGATGTCGTGCTGTGCATGGACGTCTCCGGCTCGATGGTGCCCGTGGTGGAGGACATCGTGGACACCTACCTCGCGCTGGTCGGTGATCTCACCGAGGAACGGATCGGCTTCGTGATGTTCGACGCGAACGCCGTGACCGGCTTCGCCCTGACCGACCACCACGAGGAAGTGGCCACGCGCCTCGCCGCGGCGCGAGAGGAGCTGCGGGGCGAGGAGCCGGTCGCCGGGACCACAGCCCCGGCTTCGGGATCCTCCCTGGTCGGGGACGGGCTCGCGAGCTGCGTGCAGCACTTCGACCGGCCCGAGGAGGAGAGGGCGCGCACCCTCGTGCTGGCCACCGACAACCTGGTCTCCGGTGACTCGCTCTACACCCTCCAGGAGGCCACCGACCTCGCCGTCGAGCGCGACGTGATGGTCTTCGCCGTCACGCCGCGGGGGACCCAGGCGAACGCGGTGGCCGAGTTGAGGGGGCAGACCTCGCGCACCCACGGCGACGTCTTGTTGCTGAGCGCCGGGGAGCCGACCAACACCGCCGTCATCTCGCTGGCCGTCGCCAAGCAGGAACGAACGGCGCTCCTGGCCACGGCCCAGGAACACAGCTTCGACGTCATCGCCCCCGGGGTGCTGGTCACGCTGCTGGGACTCGGGATGGCCACGGCCGCCGACAGGAGAAGGCCATGACCTGGCAACCGCACTGGTGGCTGGTGTTCCCGACAGGGGCGGCCGTGATGGTCCTCGGTGTCCTCGCGACCGCCAGGTGGCGGGGCTCCTCGCGAGGCACGAGGGCGAGCGATCTGCTGCGGATCGTGGTGGCCCTGGGGCTGGTGCTCGTGGCGTTGCGCCCCTTGGGGCAGCACGAGCGCGACGTGCCGGTGGAGAACGCCGTCGACGTGGTGGTGATGCTGGACCGGACCGCCTCGATGGGCGCCATGGACCACACGGGTGGGCGCTCCCGCATGGAGGGTGCCGGTGAGGACCTGATCGAGGTCGTCGCTGGTGCCGCCGGCGCTCATGTCTCGGTGATCGTCTTCGACGACACCGCCCGCCTCCTCGTGCCGTCCACCACGGACGTGAGGAGCGTGGTCACGACCCTGGGCACCGTCGGCTGGCGACCCTCGGCGAAGGCGACCGGCTCGGACGTCTCGGTCGGGGTGGCGCTGGCCCGCGAGACGTTGACGAAGCTGGCCGGCCAGCGGCCCGACAACGCCCGGGTGCTGATCTATGCCGGTGACGGCGAGCAGACCCAGACCGCGGCGAGGGAGTCGCTCGCCCCGTTGGCCGACCTGGTCGACGAGGCATGGGTGCTCGGCTACGGCACCCGGGCGGGCGGGGTGATGCCGGTCGCGCCAGGCGCCTCCGACCTCGTGTCACGGGACGGAGTGGACCAGCGCTCCGTGCTGGACGAGGACACCCTGCGTGCGATGGCCGTTGAGCTGCAGGGGTCCTACGTCCACCGCACTGGGGGAGCGACTCTCCCCGACGTCGCCCGCCCGGCGGGATCCGCGGTGCGCGAGGTCGTGCCCGGGGCGGAGTACTACTGGCTGGTGGCCGTGGGGCTGGTCCCGATGCTGCTGGGCTATCTGGTGGTGGCGGTGCGGCGCTGGCGCGCCGTGAAGGAGGAGCAGTGAGGGTGGCAGGGCGGTCCTCCGCACAGGAGGTCGACACGCACGATGGTCTTGCCGATCCGGTGCGGGCCAGGACACGACGACGGGTGCGCTGGGTCGGCGGCGTGTGCATCGCGTTGGTGATCGCGGCCGCGACGTACCTGGCCGTCCTGGTCACGAGCGCCGTGGCCGGTGACCGGGCGTGGCGGCAGGGTGACCACGCCACGGCGGAGCGGTGGTTCCGGGTGGGGGACCGGATCGACGTGGTTGAGCGGTGGAAGGCGCCGTACGACGTCGGCGTCGCCGTCTACTCCCAGGGCAGGTGGCTGGAGGCGGCCGAGCTCTTCGCGCGGGCGCGCGCAGACGTGCCGCAGCACTCGCTGTGCCGGGTGGCTCTCAACGAGGCGCTCGCCCTGGAGGTCCTCGGCGACCACCTGGAGAAAGTCGACGACCCCGTGGGGGCGAAGGCGCGCTGGGCCCAGGCCCAGCAGGTGCTGGCCGAGGTCGAAGGGTGCTCGGCGGACGCCGCTGAAGCCGAGGACTCGAGTGCTGAGGAGGAGTCGAGCTCCGCGGAGGAGCCGTCTCCGTCGGACACGGAGGACGGCGACTCAGAGGGCGACCAGACGGACGAGGGTGACGGCGACTCCGAGGGCGACCAGACGGACGAGGGTGACGGAGCCTCCTGGGGCGAGGGGAAGCCCTCGGAGGCCGACCAGCTGCAGGAGGCCACGCGGCGGCTGCAGGAGAAGCTGTCAGGCGCACCGCGCAAGGAAGGAGAGCCGCAACCGGAGACCTCGCCCGAGGACAAGGCCGCCCAGCTCGAGGAGCGGGTGGCCGGGGCCGCCAGGCGCCGGGCTGCCGACCAGGATCACTCGGCACCCGCGGAGGGCCAGACGTCCGACCGGCCGACATGGTGACGAAGACGACGACGGGAGGCGCGCTGCGGAGTGATCAGCGATCCGCTTGGAACCCGGAGGACCCTAGGATTCCGGCCCCGCGCCACCCACCTATGAGGTTCTGCCCTGGTCCCGCTGAGCAGTTGGCCCCCTGATCGTGACCGGGATGGGCGATCAGTTCTGCGAGGGCGACTGCCTATAGCAGGGTCCAGGTCGCGGCTACGTCCTTGAGGAGGTCCACCCAGTCGGGGCGGCGTCGGAGCGAGCGGCGATGTCGGAGCATACTTCAGCGCCAACACGCCAACACGCCAACACGCCAACACGCCAACACGCCGACGCGAATCAGCACGGGCACGTTGAGCGGGCGAGCGGCGACCAGCGTCTAGCCAGCGATCGCGGACGCGGCGGCCTTCGACAGGCTGACGGCTCCTGCGGCGGCGTGGGCAGCGAACAGCATCTCGGTGCGCTTGTCGGAGCTGGCCGAGTTGAGTCGGGGCTGCCTGTCTTGCGGGAGTCGGCGAGATGGGGTGCGTGCGGATGATGACCGCGGTGGCGACCATGCCGAGACCTGGCGTCAGGAGGCCTGAGTGGAGGTTGAGACCGCTGCCGCGGTAGTCGCCTGTGCACGCCTCTTAAGCGCATGTGTGTAGCTCTCGATCGGGCATGTCGCGCAGGAGCGGCCAGCCCGGCAGCGGCAAGCTCATCGAGGGCGACGCAGCCGGCCACCCAGTGCTTTGAGCAGTTGTGCAACGGCGAGGGGCCATTCGACCGATGTGTAGGGGGTTCCAAACGGGGTCGTCGTCGCCGTCTGGACGAACCGCTCGCCGTACTCCCAGTAGAAGCCCTCGAAGGTGCCTACGCGGACTTGGTGGAGGGCGCTGAAGAACCGGCCGATGTCGTCGCCGGGCGAGGGGGCGCGGTGGGCGGGAGCGCCGAACTCGGAACCCATGTAATCGACGGGCATGCCCTTGGCGTCGTGTTCCCAACGCGTGATGAGGTCGGTGTTCTTCACCAGGACAGACCTTCGAGCACCTAGGCGTCGAGATGGGTGTCGTAGAGGTTGGCGATCGCGCCGAGGCACCCGGCGATCCCGACCACCGCCAAGTCACTGTGCCAGATCGTGCGCCAGGGCGCCTTGGGCGTCTTTTCCTACGCCGCCGCCGTGATCCGGCTCCTCGGCCCAGTCCTGGTCGATAGCACCGCGAGCGGATTGCCAGCGGTCGCTACTCCTCAGAAGAGTCCATGGCGCTGCTGAAACCGCCATCGTTACTGGAGATCACGCCGCGATGGAGAGCGGCGACTAGGGCGCCGAGGACCTCCTTGAAGCCCACCACCCAGCGGGACTGTGTCGGCTGCGAAGGCAGCATCCACTGCTGCCCGGGTTCGCTCCGTGCTGCCGGGCATGAGGTGGGTATAGGTGCGTAACGTGAAGCCGGGGTCGCTGTGGCCGAGGTACTCGGACACGGCGCGAATCGATTCGCCGGCGTCCAGGAGTACCGAGGCGTACCAGTGGCGTAGGGCGTGCATGCCGTTGTCACGCGATTGCTCGATGCCCACACGGGTTTGGCTGGGCTTCCAGAGACGGGTGTTGAAGTAGTTGCGGTTGAGAGCAGAACGCTCGCGTGTGGTGAGGATGACCCGCGCACCCGCCTTCTTGTCCGCTTGCGGCGTTCCCCACGGGAGCGTGACGTTTCGTCGTGGGTAGGTGGCGAGGTGGCTGCTGAGCTCGGTTGCGACGCTCTTGGGCAAGGGGACGGTGCGGGTCTTGTCGCCCTTCGGCAGGCCAAAGGCGAGGCGGTTACCTCCGAACACCTTGACTTGTCGCCTGACCTCGACGACCCCGCGGAGGAAGTCGATGTCCTCGACCGCGAGCCCGAACACCTCGCCTTGGCGTAGTCCCAGACCCGAACCCAAGGTGACGGCGATCCGGTACTGGGGCGGAAGCGCGTCGTGCATGGAGGAGACCCATTCGGACGGCCAGGGCACCACCTTGCGACGCGACGTTGCGGGCTTTGCCACTGAACTGGCCTTGCATGGATTCTTGGCGATCATATCGTCGTCGACCGCAGCCGAGAGGATGGCCGACACGTTGGAGAAGATGACGCGCCGGTAGGTCTCAGCCATCTCCATCGAGCGCAGGAGCTTCTGAATCGTCGACGGCCTAATCTGTCGCAGTTCGAGGTGTCCCAGTGTCGGGAACACGTGGAGCCGGAGGCGCAGCTCAGTCGCCTCAAAGGTCAGCGGGCTGAAGGTCCGGCTGTCGAGCCACTCCTCGGCATAGGCCCGAAACGAGATCCTGCCGGCGTCGACATCGAGGTAGGTTCCACGGAGTTTGTCCGCCTCGACCGTGTTGCGGAACGCGACCGCCTCGGCCTTGCGTTTGAAGGTCTTGCGGCGCTGCCGCCCCTCGGGATCTCGATAGTTCACCACGTATCGAGGGCGCCCGTCATCCGCTGGCCGACCGGGACTAATGCTGGCCATGGTTGTCCCCGGCGTGGTTTGACCGGGTGATCAGCAATGCGCTCGAACGTCTGCCGCCTGGGGGCGCCGAAACCGGTTCCGTCTGAGGCTGACGGCCTCTCGGCATCAACGGTTCTCCTCGAGCCGAACCGTCCAATTGATCACGGTTGCTGCCCGCCAGCGCAGGTGCTTCCCGACGCGGAAGCCGGTAGGGCCGTAGCCCGTTGTCCGCCAGGAGTAGATGGTCTGCTTGGTCACGCCAAGGTAGGTCGCGACGTCGTCGATGTCCCATAGCTCCTGGGCGTCGACCAGCCGGGGTGCCCGGCTGCCGCGGACTCCGCGCCGCTGCGGGCCAAAGATCTCCGGTTCCATGGCCGGCACGTGCGAGTTCGTTGCCATCATCAAGCCCCTCCTCGCGGCGTTGACGGACAGTCGGTCTACGGGCACCTATGTCCGACGGCGGCATGGGAGCGATCACGTCTGAGCAAACGATGTGGCAGCACGATGACTCGGGCATCGCGGCGGTGGTCACCGCACCGTGCGAGGCCGGGCTGATGGCGGAGGCAACCGACCCGGGCCGCGACCTACGCGAGGACGCTCCTGAGCACCGTGTGGCACGGGATGGCGCCACCCAGATTTGTACCGGATTTGTAACAGGCGAGCGGCTAGCAACGGCAAACGCCGCCGAGCGACCACAGGGTCGCTCGGCGGCGTTTGTGCAGGTCAGCGGCTGTTTCTTGCGGTTGCTCGGCGTTGCTGAGCGACCGCGGCCGGAGGCCCGGTTAGATGTCGTAGTACAGCTCGAACTCGTGCGGGTGCGGACGCAGCTGCACCGGCGCGATCTCCTGGGTGCGCTTGTAGTCGATCCACGTCTCGATCAGGTCGGGCGTGAAGACGTTGCCGACGGTCAGGTAGTCGTGGTCGTCCTCGAGCGCGTCGAGCACGGCACCGAGCGAGGTCGGGACCTGGTCGATCTCGGCCATCTCCTCCGGCGGGAGCTCGTAGATGTCCTTGTCGATCGGCGAGGCCGGCTCGATCTTGTTCTTGACACCGTCGATGCCGGCGAGCATCAGCGCGGAGAACGCGAGGTAGGGGTTCGCCGACGGGTCGGGGAAGCGGGTCTCGACGCGCTTGGCCTTCGGGTTGGAGCCCGTGAGCGGGATGCGGATCGAGGCCGAGCGGTTCCGCGAGGAGTACACCAGCGAGATCGGCGCCTCGAAGCCCGGCACCAGGCGGTGGAAGGAGTTCACCGTCGGGTTGGTGAAGGCCAGCAGCGACGGGGCGTGCTTGAGGATGCCGCCGATGTACCAGCGCGCCATGTCGGAGAGGCCGCCGTACCCGGTCTCGTCGTAGAACAGCGGCTCGCCGCCCTTCCACAGCGACTGGTGCACGTGCATGCCCGAGCCGTTGTCACCGAAGATCGGCTTCGGCATGAAGGTGACCGACTTGCCGGCCTCCCAGGCGGTGTTCTTGATGATGTACTTGAACTTCATCACGTCGTCCGCGGCCTTGAGCAGCGTGTCGAAGCGGTAGTTGATCTCCGCCTGACCCGCGGTGCCGACCTCGTGGTGGGCACGCTCGACCAGCAGGCCCGACGCCTCGAGGTTCTTGACCATCACGTCGCGCAGGTCGGTGTAGTGGTCGTACGGCGCAACCGGGAAGTACCCGCCCTTGAGGCGCGTCTTGTAGCCCAGGTTGTCGCCCTCCTTGCCCGAGTTCCACCAGCCCTCGACAGAGTCGATGTGGTAGTAGCTCTCGTTGACACCCGTGGAGTAGCGCACGCTGTCGAAGATGTAGAACTCCGCCTCGGGGGCGAAGTACGCGGTGTCCGCGATACCCGTGGTGTCCAGGTAGGCCAGCGCCTTGCGGGCGATGTTGCGCGGGTCGCGGGAGTAGGCCTCACCGGTGATCGGGTCGTGGATGAAGAAGTTCACGACCAGCGTCTTCGCGGCGCGGAACGGGTCCAGGTACGCCGTGGTCACGTCGGGGAACAGCGACATGTCCGACTCGTTGATGGCCTGGAAGCCGCGGATCGAGGAGCCGTCGAAGCCCAGACCGTCGTCGAAGACCGACTGGTCGAAGGACGACGCCGGCACCGTGAAGTGCTGCATGATGCCGGGCAGGTCGCAGAAGCGGACGTCGATCATCTCGACGCCCTCGTCCTTGATGTACTTGAGCAGCTCGTCGCTGTTCTGGAACATTCATCCTCCTTGGCTGCACCGAGTACGCAGCCGGCATGTGGGAAAAAGCCGGGCGGCGCGGGGCCCCGTTGCTCCGGCCTAGTGCCCACAATGTGTCGTGGGCCAGTTTCCAGACGGTACCCGGTGTGTTTCCGGCGTGTAACAGGTGCTCCCGGTTCAGAACCCCTGAGGCGGTCACGGGGCCGGGGGAGACCCAACTAGCCTAGAGGGGTGAGCGAGACGACCGTGGAGACGACCAGCTGGGCCCGACGCATGCTGGCGCTGATCGTCGACTGGGCCGCCTCCACCCTGGCCGTCGTGCTCGTCGTCGGCCCCGAGCGGTACGCCGAGGACACCGCAGCCAGCTTCTGGGTGCTCCTCGTCTTCGTCGTGGAGTCCGCGCTGTTCACCGCGCTGCTGGGCGGCTCCTTCGGGCAGATCGCGACGCGGCTGCGCGTCGTACGGGTGAACGGCGACCCGCGCCCCATCGGGCTGATCCAGGCCTTCGTGCGACAAATCCTCATCGCCCTGGTCATCCCGCCGCTGGTGTTCCGCCCCGACGGCCGCGGTCTGCACGACCTGGCGGTCGGCTCGGCGACCGTGACTTTGCAGACATGGCGGGGGATGAGGGGTCACTGACCTCGCTTCGGGGTAGGCCTACCGTGGAAACAACACCCCGATGTCTTCAGAAAGGCCCTGACTGATGTCTCGACGCCTCCCCGTCCGCCGTCTCGCCGCCGCCGCGGTCCTCCCGCTCGCCCTCGCGACCCTGAGCGCCTGCGGCGAGGACGAAGCCGAGCCCACGAAGGCCGCGGACGAGAGCAGCGAGTCCGCCGCCCCGGCTGACGACTCCGACGCGGCTCCCGACGTCTCCCCGGGCGACAGCGTGGAGAAGGCCGACTTCATGGAGCTCTACCGCAGCTCGATCGAGGACTTCACCACCGCCGACGTCACCATGGACGTCAAGAGCAGCGGCACGGCGATGAAGGCCGAGGGCGCCGTGGACTACAGCAGCGAGCCTGCCTCCATGGAGCTGGCCTACGACATGGCCGGGCAGAAGATGGAGATGCTCATGGTCGACAACGTCATGTACATGAAGTCGCCGGACATGGGCGAGAAGTGGGTCACCTTCGACATGAGCGAGGCCGCCGAGGGCCTGGGCGTCGACCTCGGCGCCCAGATGGACATGCGCGCGATGATGGAGACCTTCGAGTCCGGCATCACCGAGGTCACCTACGTCGGCGAGGCCGACGTCAGCGGCGACGAGACCGACCAGTACCGCCTCACCGTCGACACCAAGACGATGACCGGCGACCTCGACCTCGGCGAGCTCGGTGCCCAGGCCCAGTCCCAGATGCCGAAGACCATCACCTTCGACGTCTTCTTCAACGACGACGAGCAGTTCCGTCGCCTGTCCATGGACATGGGCAAGGACATGGCGATGACCATGGACTACGACAACTGGGGCACCGACGTCGACATCGAGGCGCCCCCGGCCGACGAGACCACCTCGATGGAGGAGCTGATGGGCTCGATCGGCGGCGGCGCGGGCACGGGCGGCGGCCGCTCCTGAGCGAACCCCGCCCCACGACGTACGACGGGCGCCGACCGTGATGGTCGGCGCCCGTCGGCGTATCTGGGGGAGCCCAGTGGGGGAGCGGTGCTCAGCGGCCGCGCAGGTTGCCGCGCATGCCCTTCATGCTGGTCGGCACCGGACCCTTGGGGATCGGGATGTTGGAGCGGTTGGCGTCCATCGCCTTGAGGCGGTGGATGATGTCGGTCAGCTCGGGGCCCTTGACCTTGCGGCCGAGCTTCTGCACCTTGCGCACCAGCTTGGGCAGCGGGACCTCGTCCTCACCGCGGCCGCACACGATCTCGTGGATCGGGGCCTCGGAGGCGACCCGCTCGTGCTTGCGACGCTCGGAGGCGAGCAGCTGACGCACCCGGGTCGGGTTGCCCTCACCGATCAGCACGATGCCGGGCGGGCCGACCACGCGGTGCACGACGTCCTGCTGGCGGTTGAACGCGATCGCCGGCTCGGTCACCCAGCCGCGGCGCAGCATGCCGAGCGCCGCCGCGGCGGCGCCGGGCTGGCCCTCCATCTGGGTGTACGCCGCGTTCTGCGCGCGCCGGCCGAAGATGATCATCGCGGCGAGCAGACCGAACAGCAGGCCGCCGACGACGGAGAGGATCCACTCGATGACGCCGTCGCCGGGCAGGATCTTGAAGATCGTGAAGCCGATGGCGCCGAAGATCAGGAACGAGCCGAGGATCCACAGACCGATCCGGGGATCGCTCTTCTTGGTCATCCGGTAGGTCTCGGCCATCTGCTGTCGACGGCTCATCTTGCCGGGGTCGGCCGGAGCCTGCCCCTTCGTCGCCTTCGAGGCCTTGGGAGCCTTCGCGGCCTTCGGTTCCTTCGCCATTGCGCTGGGTGTGCCTTGTCTGGTCGTGCGGTTCGGCCCTGGCCGACGGACGGGTGCCGCTCGGGGTCAGGCCGAGGCGCCCTGGCGGGCGTCCATCGCCTGACGGTACAGGCGTCCGGCGCGGTACGACGAACGCACCAGCGGGCCGGACAGCACGCCGGAGAAGCCGATGTCCTCGGCCTCCTCGCGCAGCTCCACGAACTCCTGCGGCTTGACCCAGCGCTCCACGGGGTGGTGGCGCAGCGAGGGTCGCAGGTACTGGGTGATCGTGATCAGCTCGCACCCGGCGTCGTGGAGGTCCTGCAGGGCCTGGCTGATCTCCTCACGGGTCTCACCCATGCCGAGGATCAGGTTGGACTTGGTGACCAGGCCGAAGTCGCGGGCCTGGGTGATGACGTCGAGGGAGCGCTCGTAGCGGAACGCGGGGCGGATCCGCTTGAAGATCCGCGGCACGGTCTCGACGTTGTGGGCCAGCACCTCGGGGCGCGACTCGAAGACCTCGCGCAGCAGGTCGGGCTTGCCGTTGAAGTCGGGGATGAGGTTCTCCACCCCGGTGCCGGGGTTGAGCTCGTGGATGGCGCGCACGGTCTCGGCGTAGAGCCAGGCGCCACCGTCGGGGAGGTCGTCGCGGGCGACGCCGGTGATGGTGGCGTAGCGCAGCTCCATCTTCTGCACCGACTCAGCGACCCGGCGGGGCTCGTCGCGGTCGAGGGCCTGGGGCTTGCCGGTGTCGATCTGGCAGAAGTCGCAGCGCCGGGTGCACTGGTCGCCGCCGATGAGGAAGGTCGCCTCGCGGTCCTCCCAGCACTCGAAGATGTTGGGGCAGCCGGCTTCCTGGCACACGGTGTGCAGGCCCTCGGACTTCACCAGGCCCATCAGCTCGGTGTACTCCGGGCCCATCTTGGCCCGGGTCTTGATCCACTCCGGCTTGCGTTCGATCGGGGTCTCCGCGTTGCGGACCTCGAGTCGGAGGAGCTTCCTGCCTTCGGGTGCGGGCGCCTGAGTCACCCCCTTACTGTACGCCGCGCGCCTCACCCGCCCGCGATCGGCGCGGACGCCGGGCGGGCGGCTCACGGGACGTCGCGGCGCCGGTGCGAGCCGAGGGAGGCGGCGCCGATCCCGAGCGTCAGGACGCCGAGGTAGCCGGCGCCCTGGGCGAGGCTGAGGTCGCGCTCGCCGCTGCAGTCCACGCCGGCGGGCACCTGGGCCTGGTCGCACGCAGGCGGTACGTCGACGTAGTAGGTCGTGCCGTTCTGGACCACCGCAGCCAGGTTGTTGTCCGGCGTCCATCGACCGCCGAGGCCCAGCGCCGCCATGAGCAGGCCGCCGGCCAGGACCACGGCGAACAGGATGCCGATCGTGGCGACGGTGCTGCGGAACAGCATGGTCAGGGCGAACCCGAGCAGCGCCGCAGCCGCCGCGAGCGCGGCCCCGCGCAACCCCTGCTCGAGGCCCTCGCGCAGCAGTCCGTCGGGGATGGCGAGGTCCCGGCTGCGGGCCACGGCGTACAGCGAGAGCCACCAGCCGGTGGCGACCACCGCGGCGAGCGCGAACATGGTGCCGGTGACCGCCGCCGCCTTGGCCAGCCAGACGCGGGTACGCCGGGGCTCGAAGAGCAGCTGGTTGCTCATCGATCCGCTCGCCCAGTCATGGCCCGCGAACGTCGCCCCCGCGAGCAACGCGATCCCGCCGAGCACCAGGATCACGACCAGGCCGTTCTCCTCACGGTCCTGGTCGAGGTCGAGCACGGGCGGGCCGAACCACTGGGGCTGGGGGAGGATCCACTCCTCGCAGCTCGCGACCGGGTCGTCGCCGGGCTCGACGCCCCACTCGTCGGGGTCGGCCACGCACTTCGCGAGCTGGCGCTGGGTGGACTTGCGGTCGGTCTGCTCCGCGATCATCTGGTCGATGCGCGCCTGCTCCTGCGCCGACGGGGGCCGGGTGTCCCAGACCCGGGCCAGGCCGATCGCCGCGGGGATGACGAAGGCGAGCGCGACCAGGGCCACCACGGCGCGCCGCCAGCGCAGCCGGGTGAGCTCCACGCGGATCAGGCGCATCATCGGACCGCCTCCTGTGCGGGCGTGACGTAGCCGGTCGTCGAGGTGTCCGGGCCGTCGAGCGAGGCGCTCGCGGTCAGGTCGAGGAAGAAGGACTCCAGGTCGGGACGCAACGGGGTCAGCTCGGTGAGCCAGATGCCCGCCTCGGCGAGAGTGCGGGTGAGGGCGGCGGGGTCGTCGGACTCCACCCGGAGCGAGCCGGTGGCCTCCGGAGTCACGCTCACCCCGGCGCTGCCCAGCGCGCGGGCGGCGGCGGTGGGGTCCGCGGCGGCGACGCGGTACGCCGTACCGCTGCCGAGCAGGTCGTCCACGGTGCCGGAGGCGAGCAGCCGACCCTGGCCGATGATCGTGGCCGAGGTGCAGACCTGCTGGACCTCGGCGAGGATGTGGGAGCTCAGCAGCACGGTCACGCCGGCGTCGGCGAGGGTGCGGATGGTCTCCCGGATCTCGCGGATGCCGGCCGGGTCGAGGCCGTTGGTGGGCTCGTCGAGGATCAGCAGGTCGGGCTTCTTCAGCAGGGTTGCGGCGATCGCGAGGCGCTGCTTCATGCCGAGGGAGTAGGACTTGAACCGGTCCTTCTCACGACCGCTGAGCCCGACGGTCTCCACGGCGTCGTCCACGTGGCTGTCCGGCACGCCGATCGAGCGCGACAGCAGCAGCAGGTTGCGCCGTGCGGAGAGGTTGGGGGAGAACTTCGGGGACTCCACGACCGCGCCGATCCGGTCGATCACCGCCGGCAGGCGCCGGGGGACCGGTTCGCCGAACAGCCGCATCTCCCCGCGGCTGGCGCGCGCCAGCCCGAGCAGCATCCGGATCGTGGTGGTCTTGCCCGACCCGTTGGGGCCGAGAAAGCCGTGCACCCCGCCGGCGGGCACCGCCAGGTCCAGGTCGTGCACGGCGACGCGCACGCCGCCGCGCCCGCGGAACTCC
This sequence comes from Nocardioides sp. dk884, assembly GCF_009557055.1. NCBI lineage: Bacteria > Bacillati > Actinomycetota > Actinomycetes > Propionibacteriales > Nocardioidaceae > Nocardioides > Nocardioides sp. dk884. Next base: position 2,492,582 of record NZ_CP045649.1, on the reverse strand, counting down.
TTGCGGAGCCCGGAGGTCTCGATCACCAGCTCGCTCACGGGCCTGCCCTTCGTCACCGGGCCCGGTCGGCCCGTGGTGATCAAAGCAGCGCGCACCGACGGGCTGCGGCACCCACGCCGGAGGTCTGGACCGCGAGCCGGTCAGCTGCCGCCGGGGGTGAGCAGCTGGATGCGGGGCGCCTTGGCCGGGTCCGGGCGGGGCTCGTAGTCCGGCGTGGCGTCGTACGGGCCCCAGGCGAGGAGGTCGGCGACGTGGCGGCGCACCAGCGGCAGCACCTCGGCGACTGGGACGTCGCGGCCGAGCTCGGCGCTCAGGGAGGTGACGCCGGCGTCGGCGATGCCGCAGGGCACGAAGCGGGCGTACCAGTCGAGGTCGACGTCGCAGTTGAGGGAGAAGCCGTGCATGGTCACGCCGCGGCTGACCCGGATGCCGATCGCGGCGATCTTGCGCTCCGGGCCTCGGTCGTCGGCGCGCAGCCAGACGCCGCTGCGTCCCGGGACCCGCGCGGTGGTGACGCCGAGGTCGCGGCAGACCCGGATCAGCGCCTCCTCGACGCGGCGTACGTAGTCGACGACCTTGACGTGGTCGGGCAGCTCGACGATCGGGTAGCCGACCAGCTGGCCGGGACCGTGGAAGGTGATCTTGCCGCCGCGGTCGACGTCGATGACGGCGGCGCCGCCGGGGTCGAGCGGCCGCTCCTCGGGAAGGGTGCGCTTGCCGGCGGTGAAGACCGGCGGGTGCTCGAGGAGCAGCACGGTGCCGGGCTGCTCGCCGTCGACGACGCGGGCGTGGACCTCGCGCTGGAGCTCCCAGGCCGCCAGGTAGTCGATCGCGTCGGCCCCCAGGCCGGCCTCCTCGAAGTGCAGCTCAGTCACGCGCCGAGCCTACGCCGTGGCGCGGTGCGGCCCGGGCCTGGCCGTGCCTGTGGACGAGCGTTGCGCGCGGAGGCCGCGAGCCGGTAGGAACCACGGATGAGGTCTGCGCGCTGGCTCCCGATCCTGCTCGTGGTCGTCGTGCTGCCGCTGCTCGTCGGCACCGCCGTGGTCGTCGTGGCCGAGTCGCGCACCCGCGGCGAGAGCGGCGATACGGCCGCCCTCGGGGAGGGGACGGTGCCCTCGGAAGACGTCGTGCTCCCGCGCACCATGGCCCGTGAGGTGCTCGCCGACTGGGACGCTCGCCGTGCCGAGGCGTGGGCCGCCGGCGACGCGGTGGCGCTGTCGGGGCTCTACGTCCCGAGCAGCGTCGCCGGGCAGCGCGACGTCGAGATGCTGGTGGCCTGGACCCGGCGCGGGCTGGTGGTCCGTGACCTGCGCACCCAGCTGCTGCGCCTCGACGTACGCCGCGCGGGGCCGGAGCGGCTGGTGCTCGACGTGACCGACCGGCTCGCCGGCGGCGTGGCCGTGGGGCCCGGGGTGCGGCAGGCGCTGCCGGGGGACCGGGCCTCGCAGCGGGTGATCGTGCTGCGTCGCGCCGGCGAGCGCTGGCAGGTGGCCGCGGTCAGGGGCGCGGGTGCACCCGCGCCAGCCAGTCCGTGAGGGTCGGCACGATGACGCCCGGGTGGCGGGCCCAGCGCAGGTGGTCGACCTCCGCGAAGCCCATCGCCACCGGATCGAGGTGGACCCGCTCGACGTGGGCGCTCGGGAACCGCCCGGCCAGGTCGTCGACCGAGGCCGGGGGCGCGAGCTCGTCGCCCTCCAGCGACACCGACAGCACCGGCAGCGCGGTGCTCGCCATCGCCCGGCCGTGGTCGCGGCGCGGCCGGCCGAAGACGAAGCGGCCGGTGCGCGCGAGGCGCGCCCAGTCGGTCATCTGGGTGCGCGCCTCGCGGCCGGCGAAGCCGAACCGGTCACCGGGGAAGTGGCCCAGCAACCGCGCGATCAGCGGCACCAGCTGGGTCATCGCGAGCATCCGCGGTGAGAACACCCGCCAGTACGGCGTCCCGGACGCGACGTGGATCAGGCCGGCCAGCCGCTCGGGGCGGGCGGCGGCCTCCACCGCGGCCAGCTGGCCGCCCAGGCTGTGGCCGAGCAGGTGGATCGGGGCGCCGGGCAGTCGCGCGGCCAGCGTGGTGACCGCGCGGTCCAGGTCGTCGACGAGGTCGGCGTAGCCGAAGTCGCGGCGTCGTCCGGCCGGCTCGCCGCCCTCCTCGTGGCCCCTCGCCCGCGCAGCTCGGTCGCGGCGGCGGTGACGCCGGCGGCCTCCAGCGCGGCCAGCAGCCGCAGGTAGTAGCGCGAGCCGAGCCCCATCGCCGGCACGACCAGCACCGCGGGCGCGCCCTCGGCGGCGGGGCGCAGGGTCAGGTGGAAGCAGGTGCCGTCGGGACGCTCCACGCGCAGCCGCTCGGGAGCCCTCGTGGTGCTCACGAGGCCGCCAGCCCGGTCGCCAGCACCGATGCCACATCGGGGTCGTGGAACTCATAGCCGCTGTCGAGCAGCTTCGCGGGCCGCACGTTGAGCGACCCGAGCAGCTCGGGGGCCATGCCGCCCGCGCCGAGGCGCAGCAGCGGGCCCGGGACGAGGGCGAGCGCCGGGCGGTGCAGCTGGGCGGCGAGCTCGCGGGTGAACTCGGCGTTGGTGGGCGGCTCGGGACAGGTGAGGTTGACCGGCCCGTCGAGGTCCGGGTGCTCCGCGGTGTGCACCACCCCGCCGACCCAGTCGCGCAGCGAGCACATCGCCATGTGCTGACGCCCGTTGCCGAGGAAGGCGCCGAGACCGGCGCGGAAGAGCGGTACCAGCGGGCGCAACGGCGCGGCGCGGCGGTCCATCACCGGCGCCGTCCGCAGCACCACCACCCGGGCGCCGGCGTCGACCGCCGGCTGGGCGGCAGCCTGCCAGACGCGGGTGACCCGGGTCAGCAGCGCCTGGCCGCGGCTGTCGGAGGCTTCGGTCAGCTCGTGCTCGCCGTGGTCGCCGTAGTAGGAGATCCCGTTGCCGGCCAGGAACGCGGGTCCCCGCCCGGCGCCGGCGCAGTCGGCCACCGCGCGGGCCAGCACGTCGGTGGAGCGCACCCGGCTCTGCTCCAGCTCGCGCGCCCAGCGCCGGGAGTGCGGGTTGCCGAGGGTGGGGGAGCCGGCCAGGTTGACCACCACGTCCGCGGACGCGACGACGTCGCGGTCGAGGGTGCCCGCGCCGGGGTCCCAGGTGGACTCACCGGGGCCGGTCGCGGGACGGCGTACGAGCGCGGTGGTGCGGTGTCCGCGGCGATCCAGCTCGGCGCGCAGGTGGGTGCCCAGGAAGCCGGAGGAGCCGGCGATCACGACGTGCATGGGCTCAGCGTGCCATCCGGGCCCCCCGAAATGCGCGAGTCGGCGCGGACGTCGGGACTGCCCACGTGCCGAAGCCGTGGAGAGCACCCGTCGTCCGCGCCGACTCGGCGCGACCGGTGAGGATCAGATGTCGAAGACGCCCGCCTCGAGACGCTTCTTCACGTCGCTGAGGAAGCGGCCGGCGTCCGCACCGTCGACCAGGCGGTGGTCGTAGGTCAGCGCGAGGTAGACCATGTGGCGCACCGCGATGGTCTCACCCAGGTTGGGGTCGTCGATCACGACCGGGCGCTTGACGACCGCGCCCGGGCCGAGGATGGCGACCTGCGGCTGGTTGATGATCGGGGTGTCCCACAGGGCGCCGACGCTGCCGAGGTTGGTGATGGTGAAGGTGCCGCCACCGAGCTCGTCCGGGCCGATCTTGTTGGTGCGGGTGCGCTCCGCGACGTCGGCGATCTTCTTGGCCAGACCGGCGATCGAGAGGTCGCCGGCGTCCTTGACGACCGGGGTCAGCAGGCCCTTGTCGGTGTCCACCGCGAACGCGACGTTCTCGCGGTCGTAGTAGGTCACCTCACCGGCCTCGGCGTCGATCGTCGCGTTGAGCTTGGGGTGCTGCTTGAGCGCGTCGACCGCGGCCTTGGCGAAGAACGGCAGGTAGGTCAGCTTGACGCCCTCGCGGGCCAGGAAGTCGGCCTTCGCGGCGTCGCGGAGACGGGCGACGTTGGTGACGTCGACCTCGACCACCTGGGTCAGCTGCGCGGAGGTGTGCAGCGAGTCCAGCATGCGCTCGGAGATGATCTTGCGCAGGCGGCTGATCTTCTCCGTGGTGCCGCGCAGCGGCGACGGGGTCGCCGAGGCAGCGGCAGGCTGCTGGGCGCCCGACTGCTGCGGGGCGGCAGCGGCCGGGGCGGACGCCTGCTTGGCGGCGGCCGCGGCGTCGAGCACGTCCTGCTTGCGCACGCGCCCACCGACACCGGTGCCGGTGATGCTGCCCAGGTCCACGCCGTGCTGCTGGGCGAGCTTGCGCACCAGCGGGGTGACGTAGCCGTGGCCGTCGCCCGAGGCGGCGGGGGCGGCGGCGGGAGCGGCGGGCTTCTGCTCGGGCTCGGGCTTCTTCTCGGCCGGGGCGGGCTTCTGCTCCGGCTCGGGGGCCTTCTCCTGGGCGGGCTCCGGCTCCGGCTCCGGCTCGGGCTCGGGCTCCGGCTCCGCGGCGGGCTCGGGCTCGGGCGCCTTCTCCTCCGCGGGAGCGGCACCGGCGTCGCCGATGATCGCGAGCTCGGCGCCGACCTCGACCGTCTCGTCCTCCTCGGCCTTGATCTCCAGCAGGGTGCCGGCGATCGGGGAGGGGATCTCGGTGTCGACCTTGTCGGTGGAGACCTCGAGCAGCGGCTCGTCGACGGCGACCTCGTCACCGACCTGCTTGAGCCAGCGGGTGACGGTGCCCTCGGTGACGGACTCGCCCAGGGCGGGGAGGGTCACCGGGGTGCCGGAGCCACCGGTGGACTTGGTCTCGGCGGCCGGCTTCTCGGCCTCCTCGGCGGCCGGGGCGGGCTCCTCGGCGGCGGCGGGCTCCTCGGCCTTCTCCTCCTCCGGCTCGGGCTCCTCGGCGGGAGCCTCCTCGGACTCGGAGCTGCCGGCGGACTCGCCCTCGTCGCCGATGAGCGCCAGCACGGCGCCCACCTCGACGGTGTCGTCCTCCTGGGCCTTGATCTCCAGCAGGGTGCCGGCGATCGGGGAGGGGATCTCGGTGTCGACCTTGTCGGTGGAGACCTCGAGCAGCGGCTCGTCCACCGCAACGGTGTCACCGACCTGCTTGAGCCAACGGGTGACGGTGCCTTCGGTGACGGACTCCCCGAGTGCCGGGAGGTTGACTTCGGTGGCCAATGGAGGTTCCTTCGCTCGCGTTCTCTTCGATGTGGGTGGTGTCAGGAATGCGTGTGGAGCGGCTTGCCGGCCAGGGCGAGGTGTGCCTCGCCCAGCGCCTCGTGCTGCGTGGGGTGGGCGTGGACGAGAGGCGCCACGTCTTCGGGGTACCCCTCCCAGCCGTGGATCAGCTGGGCCTCGCCCACGAGCTCGCCCACCCGGTCGCCGACCAGGTGGATGCCGACGACGGGACCGTCGGCGCGCCGGATCAGCTTCACGAACCCCTGGGTCTTGAGGATCTGGCTCTTGCCGTTGCCCCCGAGGTCGTAGGTGAGGGTCTCGATCCCGTCCTCGCCGTACGCCGCGCGGGCGGCGTTCTCGTCGAGGCCGACCGAGGCCACCTCGGGTGAGGTGTAGGTGACCCGGGGGATGCCCGCCTCGTCGATCGGGCGAGGGTCGAGCCCCGCGATGTCCTCGGCCACGAAGATGCCCTGCGCGAACCCGCGGTGCGCGAGCTGGAGGCCGGGGACGATGTCGCCGACGGCGCGGACGCCGTCGAGGTTGGTGCGGCAGCGCTCGTCGGTGAGCACGAAGCCGCGCTCCATGGCGACGCCCTGCTCGTCGTACCCGAGTCCGTCGGTGCGCGGGCCGCGCCCGACGGCGACGAGCAGCAGCTCGGCCTCGATCACCTCGCCGCCGGCCACGGTGACCGCGACCCCGGTGTCGGTGTGCTTGACGCTCTCGAAGGCGGTGTCGGTGCGCACGGCGATGCCGCGCTTGGTGAAGGCGCGCTGGAGGGCCTTGGAGGAGGCCTCGTCCTCGCCGGCGACGAGCCGGGGGAGCGCCTCGATGATCGTGACCTCGGCGCCGAAGCTGCGCCACACGCTCGCGAACTCGCAGCCGATCACGCCGCCGGCGAGCACGGCCACCGACGACGGCACACGGTCGAGGGAGAGCGCGTGGTCGGAGGTCAGGACCCGCTCGCCGTCGACCTCGAGGCCGGGCAGCGTGCGCGGGTAGGAGCCGGAGGCGAGCACGACGTGTCGCGCTGCGTAGGTGGTGTCGCCGACCGTGACCTGGCGCGGGCCGGTCAGCCGGCCGTGGCCCTCGATCACCGTGATGCCGCGGCTGCGCACGAGACCGGTCAGGCCGCTGAACAGGCGCTTGACGACGCCGTCCTTGTAGGCCTGGACCCCGGCCATGTCGATGCCGTCGAGCGAGGCGCGCACGCCGAACTGCTCGGCGTGGCGCGCGGAGTCGGCGACCTCGGCGGCGTGCAGGAGGGCCTTGGTGGGGATGCAGCCCTGGTGGAGACAGGTGCCGCCGACCTTCGACTCCTCGACCACGGCGACGCTCAGGTCCAGCTGCGCGGCCCGCAGGGCGCACGCATAGCCACCCGAGCCTCCGCCGAGGATGAGTACGTCGTAGTCGGTGTCGGCCACCGTGTTCCTTCCGTGAGTGCCGCGCGAGCGGGGCCCCATCTTCGCACCTTCCGCCACGCTGTCCACACCGGGTCGCGCGGGGCGAACTGCTCCGCAAGTGCGGTGCGAGCAGGCAGACTGTGCCTCATGGGTCTGATGGATCGCTTCCGCCGCCGCTCCGGTGGCCGGATGAGCAAGCCGGCAGCGGACGGGTTCCGCACCGGCTCGACGAGTGTCCGGGCAGCGAGCAAGGTCGACGAGGAGCACCTGCGCACGTGGGTCACCGCGCGCCGCGGCGTCGAGGGGTTCGTCGAGCCACGGACCGCCGTCAGTGACGTGACGCTGCTCCTCGTCGCCCACGACGGCGAGTGGACGCGCCGCCGCGTCCCCTCCGTCGACTGGGCGCACCGCTTCTGCAACACCTTCCAGGTCCCGTCGTACGACGCCGCCGTCGTCGGCATCCCGCAGCGCATGCGCGACTACAACCGGCGCCGGAAGCAGCAGGGTCTGTAGCCGCTGGTCCCGGCGGGGCGCGTCGGTTTCTTTACCTTCCGAGGGCGCGCACGGCCTTTCGATCGAACGCGCGTTCGAGTAGAATGAGGCATGGCCGACCACGAGCTCCCCGACTGCGACACCCCAGCTGCCGTGCTGGCGTTCGCACAGTCGCAGCGGGCTGCGGTGCAGCGGGCGGAGTTCCTGGTCCTAGAGGCGGCGCTGGCGTGGGCGGCGATGCACCCAGCCGAGTCGGTCTCGACGCAGACACCGACCGTCGGGTGGATCTTCGGCGAGGTGGCGGTCCCGCTCGGGGGTGAGGGGACGCCGCTGGTCGCGGAGTTCGCGCCGATGGAGCTGGGCGCCGCGCTGGGCATGTCGACGGACTCGGCCCGGGCGCTGGTCGGGTCCGCGCTCGAGCTCGCGCACCGGTTGCCGCGGACCTGGAAGCAGATGAAGGCAGGCATGGTCCCGGTCTGGAAGGGCCGCCGGCTCGCGCAGCTGACCCTCTCGCTCCCGCCCGACGGTGCCGACTTCGTGGACCGCCAGCTCGCGGGCGGGCTCGGGAAGGTCGGCTGGGCCACCATCGAGCGGCTCGTGGACCAGGCCCGCGTGACGTTCGACCCCGAGGGTGCCGAGAAGCAGCGCCGTGAAGCCGCTGATGGACGCCGCTTCGACGTGCACACCCGTGAGGCGACACATGACGGGACCGTGCGGGTCGAGGGCGAGCTCGACCTCGCCGATGCGCTCGATCTGGACACCGCGATCCGCCAGGGCGCGGAGGAGCTGGCTGCTCTGGGCGCGACGGAGTCGTTGGACGTCCGACGGTCGATGGCGGCCGGTGAGCTGGCCCGGCGTCAGCTCGCCCTGGACCTGACGGCCGAGGCGGGTGTGGGCGCCGCGTCGGTGGTGAAGCCCCGGCAGGTCGTCATCCACGTGCACCTGTCGCACGCCGCGATCTCCCGCGACGAGGCCGGCATCGCGACGGTCGAGGAGACCCGCTCCATCGTCTCCACCGAGCAGGTCCGCGACTGGTGCAGCGGTGACGCCCAGGTGACCATCAAGCCGGTCATCGACCTGGACGCCCATCACCACACCGACGCCTACGCCGTCCCCGACCGCCTCACCGAGCAGACCCGTCTCACCCAGCCGGTGTGCGCCTTCCCGTGGTGCGAACGCCTCGCCCGACGCTGCGACACCGACCACGTCGTCGCTCACGGCACCGACCCGACACGCGGCCCGACGTGCTCGTGCAACCTCGCCCCGCTCTGTCGCCGACATCACCGGGCAAAGACCCACACGAGTTGGACCTACGACAAGACCGACGCCGCGACGTACCTCTGGCGCTCGCCCCACGGGCTCCACCTCGTGAAGGACCGCGGCGAGACCCGGCTCGTCACCGCGCACCCGCCCGACGAGTAGGTCCACCGCCCCGGACCCCGCCAGCTTCCTCCTGGCGGGGTCACGGTCATGCCAGGCGTCGCTTGGGAGGGGTATCTCGGCCGGCTCGCCGGGTGTCGACGGCCTCGACCAACCGAAGACCGCGCTCGACCGCGAGGTCGGTTCCGTGGCGCGTCCAACGGCGCGTCTCGACAAGCTCGACCAGCGGACACGCCCGCGTCCGACCGGCGGAGACCCGGCGGGCTGGGGTCAGTGCTTCCGGGTGGCCAGGGCGCGGGCGTAGTCGACCAGGGTGGCCACGGCGAAGCCGGTGCCGCCGGAGGTGACGTGGCCCGAGGGGCCGCCGGAGGTGTAGGCGGGGCCGGCGATGTCGAGGTGGGCCCAGGGGAGCCCGGCGGTGAACTCGCGCAGGAAGGCCGCGGCGTACAGCCCGCCGCCCCAGCGGATCCAGTCGTGCTGGGCGAGATCGGCGATCTTGGAGGAGTGGATGCGCTCGTCCATGATCTCGGGGATCGGCATCGGCCAGACGTCCTCGCCGGCGCTGGCGGCGGCGGCGCGCACCTGCTCGACGATCTCGGGGGAGCCCATCACGCCGGCGACCTTGTCGCCGAGGGCGACGACCATGTGGCCGGTGAGGGTGGCGACGTCGACCACGACGTCGGGCTTCTGCTCGGTGGCCCGGACGAGCGCGTCGGCCAGCACCAGGCGGCCCTCGGCGTCGGTGTTGAGGATCTCGACGGTGGTGCCGCCGTACATCCGCAGCACGTCGCCGGGGCGGGTGGCGGAGCCGGAGAGCATGTTCTCGGCCATCGGCACGAACGTGCTGACGCGCACCGGCAGGCCGAGGCGGGCGATCGCGACGGTCGCCTGCACGACGGCGGCGGCGCCGCCCATGTCGGACTTCATCTCGTGCATGTTGGCGGCCGGCTTGATGCTGAGGCCGCCGGAGTCGAAGGTGATGCCCTTGCCGACCAGCGCCAGGTGGGTGGTGGCGCCCTTGGGGGTGTAGCTGATCTCCACCAGTCGCGGGGGCGCGTCGGAGCCGGCGCCCACGCCGAGGATGCCGCCGCAGCCGAGCTCGGCCAGCCGCTTCTCGTCGAGCACCGTCACCGACAGCTTCGGCGCACCGCGGCCGCTGCCGATCTCGTTGAACGCGGTCTCGACGGCGTCGGCGAACGCCGGCGGGCGCAGGTCGCCGGGCGGGGTGTTGACCCAGTCGCGGCAGGTGGCCACGGACTCGGCGACCACCTGGGCCTCCTCGAAGGCCGCCTTCACCTCGGCATCGCGTGCGTCCGGGGTGAGCACGACGACCTCGCCGGGGTGCTCGCTCGCGGTCTCCTTCGCGGAGTCGGACTTGTACGCCGTGAACGTGTAGCCGCCGAGCATCCAGCCCTCGGTGACGGCGCGCACCAGCGCGGGGGAGTCCGCGGGCAGCGCCACCGCGACGGAGGCGGAGTTGGGCACCGCGCGGGCGGCGGCGCCGGCGGCGCGGCGCACCTGGACCGGCGTCGGCTCCTTGCCCAGGCCCACCAGCACGAGAAGCGGCGCGGTGATGGTGCCGCCGGTCGGGATCCGGGTGATCTCCCCGGCGCCGCCCTTCACCGCCAGGCTGGCGAGCAGCGGCGAGAGCTTGCGGCCCCATGCCGACGCGACGTCCTCGCCGCCGGGGGCGAGCTGCACCCCCTTCGGCGTCTGCACGACACCGACGACGACAGCGTCGCAGCGGGTCTTGGCGGGACTGGCCTTACGCAGCGTGTACGACGTCACGGTTGCAGGCTAACCGGTGGCCGTCGACGGTAGGTTGACGCCATGGTCGGAACCACTGCGCCGCTGCTCAGGTCCCCGCTGCACGAACGCCACACCGAGCTCGGGGCGAAGTTCGCCGAGTTCGGCGGTTGGTTGATGCCGCTGGAGTACCCCACCGGCGTGGTCAAGGAGCACCAGGCGGTCCGCACCGGGGTCGGCCTCTTCGACGTGAGCCACCTGGGCAAGCTCGTCGTGCGCGGCCCCGGCGCCGCGGCGTACGTCAACTCCGTGCTCACCAACGACCTCGACCGGATCCGTCCCGGTCAGGCGCAGTACACGCTGTGCTGCGAGGACGCCACCGGCGGGATCGTCGACGACCTCATCGTCTACCTCCGTGGCGAGGACGAGGTGCTCCTGGTCCCCAACGCGTCGAACTCCGCCGAGGTCGCGCGCCGCCTGGCCGAGCACGCGCCTCCCGGGGTGAGCGTCCTCGACGAGCACCGCGACCACGTCGTGCTCGCCGTGCAGGGCCCGGAGTCCGACGAGGTGCTGACCGAGCTCGGCATGCCCGTCGGCCACGACTACATGTCCTTCGCGATCGCGCCGTTCCGCGGTGAGCGGGTCGTGGTGTGCCGCAGCGGCTACACCGGCGAACGCGGCTATGAGCTCATCGCGCCGTATGCCGTGGCGGTGCCGCTGTGGGACGCGCTCCTGGACGCCGGGCACCGGCGCGGCATCGTGCCCTGCGGGCTGGGCGCGCGCGACACGCTGCGCACCGAGATGGGCTACCCGCTCCACGGCCAGGACATCACCCTCGACACCACCCCGGTCCAGGCCCGCCTGGGCTGGGCGGTCGGCTGGGACAAGCCGTCGTTCTGGGGTCGCGAGGCGCTGCTCGCCGAGCGCGCCGCCGGCCCGAGCCGTGTGCTGCGCGGGATCGTGTCCTCCGGGCGCGGCATCCCGCGTCCCGGGATGGCTGTCTCGGAGGAGTCCGACGCCTCCGGCGCCTCGATCGGTGCGGTCACCTCCGGCACGTTCTCCCCGTCGCTGCGCAAGGGGGTGGGCCTGGCCTACCTCCCGCCGCAGGTCAAGGTCGACACCGAGGTCGGCGTCGACGTCCGCGGTCGCCGCGAGGCCTTCGTGGTGACCAAGCCCCCGTTCGTCCAGCCGTCCGTGCGAGAGGTGTAGCCGTGTCCCTTCCCGACCAGCCCCCGACGTTCCGCGCCCCCGTCCCGGCCGAGCAGCCGTGGTGGTGGCGCCCCGAGGACTCCAGCGGCGCCGAGGTGAGCCTCGAGGGCGAGCTCGCCGGTCAGCGCTTCGAGAGCCAGGCCGACGCCGAGTCCTGGGTCGGTGAGATCTGGGCCGACCTGGCCGCCGCCGGCGTCGACGCGGTCACGCTCTTCGAGCACGACCGTGCGGTCTACGGCCCGATGTCGTTGCACCCCTGAGCGAGCGGCGGCTGGGTACGGTGCCGGGCATGCACCGCTTCCGCCAGGTCGACGTCTTCTCCTCCGCCCCGCTGCTCGGGAACCCGGTCGCCGTCGTCCACGACGCCGACGACGTCAGTGACGCCGACATGGCGGCGTTCGCGCGCTGGACCAACCTGTCCGAGACCACGTTCCTGTTGCGCCCGACCGAGCCGGGCGCCGACTACCGGCTGCGGATCTGGACGCCGGGGGGCGAGCTGCCGTTCGCCGGGCACCCCACGCTCGGCAGCGCGCACGCCTGGCTCGAGGCCGGCGGCGTACCAGCGGGCGAGGACCTGGTGCAGGAGTGCGGCGCGGGTCTGGTGCGGATCCGGCGCACCGACCGGCTGGCCTTCGCGGCCCCGCCGCTGATGCGCTCCGGCCCGGTCTCCGACGCCGACCTGGCGCGGATCGCCGGCGCGCTGCGCATCGACGTCGCCGAGATCGTCGGCAGCGCCTGGATCGACAACGGCCCCGGCTGGGTCGGGATCCAGCTCGGCGACGCGACGGCGGTGATCGGCCTGCAGCCCGACTTCGCGGCGTTCGGCGACCTCAAGATCGGCGTCGTCGGCCTCTACCCGCCCGGCGCGAGCGACGCGGAGATCGAGGTGCGCGCGTTCTGCCCCGGCTACGGGATGCCTGAGGACCCGGTCACCGGCAGCCTCAACGCCGGGCTCGCCCAGTGGCTGGCCGGCTCCCGCCTGCCCGCGTCGTACGTCGCCTCGCAGGGCACCGCGCTGGGCCGGCGCGGCCGGGTGCACATCGAGACCGCCGAGGACGGCACCATCTGGGTGGGCGGCGACACGGCGACCACGGTGGACGGCACCGTGCTCCTGCCCGGCGCCGACGGCTAGGCTCGCGCGGTGCGCGCCTACCTCGACCTCGTCCAGCGCATCCTCGACGAGGGTGTGGAGAAGTCCGACCGCACCGGCACCGGCACCCGGTCGGTCTTCGGACACCAGATCCGCTTCGACCTGACCGCCGGCTTCCCGCTGGTGACCACCAAGAAGGTGCACACCCGCTCGATCTTCGGCGAGCTGCTGTGGTTCCTGCGCGGCGACACCAACGTCGCGTGGCTGCACGAGCGCGGCATCTCGATCTGGGACGAGTGGGCCGACGAGAACGGCGACCTCGGCCCGGTCTACGGGCGGCAGTGGCGCTCCTGGCCGACCCCGGACGGCGGCCACGTCGACCAGATCGCCCAGGTCGTCGCCCAGCTGCGCGCCGACCCCGACTCGCGCCGCCACGTCGTGTCGGCCTGGAACGTCGCCGACATCCCGTCCATGGCGCTGGCGCCGTGCCACACGATGTTCCAGTTCTACGTCGCCCCGCAGGCCGACGGCCCCGGCCGGCTGTCGTGCCAGCTCTACCAGCGCAGCGCCGACGTGTTCCTCGGCGTGCCGTTCAACATCGCCTCCTACGCGCTGCTGACCCACATGGTCGCCCAGGTGACCGGCCTCGAGGTCGGCGACTTCGTGCACACCTTCGGCGACGCCCACCTCTACAGCAACCACCTCGAGCAGGCCCGCCTCCAGCTCACCCGCGAGCCGCGGCCGCTGCCGACACTGCGCCTCGACCCCGCGGTGACCGAGCTCGACGCCTTCGACCTCGAGCACATCACCCTCGAGGGCTACGACCCGCACCCGGCGATCAAGGCCCCCGTTGCCGTCTGAGCGGCCCCGGGTCGTGCTGATCGCGGCCGTCGCCGACAACGGCGTGATCGGCGCGGACGGCACGATCCCGTGGCACCTGCCGGAGGACTTCGCCCACTTCCGCCGTACGACGCTGGGCCACGCGCTGATCATGGGGCGCGCGACGTACGACTCGATCGGGCGCCCGCTGCCCGGGCGCACCACGATCGTGCTCACCCGCGACCGGTCCTGGTCGGCCGAGGGCGTGCTCGTGGCCCACGGCCTCGACGAGGCGCTGGCGCTCGCGGGCGAGCGCGGGCTGACCGCCTACGTCGCCGGGGGAGCGGCGGTCTACGCGCTCGCGCTCCCCGTCGCCGACGAGCAGGTGCTCAGCGAGGTGCACCTGCGCCCCGAGGGCGACACCCGCTACCCCGACTTCGACCGCGCGCAGTGGCGCGAGAGCGCCCGCGAGGCCCACGACGGGTTCGACGTGGTCCACCTGGTGCGCGTGCACGGCTGAGCCACCGGCCTGCCAGAGTGGGGCCATGAGCAACGGTGTCGAGCTGCGTGTGTTCACCGAGCCCCAGCAGGGCGCGACCTACGACGACCTGCTGCGGGTCGCCCAGGAGGCCGAACGGCTGGGGTACGGCGCGTTCTTCCGCTCCGATCACTACCTGACGATGGGCGGCGACGGCCTGCCCGGGCCCACCGACGCGTGGACCACGCTGGCCGGGCTGGCGCGCGAGACCAGCACCATCCGGCTCGGCACGCTGATGACCTCGGCGACCTTCCGGCACCCCGGTCCGCTGGCGATCCAGGTCGCGCAGGTCGACCAGATGAGCGGCGGCCGCGTCGAGCTCGGCCTGGGCGCCGGCTGGTTCGCCGCCGAGCACGCGGCGTACGCGATCCCGTTCCCCGACACCCGCGAGCGCTTCGACCGCTTCGAGGAGCAGCTCGCGGTGATCACCGGGCTGTGGCGCACCCCGGTCGGCAAGCTCTTCGAGCACGCCGGCACCCACTACCCGGTCACCGGGTCGCCCGCTCTGCCCAAGCCGACGCAGACCCTTGGCCCGCCGGTGCTCATCGGCGGGCGCGGCAAGCGGCGCACCCCGGCGCTGGCGGCCCGCTACGCCGACGAGTTCAACCTCCCGTTCGTCGACCTCGAGGAGACCCGGGCGCAGATCGCGCGGGTCACCCGCGCCTGTGAGGACCTCGACCGCGACCCCGCCACGATGACCTGGTCCAACGCCCTGGTGCTGTGCGTGGGTCAGGACGAGGCCGAGATCGCCCGGCGCGCCGCCGCGATCGGGCGCGAGGTGGCCGAGCTGCGCGAGAACGGCCTGGCCGGCACGCCGCAGGAGGTCGTGGACAAGATCGGCGCCTACGCGCAGGCCGGCGCCCAGCGGATCTACCTGCAGGTGCTCGACCTCACCGACCTCGACCACCTGCGCCTGGTGGCCGCCGAGGTGGCGCCGCATCTGTGACCGGTGGCGCTCCTGCGGGTCGTGGGGGGATAGCCTTGCCCGCATGACCTCGGCTGCACCCTTCGGCACCGTCCTCACCGCGATGGCCACTGCGTTCCACGCCGACGGCTCACTCGACCTCGACGGCACCGCCCGCATCGCGCGCCACCTCGTCGACAACGGCCACGACGGCCTCGTCGTCTCCGGCACCACCGGCGAGTCGCCCACGACGACGCCCACGGAGGACGGCGAGATCCTCGCCGCCGTGAAGGACGCGGTCGGCGACCGCGCCACCCTGGTCGCCGGCGTCGGCACCAACGACACCCGCACCTCGATCGCGCTGGCCCAGCAGGCCCGGCGCAACGGCGCCGACGGCGTGCTGCTGGTGACGCCGTACTACAACAAGCCCGGACAGCGCGGCATCCTGCAGCACTTCCGCCAGGTCGTCGACGCCGCCGAGCTCCCCGTCATGCTCTACGACATCCCCGGTCGCACCGGCAGCCAGATCTCCCTGGAGACCTACGCCGCGATGGCCGACTGGGAGAGCGTCGTGGCGGTCAAGGACGCCGTCGGCGACCTGCCCCGCGGCGTGCGCATCATGCAGATGGGCTACGCCGTCTACTCCGGCGACGACATCGCCAACCTCGGCTGGCTGGCGCACGGTGCCGCCGGCTTCGTGTCCGTGTGCGGACACGTGATGGGCAACGAGCTGCGTGCCATGCACGACGCCTACCGGGCCGGCGACGCCGTCAAGGCCCTCGAGATCTTCACGCGGATGCTCCCCGCGATCGACGCCGTGATGGGCGTCGCCAACTACGGAGCCACCACCGCCAAGGCAGCGCTCCAGCTCCTCGGCGTACTCGACAACCGGCGCGTCCGCTCCCCTCTGGTGGAGCTGGACGACGACGAGGTCGCCGCGCTGCGCGCGGCCCTGGTCGCGGCCGATCTACTGCAGTAAGGAACCCACATCTTGAGCCACTCCCACCCCGAGCTGTCCGCACCGCCCGCACTGGCCAAGGGAGGCCTTCGGGTGACCCCGCTCGGCGGCCTGGGCGACGTCGGGCGCAACATGACCGTCTTCGAGTACGACGGGCGCCTGCTGATCGTCGACTGCGGCGTGCTGTTCCCCGAGGACCACCAGCCCGGCGTCGACCTGATCCTCCCGGACTTCTCCTCGATCCGCGACCGCCTCGAGGACATCGAGGCGCTGGTGCTGACCCACGGGCACGAGGACCACATCGGCGCCACGCCGTACCTCCTGCGCGAGCGCCAGGACATCCCGCTGGTCGGCTCCGAGCTGACCCTCGCGCTGCTGGACTCCAAGCTGCGCGAGCACCGGCTGCGCCAGACCGTGCACCACCAGGTGCGCGAGGGCGACACGATGACCTTCGGGCCCTTCGAGCTCGAGTTCGTCGCGGTCAACCACTCCATCCCCGACGCGCTCGCGGTCGCGATCCGCACCGGTGCCGGGGTCGTGCTGCACACCGGCGACTTCAAGATGGACCAGCTGCCGCTGGACGGCCGGATCACCGACCTGCGCGCCTTCGCCCGCCTCGGCGAGGCGGGCGTGGACCTGTTCCTCACCGACTCCACCAACGCGGAGACGCCCGGGTTCACCCCGGCGGAGAAGAACATCACCCCGGTCATCGACCAGGTGTTCCGCGAGTCCACCCAGCGCATCATCGTGGCCTGCTTCGCCTCCCACGTGCACCGTGTGCAGCAGGTCCTCGACGCCGCCGTGGCGCACAACCGCAAGGTCGCCTACGTCGGTCGCTCGATGGTGCGCAACATGGCGATCGCGCGCGACCTGGGCTACCTCACCGTCCCCGAGGGCGTGCTGGTCGAGGCCAAGGAGCTCGCGCACCTCGCGCCCGAGCGCCAGGTCCTGATCTCCACCGGCTCGCAGGGCGAGCCGATGAGCGCGCTGAGCCGGATCGCCCAGCGCAACCACAACTTCGTGCACATCGAGGAGGGCGACACCGTCCTGCTCGCCTCGAGCCTGATCCCGGGCAACGAGAACGCCGTCTACCGCGTCATCAACGGCCTGGCCCGCTGGGGCGCGCGGGTGGTGCACAAGGGCAACGCGATGGTGCACGTCTCCGGGCACGCCAGCGCCGGCGAACTCCTGTACTGCTACAACATCGTCCAGCCGCGCAACGTGATGCCGGTGCACGGCGAGATCCGGCACCTGCTGGCCAACGGCGAGCTCGCCAAGGCCACCGGCGTGGAGAACGTCGTCATCGCCGAGGACGGCGTCGTGGTCGACCTCGTCGACGGGGTCGCCAAGGTCACCGGCAAGGTCGACTGCGGCTACGTCTTCGTCGACGGCTCCTCGGTCGGCGACATCACCGAGTCCGACCTGAAGGACCGTCGGATCCTCGGCGAGGAGGGGTTCGTCTCGGTCATCGTCGTGGTCGACTCGGTCAGCGGCAAGGTCGCGTCCGGCCCGGAGATCCACGCGCGGGGCAACACCTTCTCCGACGCGGACTTCGAGGACATCAAGCAGCCGATCATCGACGCGCTGAACCGTGCGATCACCGAGGGCAACACCGACACCTACCAGCTCCAGCAGACCGTGCGCCGCACGATCGGGCGCTGGGTCAGCAACGCCCACCGTCGTCGTCCGATGATCATCCCGGTGGTCATCGAGGCCTGAGCCACACCGAGAACGAGAACGGGCCCCGCCGGACACTGTCCGGCGGGGCCCGTTCGTCGTGCTCACCTCGCGGCGATCACCCGGACCTTGAAGGTGGTCCGGCTGGCCTTGACCGTGTCGCTGCCGAGGTACTTCGCGACCAGGGTGTGCGTGCCGGGCTTGAACCGCTGCCCGGTCGCCTTCACCGTGAGCCGCACCTTGCCGTTGGCGCCGAGCGTGCCGCGGGCGACCTTCTTGCCCTTGGTCAGCAACTGCACGCTGCCGGCCGGCGTCGTGCCCGCGGCCTTGACCGTGACGAGGGCCTGGAAGGTGCCGCCGCGGGTGACCTTCGCCGGCTTCGTCGTCGCGGTGGTGGTGGAGCGCACCGCAGCCACCGGCGGCTCGACGGTGCCCTCGGAGCAGACGACGACCTCGATGTCGTCGACGTACCAGCCGTCGATGCCGTTGCAGCCGTCGCGACCCATGTCGAAGCGGAACTGCAGCGAGTCGCCGGCCTTGCCGATGGTGCTCAGGTCCACCTGGGTCTGGCCCCAGCTGCCGCGGATCTCGCCGCCGTCGGTGCCGGTCCAGGCGGGCTCGCCGGCCATCGGGTTGGTGTTGTCCTCGGCCTCGGTGGCCAGGGGGGCGTTCGGGCCGTTGAAGAGGAAGGCCTTCTCGGGCAGCAGCTCGAAGTCGCCGCCGTTGACGCTGACCTTCACGTTGCCGCCGTCCCACGACGCCTCGGTGGCGACGTAGTGGTCGAACGTCATCCGCGGCGAGGTGCCCGCGGGCAGCGTGAGGACCGGGCTGATCAGCCCGTTGCGGCTGGAGACGTCGTCGGCGTCGCCGGCACAGCTCCCCTCGTCGGCCGGGTCGGGTGCGAAGGCGACCTGCGAGGTGTGCCCGCCGGGCGCGTCGGCCACGGTGGTCCACTCGTAGCCGTGGCCGGCCTCGAAGGTGAGCTCCTCGTCCTGGGTCCAGCCGGCCAGGCCGTCCTCGAAGTCCTCGGACCACACGACCTCGGTCTGCAGACCGTCCCCGCACTCGAGCTCGGGGGCGTCGGGGTCGAGCAGCGGCTTGAAGTCGCACTGCGTGGGCTCCTGGTCGAGCTCGACCGCCGCGGCGACGGCGGTGACCGAGGCGCAGTCGGCGGCGTCGATGACCTCGTCCGAGGCCTGCTGGTCGCGGGCCTGGGTCGAGAGCGCGTTGATCCCGCGAGCGGTGAGGTCGGTGCACGAGGCCGCCAGCCCGTCGGCGAGGTCGGTGAAGTCCGACGTCGGCGTCAGGTAGTTGGCCTGGGTGCGCCAGAAGACGTGCGCGGCCTTGGTCAGCCCGATGCCGTCCACGGTGACGCCGTTGAAGGTGCCGCCGTCGACCAGCAGGGCGAAGGCGTGGTTCGGGACCCCGGAGTTGCTGTGCACGCCGCCGGAGTCGTCGGTGCTGCAGTGGTACTCGGCGTCGGAGACCTTGCCCGGGTCGCCGTAGCAGTTCGGGTTCCACATGTCGCGGATCGCGCCGCCGAAGGCGGGGTCGCCCTCGCCGGAGAGCCAGCGGTAGGAGTCGTCGGTCTTGTCCTCACCGGCCGGGCCGACGGTGATGTTGACCGTCTCGGTCGCGGACTTGATCTTCGCGCCGTCGGCCGCGCGGATCATCAGGCCGTAGATGTCGGCGCTGCCGGACATCGAGATCGGCGCGCCCTCCGGGTCGTTGTTGCCGACCACGATGCCGGTGGCGCCGGCCGCCTCCGCGTTGGCCGCCTTGATCGCGAACGAGCAGGTGCCGCGGTCGACGTAGGCGAACTTGCCGGCGACCTCACCGGCGTTGGTGAACGCCGTGCAGCCGTCGGTGGCGGTGGTGCCGTCGGCGGCGTCGTCGGTGGCGACCACGACGTCGGTGGTCACCGGCTCGGAGAAGACCGGGCCGAACGAGGCCGGCGCCGCGTCACAGGGACCGGCGATCGACGCGGGGGAGTTGATCGTCATCTTGATCGGGCCCCGCGTGTAGTCCGAGCACTGAGCGTCGGTGCGGCGGGTGTTGGGCACCTCGTTGAACCGCTCATTGATCTGGTCGACGGTCTCGCCCCAGATGTCGGAGAACGACTCGTTCATCGCGCCGGCCTGCCACTGGTAGATCAGCCCCGAGGTGTACTCGGTGTAGGCGTGGCCCCACTCGTGGGCGACGGTGTCGTCGCTGGTGACGCCGTTGCAGTAGTTGGTCGTCACGCCGTTCCAGTTGGCGTTGGGGCAGCTGATGCGGGGGTCGTTGTTGACGGTACGCATGATCGCGCCGCGGTCGTCGTAGGAGTCGCGGCCGAAGGCGTTGTAGAAGAACCAGTACGCGTCGCCCGTGCCGTCGATCAGGTCTGCCTGGGACTCGTTGAGGCCGTCGCGGGGGTTGCCCTCGCGCCAGACCCGGTCGAGCTTGACGGTGTCGTCGGTGTCGTCGTCGGGCGTGCCTTCGTTGTTGACCGACGCCTCGTAGAGCTCGCGCTCGACGCTGTGGATCATCGACCAGCGGTTGACCGGCTTGCCGCTGGCGGCGTCGACGATCACCGTCTCGCGCACGTCGCGGC